>JBFJVZ010000165.1:0-15140 GCA_041623895.1 Pirellulaceae bacterium | reverse complement strand
GCAGCAACCAGCAGCAGCAGCTTCGCAACCGCAAGCCGGAGCTTCGCAGCAACCAGCAGCAGCAGCTTCGCAACCGCAAGCCGGAGCTTCGCAGCAACCAGCAGCAGCAGCTTCGCAACCGCAAGCCGGAGCTTCGCAGCAGCTGTCACAGCTACTCTTCGTGCATCCGCCCAAGCAGCTCTTGCCGCTGAACAACTTAGCCAACAGGCCGCCGCGGCTTGAGCCACAGCCACTGTCGCAACCGCTATCACAGCCGGCAGCTTCGCAGCCGCAAGCAGGTGCTTCGCAGCAGCCAGCAGCAGCTTCGCAACCACAAGCTGGAGCTTCGCAGCAGCCAGCAGCAGCAGCTTCGCAGCCGCAAGTGGCTTCGCAGCCATTGTTGCCGCCAAGGCAGCCGCCCAATCCGCTCAACAAGCCACAACCGCGTTGCGATTCGCAACCGCATGCTGGTTCGCAAGCGGCAGCACAGCCGCCATCACAACCAGCAGCTTCACATCCGCATGCAGGGGCAGCGGCGGCACAACAATCAGCAGCTGCTGCACATCCGCTGTCACATCCAGCGGCTTCGCAGCCGCAAGCTGGGGCAGTGTCACAGCAGGCACTTTTCTTAGCGCCACAACCGAGCATTCGGTCCAAAAGATCAAACCCGTTGCTTTGGCTACAAACGCCAACCACGAGTGCCAAGGTAAATATTAACCGCTTCATTAGAGCCACGTCTCCCTTACTCAATTACGCGGATCGTTTTTTGCAGTGAGCCGATCATCAACGCCGTGAGACCGATATCGGGGTTCTCCAGGTGCAGTCGCTGGACGAAGTTGCCGGCGATCACACCTGTTGAGCGACGGACACAAACGGGTCGGGTGCGGGACACCCAGCCCGCCGACTTCGCTCAGACCGCCGTTTCCCGTGCCGACCCAAGGGAACGGGTCGGCGATCGGTTTCTACGACTTCGATTTTCAAAACCACTGACAAGACCCTAACTTCCAGTGTCAGGACCTTTGGGTCATACACTTGGGGCTCCGCGGCCACGAGCCACGGGGTTCCACAAAGTGAATCAGTAGAGCTATCGGCCCTGCTATTGGATTCAATCAGTGTTCCACGGCATTTTCGGTCGCTTGTTAGGATTTACGGTTTGCACCGGATCGCCCGTATTTACCGAGCGAACACGTTCACCGGAATGCGCGCGTGGCACATCAGGGTTGATCGGTATAAACTGCATAGCCGTTCACAAATTGATCCAAACGACGCTATTTGCTAGCGATTGGCGGGATCGTTCCGGAACGTCACCGTTTCGGCAGCTCAAATCCACCTTCCCCCAACGGCGAGAGCCGTCTACCCAAAGCAACCCTGGACTGAGTGAGGGCCCGACCGACTGACCCCCCCATGGGCCACCCCAGTTTGATCGCTACCGTATGATGGTTCAGAGAACAACGACCCAACCTGAAATCGTCGATTTGACCCAGTTGCCTGCCGTGGCTTGCCCGTGCGGAACAGCCAGGCGAGCCTTTGCGGATCGGGAAGAATTTCCTGGTACTGTGCATCTGACCGACATCAGCCAAGACGCCCAGGTTCATTATCACCGTCACCATACGGAGGTTTACGTAATCCTGGAGTGCTCTGCTGATGCTGCGATCGAGTTGGACGGCCAGCAGCATGCGGTTCGTCCTCAAATGTCCATTTTGATCCCACCGGGAGTCAGGCATCGCGCGATCGGCCGGATGCGCGTTTTGATCATCTGCACTCCGAATTTCGACCCTACTGACGAGCACTTTGACTGACAATATGTCGCGGGGCGGCGAATTTGCAGCGATTTGCCCGGAGCTTAACGAAACAGCTTGTCATGGACCCGCGTTAATACATCATCAGGACCATTACGACTGACGAGATTTACCGATGCGATATCTTTTGACCCACTCCCTGTGCTTAAGTGCCCTTTGCGTGGCAGGCCTCAGCTCGCTGACCCAGGCCGCTGATTGGCCCTATTGGCGAGGTCCCAGCTTTGATGGAACCGCCGAAGCGAGCGGACTGCCGGAGTCTTGGGACCCCGAGGGTGGTGAGGGCAGCAATCTGCTCTGGAAGCGGGAAGACATCGGTGGACCGTGTACGCCGATCGTCATGAACGGTCGCTTGTACACTATCCAGCGGGCGGAAGCAGGCACGCCGCGGGAAGGCGAACGTCTGGTCTGTTTGGACGCCAAGACGGGCGAGACGCTTTGGCAGCATCGCTACAACGTGTGGCTCTCGGACGTACCCGCGGAACGCGTCGGCTGGAGCAGTCCGGTGGGTGATCCGGAGACCGGCAACGTGTACGTCCTCGGCTCCTGTGACATCTTCATGTGCATCAACGGCGAATCGGGCGAGTTGGTTTGGCAGATTCCGCTGCACGAGCAATTCGGCATGCTCAGTACCTATGGAGGCCGAACCAACTTTCCGGTTGTTCACGAAGATCTGGTGATCATCAGCGGGATCATCATCAACTGGGGAAATGCGGCCAAACCCAACCATCGCTTGTTGGGGCTGAATAAACGGACCGGCCAGGTGGTTTGGTTCAGCGGCACCAAAGATTTGCCTTTTGACACGACCTATTCCGCTCCCAGCATCGTCACAATCGATGGTCAACGACAACTGATCATGGGCACTGGCGACGGCGCGATTTGGGGATTCCAGCCGCGAACCGGCAAGCAACTTTGGCGATACCCACTTTCCCGGCGGGGAATCTTTGCCAGCCCGCTGGTCGTGGGTAATCGCGTGTTTGCCAGTCAAAGTGAAGAAAACATTGGCGATTTCAACAACGTGATGGGAACGGTTGTCGGTTTGAAGGTTAGCGGAAGCGGGGACGACACCAAAGTCGAAGAGTTGTGGAAGCAGTTGGAAGTCGTGGCCGGGTACAGCGAGCCGGTGTTGATCGACAATCGCTTGTATCTGGTTGATGACCGCTGCAAGATGTGGGTCTTCGATGCCGACAGCGGAGAGCCGCTGGTCGAACAAAAGGCCTTTGTCGGCAGCCGACAGCGAGCGGCACTTTTGCATGCCGACCACAAGATTTATGTACTGACCGAAAACGGACGCTGGGCTATCGTCGAGCCGACTGAGGACGGCTTCGAGGTGCTCAGCAAAGGCCGGGTGCGGGACACAGGCTTCGCCGGCTCACCAATCCTGGCCGCTGGGCGGCTGTACTTTCCCAGTACGACAGCGCTGTACTGCGTTGGCAGTGCTGAAGCGAAACAGGTAGCCGTTTCGATGGCCGATGCCTTCGGCGATGAAACGCCGGTCAGTCAGAACACGGCGGTCGCTCAAGTGCAAACGATTCCGGCCGAGGCTCTGTTGCACCCCGGAGAAAAGCTGAATTTGACCACCCATGTCTTCAACGCGCTCGGTCAGCGACTGGATGACCCCGGCCAAGTCAGTTACGAAGTCGACGGCCCGGGCAGCGTGGATGGATCGACATTCACCGCATCCACAGACGCCGCCCACACCGCGGCCACGATTACGGCAAAGGTGGGCGGGGCAACCGGTACGGTACGCGTTCGAATTGTCCCGGCGCTGCCCTGGAAATTCACCTTTGATGATTTGGATGATCCGCCCGTTTCTTGGGTGGGTGCCCGCTATCGACATGTGATTCGTGAAATCGATGGCTCCCCAGCGCTGACCAAAATCACCACCATTCCCAAGGGCGCTCGCAGCCGCGCGTGGATGGGACACAGCGATCTGTCTAACTACACGATCAGCGCTGATGTTCGTGGCGCACGGATGAGTGATCAGCTTCCCGACATTGGCTTGACGGCTCACGGATACGTTTTGGATCTGATGGGCGAAAGCCAACAATTGCAGATCCGAACCTGGTCCGCACAACTGCGAATGGCCTCCACCGTTAGCTTTCCCTGGAAAGAGGACACCTGGTACCGGATGAAATTCCGCGCTGAAATCGAAGGCACAGGAAAAGATGCCGTCGCTGTTCTGAGCGGCAAAGTCTGGCCTCGAGACGAAGATGAACCCAAAAAATGGACCGTCACAGCGCGTGACGAGTCTCCGAATTTAAACGCAAGTCCCGGTCTGTACGGCAACGCCAAAGTTGCCGAATTGTACTTGGACAATGTCGAAGTCACGGCCAACGATCCTTGACCGTTTGCTTGCCGAACCTTCAACTTCAAAATCCCAAACCTAACTCACGCAAATGATTCTCATGCGAAAACAACATTTGTCAGCCTGGTCCGCCATGGGTACCGGCACCTTACTTGGCATCCTGTTCACAACACTTTCCAGCGGATGTCGGCCGCCAGCGACTGTCAACATCGATATCGACACGACGCCGGTCAACAACGTGACCGCTGAGGCCAGCGACCTGCCCGCCGAAAGTAGCGACCTGGACGCGAGCGAAGCGGCGGCCCCAAGCAATGTGACCGGCTCGGCCGCAGCGGCCTTGGAAACACCGGTGGAGGTTGTTTCGGAAGTGACGGTTGCCGCGGAATCGGCCCTACCCGCCGCGTCGACTTTGGTTTCGGTCAACGAATTCGCGAAGCCGGATCAAGTCCTCTCCGCCGGTGGCGATTGGCCGCAGTGGGGCGGAACACGGCTGAAGAATAACGCCCCCAACGTCAAGAACCTGCCGATCGAGTGGAACATCGGCAAATTTGATCGTCGCACGGGAGAGTGGGATAATAGCAAAGCGCGGAACATCCGCTGGTGGGCGTCGCTGGGCAGTCAGACCTACGGCAACCCCGTGATCGCTGATGGTCGCGTGTTTGTCGGCACCAACAATGGAGCCGGCCACCTGAAACGCTATCCCAGCAAAGTCGATTTGGGATGTTTGCTGGCCTTTGATGAAAAGAACGGTGAGTTCCTCTGGCAGCACAGCAGTGAAAAACTGATCACAGGCCGCGTTCATGACTGGCCGCTGCAGGGCATCTGCTGTGCTCCGTTGGTCGAAGGCGAACGATTGTGGTTTGTGACCAGCCGAGGAGAAGTCCGTTGTTTGGACACCAACGGCTTTCACGATGACGAAGACGACGGTCCGTTGAAGAACGATGTCGTTCCCGTCGGCAACATCATGAAAACCGAAGAGACGGCCGAGATCCATGCCGAATTGCTGTCAGCACTCGGTGACGGCAAGCTGACCGACGCGGCCAGAGAGATGCTCAGCAATGCCGGCGAAGCATTGGATGGGGACGCCAAGATCACAACCGTCGCCGAAGGAAAAGCGTGGACGGCAACCGGCACCTTTGGCGGTGTCGATCGCGAACTGACGATCAAGCAGATCGGACCACGCATCACCTTTTTCAAGACTCTCGGTGCCGCTGATAAACGTGAGGCCGACGTGATCTGGGTCTTCAACATGATGGAGGAACTGGGCACCAGCCAACACAACATGTGCTCGTGTAGCGTCACCAGCTACGGCGATCTGCTGTTCGTCAACACCAGCAACGGATTGGACGAGTCACACATCAACTTGCCCGCGCCCGCTGCTCCATCGTTCTTTTGCATGGACAAGAACAGCGGTGAGGTTTACTGGACCGATAATTCTCCCGGCACCAACATCTTGCACGGTCAATGGTCCAGCCCCGCGGTGGCTGAACTTGGCGGCGTGCCCCAGGTGCTGTTTGCCGGTGGCGACGGGATCTTGTACAGCTTCAAAGCCGATAAGGGCAGCTCGGGCAAAGGCGAGATGTTGTGGAAATTCGACTGCAATCCGAAAACCTCCAAGTGGGTGCTGGGCGGCGAAGGCACGCGGAACAACATCATCGCCACACCGGTCATCTATGACGGCCTGGTGTACATCGCTGTCGGACAAGATCCCGAACACGGTGAAGGCGGAGGCCATTTGTGGTGCATCGATCCAACCAAACGCGGTGATACCTCGGCCGAACTGGCGATGAAAGTCCAGGAAGGAAAACGAACACCGATTCCCCACAAGAGAATTCAGGCCGTCGAAGAAAAGAACGGCGAAGTCGCTGTCGACAATCCTAACTCGGCTGTCGTCTGGCATTACCAGCCCGCCGACCGCAACGGAGACGGCAAAATCGACTTCGAGGAAGAAATGCATCGCAGCTGCGGCACCGTCGCGATCAAGGACAATTTGTTGTACATCGCTGACTTTTCAGGACTGGTTCACTGCCTGGATGCAAAAGGAAGCGGCGACGGAAAGCCCATCGTCCACTTCACCTACGACATGCTGGCTCAAAGCTGGGGTAGTCCGTTGATCGCAGATGGCCACGTCTTCATCGGTGATGAGGACGGTGACGTGGCGATCTTTGAAATCGGTGCCAAGAACAGCGAACCAATTGACGAGATCCAAATGGGCAGCAGTGTCTACAGCACACCAGTCGCGGCCAACGACACGATCTTTATCAGCACAAAGGATAAGCTGTTCGCAATCGGCTTGGAAAAATAGGGGGTCTTGCGTATTCTTGTAACGGGACTCGGAAGAGTTCCGACTCGGCGGCGACCAGCGGAGGTCTGCGGATCTCCGCTGCCCTGTTTCCCAAGTGATGCGAAATCCATGCCCAAAGTATTGGTCGACTGCGGTAATTGCGGTCCCGACTTTAACGCCATTCGTCACATGGCTGCTTCGCAGTTTGGCGCCACCGTCCTGCAGACGCACGGCGCCGAAGACACTTTGAAATTACTCAGAGAACAAGCGGTTGACCTGGTCACCGTCAATCGAAAACTCGATCGCGATTACAGCGACGGCCTGGATGTCGTCAAACAGATCAAAACCGACCCGGATGTCGGTGATGTGCCGGTGATGCTGGTCACCAATCACCAAGAGTATCAGCAATCGGCGGTCAAAGCCGGCTGCGAACCGGGCTTTGGAAAATTGGCGCTCGATGACGCTGCCACCCATGAACTGTTGAAACCTTTCCTGGCTGAATAACACGACGGTCGTTCCCCAAGAGTGTGATGAATAACGCTTTTCGAAAAATGTTGGCTGCCAAGATCCACCGCGCCACGGTCACGGCGGCCAATGTCGACTACGAAGGCAGCATCACGATTCCGCCCGAGCTGCTGGAGGCTGCCGGCATTCATGCCTACGAATCGGTGCACGTCTGGAACGTTAATCGGGGGACGCGTCTGGAAACCTATGCCATCGGCGGTCTGCCGGGCTCCGCGGACATTTGCGCCAACGGCGCTGCGGCCCATTTAATCTTCCCCGGTGATCGAGTCATCTTGGCCTGCTACGCGTATGTGCCGATCGACAAGATTCAGGATCATTGCCCGAGATTAATCTTTGTCGACGAAGCCAACCGGATTACCCATGCCGGCCCCGAAATCGCTGGACCTCAACGCCGCGGCGCGGCGGAAGGCTGCTGAGCCTTGTCACCATCCGGGTTGATCTTGCTGGCGGTTGCAATCGGTTTGGCCGCCGGATGTTTGCTGGGCGCCCAACCCAGCATCAACGGACAGCTCGGCCAGAACGTCGCACACCCGTTACAAGCATCGCTGATCTCGTTCGCTACCGGCACCGGGATCTTGTTGATCTTGACCACCCTTTCCGGGGTTTTTCCACCGCAATTGACAACGCCGATCAGGCAATTGCCCTGGTGGATTTGGACGGGGGGAGCGATCGGCGTGGTGTTGGTAACCACTTCGCTGATCTTGGTCCCCAGGGTTGGATCCCTACCCTGGTTCGCCGCCGTCATGACGGGGCAGACGCTGGCAGCAATTGTGCTTGACCACTTTGGACTGCTGGGGAATCCCAAGGCGGTCGCATCACCATTGCGGCTGCTGGGCGGGGCCCTGTTGGTCGCCGGTGTGATGGTGATTGTTTACGCAAAACACTGTGAACAGCTTGCGGCCAGGCAATCTTCGATCCACCATCCCGCTCCGCCACACCAAGACTGATGCTGCCGAATCCTTACCAACCTCCCGCTCCGGTCCCCTCGGAAGAACTTGGGATCTGGCAACGAATCGCGCGAGCGTTACGTCGACCCCTCAGCGGCCGACGCTACGCTGAGGAGCATGCTGAGACGGCCGAATCTATCTTATCGGGACGGATGATCTTCGAGTACGGCGTCGTGTTCTCGGCCTGGCCGAATGATATCGATCACTTTTTCGCCGCCATGCCGCTCGCTGTCGACGATGAAATTCATCGGCAACGAAATATCACCGAAGCAGCCCGTGTACTTCGTGCGCTGGTTGTGCGGGTGGACGGTCTGGAGCACGCACTGCGGGCACGTGATCTGGTCCTCTCCATGGTGCCTTCTTACCACGAACTTGGCACAGAAATCTGCCGGGTGGTGATTCCAGCGGATTCATGGCGCCGCAGCGACGAATCGGACCAGCTTGATATTCAGATACCCGAATTTGATTGACTTTGGCAATGATTCCCGCACCAACCGCCGCCGAAAGATCCGCCAATCCGCCCTCCAGCCCGAAAGACCGAGCACGATTTGCAGCAGCGAAGCTGTCAATCCTTGGCGAAAGAGGCGGAGCTGCAAAAAACCACGCTTGAGCCCTTTTTTGCCGGAAACTATGGTAAGGGGCCGCAATGGCGAGCACAGCACTGTCAGCAAACAGCCGCCTTCGCGGGTGATTACCCCCGTCAGCCGATGAAATACTGCCAAATCGACGAAATCATCTCGCTTCAGCCCGGCGAAAAGCTGGTTGCTCAGCGGACGCTACGGCCGGGCGAGGACTACCTGCAGGATCATTTTCCGCGGTTCCCCGTGATGCCCGGCGTGATGATGTTGGAGGCGCTCCACCAGGCGGCGATTTGGTTGGTGCGGACGGGCGACAATTTTCGCAGCCCGCTGGTCCTGCTCCGCGAGGCTCGGAGCGTCAAGTTTGGCGATTTCCTCTCCCCGGGCGAGACCCTTCAAATCACGGCCCAGGCGATCAAATCCGATGGCCGCTTGACCACCGTCAAGGCGACGGCGGAAAAAGCGGGCCGCGTCACTGTGTCAGCTCGATTGATTCTGGAACAATGTGAGAGCGGCGATCCGGAATATCTTGGTACGGACGACGACATTCGCACCCGGATTCGAGCACAATTCACAAAGTTGTTCGGCGAGCTTCCCGGCAACTCCAAACAACTTTGATTTGGGGATCTCATCAAAAGCCCTCGTTCACGTTACTTTTACCAATACAAATAACTACGCATCCAACGAAGGATTCACCTCGATGGCACTGTCCGAAGACGAAATCTTTTCCAAAGTTCAAGAATCGCTGGTCGACGCGCTGGGTGTCGACGATGACGAAGTTGCGCCAGAGGCAACGCTGGTTGGTGATCTGGGCGCCGAGTCGATCGACTTCTTGGACATCGTGTTCAAGCTGGAAAAAGCCTTTGACATCAGCATCCCCCGCGAAGAGTTGTCACCGGAAGACATTTTGACCAACAGCACCTACGTGCAAGACGGTATGGTGACCGGCGAAGGCATGCAGGAACTGAAGCGTCGTATGCCTTGGGCCAACTTGTCGGATTTTGAACAAAACCCGCGGGTGCAAGACTTTGGTAACTTGCTGACCGTCGGCGACTTGTGCCGCTACGTCGGCACCAAGATCGGCGATTGATTGTCGCGCCGATGCGTTGGTTTTGGGTCGACCGGTTCACTGAGTTTGTTAGCGGCTCTCATGCTGTCGGCATCAAGAATGTTGCCTTGGATGAGGATGCGGTGGATGAATACTGCGCCGGCTTTCCGATGTTGCCACCGACATTGATCATCGAAGGTATGGCTCAACTGGGCGGCATCCTGGTGGCCGAACATTTCAAGTTTGAAAAGCGGGTGGTGCTGGCCAAAGTCGGCAAAGCAAAATTTCACGCCCCCGCGCGGGTCGGCGATCAATTAAGTTACGAGGCTCGGATCGATGGGGTCCAGGACGACGGTGCCACGATCATCGGCAAAAGCCACTGTGGCCAGACGCTTCAAGCTGAAATCGATCTGATGTTCGCTTTTTTGGATGAAGGTAGATTTACCGATGGACCGTTGTTCAATCCGGGCGATTTGGCCTCCATGTTGCGGCTGATGAACTTTTTCCATGTCGCGGTGGATGCTGACGGGAATCGCTTGCCGGTGTACAAGAATCTTTGAGCGTTTGAGTGCCGCAGCTCTGGCCTGGGGTGCGGCCGCTCTACAGTGATTCGCCCGCTGTTTGCTGACAAATTATTTTGGAAAGTCCGATATGACGCGCAGACGTGTAGTTGTCACCGGAATTGGCATGGTCAACCCCATGGGTCACGACGTTGCCACCGTCTGGTCCCAGTTGTTGGAAGGCCGTAGCGGTGTCGCACGAACGACGTTGTTCGATGCCTCGGCCTTTCCAACCAATATCAGCGCCGAAGTCAAAAACTGGGACATCAGCCATGCTGGGGAATCCGTCCAGGAGTATGTTGACCACGGTCGCCACAGCAAGTTTGCGATCGGTGCGGCAAAGCAAGCCATTTCCGACAGCGGTGTGATCGATTCGATCAGCGATCCTGCCCGCTTTGGCGTGTATCTGGGCAGCGGCGAGGGAGATCAGAACTTTATGTCGTTTGCCCGCATGATTGCGGCGGCCGTTCGAGATGGCGAGTACGACGCGTCCAAGTTCATCGCACACGGACGGAAGACATTGAACGCGAACGCCGAACTGGAGCAGGAGCCCAACATGCCGTCGGCTCATTTGGCAAACATGTTCAACGCTCAAGGTCCCAACTTTAATTGTTTGACCGCCTGCGCTGCCAGCAGCCAGGCTGTCGGTGAAGCCACCGAAATCATCCGCCGCTCCGACGCCGATGTGATGCTGGCAGGCGGCACCCACAGCATGATCCATCCTCTGGGCGTGAGCGGATTTAATCTGTTGACCGCGCTCAGCGAACGCAACGACGATCCGACCAAAGCCAGCCGTCCGTTCGACAGGTTGCGCGACGGATTTGTGTTGGGCGAAGGGTCCGCCATGGTTGTACTGGAAGAGCTGGAATCGGCGAAGCGTCGCGGCGCAAACATTTATGGCGAGATCGCGGGGTATGGTACAACCGCAGATGCCTTTCGCGTCACTGATATTCCTCCTGATGGACACGGCGGGATCGCCGCCATGCGCATGTCGATTGCCGACGCCGAACTGAATCCGTCCGATATTGGTTACGTCAACGCCCACGGAACCAGTACGACCGTCAACGACAAAGTGGAAACACGAGCCTGCAAGGAGGTTTTTGGCGAAAACGCAGCCAAGGTTCCCATCAGTAGCACGAAAAGCATGATGGGACACTTGATCGCCGCTGCCGGTGCCAGCGAATTGATAGTCTGCTTGTTGACGATGCGCGACGGCGTGATGCCGCCCACCATCAATTATGAAAACCCGGACCCCGAATGTGATTTGGACTACATTCCCAACCAAGCGCGGCAGGCGAACGTAAAGCACGCCCTGAACAACAGTTTCGGATTTGGCGGTCAGAACGTGACCCTCTGTCTAAGCCGATTCGAAGGGTAGCAATGAGTGAGTTTTCCGACGCGGAATTGACGGCATTTTTGGATGAAGCCCTGCCCCCGGGCCGCTGCTCGGAACTGGAGCACCTGCTCCGCACCGACAGCAAGCTGCGAGACCGCTTGGTCGAAGTCCGGGGCCGAGAAAACGCCGGTCTGCACTCGATCGGCGCGATTTGGCGACGCGCCAGGTTATCTTGCCCGCAGCGTGAGGAACTGGGACAGTTTGTCCTCGGCACCCTGGAACCGGAAGCGGCTGACTACATCACGTTTCATCTCCAGGAAATCGGTTGCCGATACTGTCAAGCCAATCTGGCCGACCTCCAGGCAGCAACACAGCAAGCAGACCAAGGCGAAACCCGGCGGCGGCGATACTTTCAAACCAGCGCCGGCTACCTTAAGAAAGAACAGTAACCACGTCGGGCGGCCGTTGGTCTCATCAACTCGGTCAGCCTCACGCGGCTCGATACAACATTCTCTCCAACCGATCCAACGTCGTCACCATCTGATTCCACTCGGCGACGACATCCATCGTTGGTAACGTTGCGGCGTCTTCGCCGTCAAACCCTCGCTGGCTGACAGTCACCTTGCCCGACAAGACAGCAACTCCGCGGTGTGAGACGGCTTGACTGGTCGTTTGCGGCAACGTATCCGCATCCACGGGCAAGACTTGTTGCATCACCTGGTGCACGGCCCACAAAGCAGCCTGACGAGACGACTCGGCTTGAACCACTCTTCGCATCGTGCCTGATTGAACGTAAAACTTTGCCATGCTTGACTCCTGATTGGATGGTGTGGCTGGTAGATTGATTCCCCTGCGGGCGACATGATTGACATCGGCGATTCGCGGACACGTTTGGTCAATTGAGCGAAAACAGGCGAATCGACGGAGAACTCCCGGGAAAAAGGGGGCCCAGCGGGGGAAACAACCGTTTTAACTTCGTCCTTCGACATTCCTTGTTCGGCGTTCCTTGTTCGGCGTTCCCCTTCGAGAACAATTTATGAAATTGATTCACCACGGCGCACACCAGGGTGTCACCGGTTCCTGTCATCAACTGATCTATGATTCTCACAGTTTGTTGGTTGATTGCGGAATCTTTCAGGGCAATGACGCGCGCAAACACCCCAACCCCGAAATCGAGTTCTCCCTGAAAGGGATCGAGTGTTTGCTGCTGACACATGTCCATATCGATCATGTTGGCCGAGTACCGTACTTGCTGGCCGCCGGGTATAAGAATCCAATCTACTGCAGTCGGCCGACCGCCAAGCTGCTTCCGCTGGTGATGGAAGACGCACTGCGCATCGGCTTCACACGGTCTCGGCGGCTGATCGAGAAATTCTTACAGCACATTGGCGAACTGCTGCAGCCATTGCCTTATCACGAATGGCACACAATCGAAGGGGGAGCGCGAATCCGACTGCGGCCCGCCGGGCATGTGTTGGGATCAACGATCTTCGAGGTCGAATTGCCCGGCGGCGAAATCGTGGTCTTTTCCGGCGATTTGGGGGCGGGCAGCGACCCGCTGTTGAACAAGGCAATCAGCCCTCCGCGCGCAGACTTGTTGGTCCTGGAAAGTACTTATGGTGATCAGCGGCACCCAACCACGGCCGATCGCCAGCAGACACTGGAAGCCGTGATTCGCAACACCTTGGACGATCGGGGCGTGACGATCATCCCGGCCTTTAGCTTGGGTCGAACGCAAGCGTTGCTTTATGAAATGAATGGGATCTTTCAGCGTGTTCAAGATCGTGAGGGCCAAACGATGATGAAAAGAGTCGATGTCATCGTCGACTCGCCACTGGCATCGCGATTCACAACGTTGTACGAGGAGATGTCCGACTTTTGGGGCGAAGAAGCGCAACATCAACTTCGCACCGATGAACAACCACTCGTGTTCGAGAATCTGACCACGGTCGGCGGTCATCGCGAACATTGTTCAACCGTCGACTATCTGGAAAAACACGAGCTACCAGCAATCGTCGTGGCCGGCAGTGGGATGTGCACCGGCGGCCGCGTCGTGAACTACCTGAAACGCTTCATCGGTGATCCACGCAGCGACATTGTATTCGTTGGCTACCAGGCATCTGGAACACCCGGTCGCTTCATCAGCCGGGGCAGCGACTGGGTACGACTGGATGGACGCAAATACCAGATCGCGGCCGATGTCCATCGCATTCACGGCTATTCAGCGCACGCCGACCAACACGACTTGATCGAATTCGTCAAAGGCTTTCAGGAACCGCCGAAGTCGATTCGCCTGGTACACGGCGAATACCAGCCAAAGAAGGTACTGTCCGCAAAATTGGTCGAACTTGGCTACGATGTCATTTGACAGTAAAGAAGCATGTCCAACGACAACCACGATGTGATCATTATCGGCGCCGGATTGGCCGGTCTGTCTTGCGCGATCCGACTCAGCCAAGCGGGCAAGTCAGTGTTGTTGCTGGAAGCGACCGATCGCGTGGGCGGCAGGGTCAGGACCGACATCGTCGACGGCTTTGTTCTGGATCACGGCTTTCAGGTCCTCTTGACCGCCTATCCAGCCTGTCGCGAACTGCTGGACTATCCGTCGCTTCGTCTGCGAACATTCGAGCCGGGAGCGCTCGTGCGGTTCGGCGGCAAGTTTTCCTTACTTGGCGACCCCTGGCGGCGACCGGCGCAGGCAATCGCGACGGCACTCAGTCCTGTGGGAACGCTGGGCGATAAACTCCGCATCGCCAAACTCCGCCGCGACAGCCGCAAAGGATCGCTCGACGACTTGTACGAACGGCCGAACATCAGCACTCTTGTGCGGCTCCAGCAGGCGGGCTTCACCGATAAGATGATCGATCTGTTCTTTCGGCCGTTTTTGGGTGGCGTGTTTCTGGATGAAAGCCTGTCGGTTTCCAGTCGTATGTTGGAGTTCGTCTTCCGCATGTTCGCTGAAGGGGAAATAGCGATTCCCGCCGAGGGCATGGCGGCAATTCCCAGGCAATTAGCCGGACAATTAACGGCCGCTGCGATTCGCCTTTCCACCACCGTTGCTTCGATCGATGATCGTCAGGTGCATGTAACCGACGGCACCACGCTGACGGCAGACAACATCGTGGTGGCCACCGAAAGCAGCGCGGCTGCCAGACTGTTGTCGCTGGACGAATTGGATACCAAATGGAACATGACGACCACGTTTTATTACGGGGCCAAACAAGCACCCGATGATCGCAAGCTGCTGATCCTGCGGGGCGACGAAGCGGGTCCAATTCAAACGGCCGTGGTGCTCAGTAATGTGGCCCAAGAGTACGCTCCGGCAGGCCAGTCCCTGATCTCGGTCAGCGTCAGCGAAGGTTTCTCCACCGACGACTTGGAAGTGCTCGATCAGTCGCTCCGCGGTCAACTAACGCAGTGGTTTGGTGATCAAGTATCCAGCTGGCGGCGGCTCAGGATCTACGAAGTCCCCTATGCCCTGCCCTCGCGCCCCCTGGAAACCATTCAGGCAAGTCTCGATGTATCATCGCTGGGCGGCCCCAGGGGCGTCTACGTTTGCGGTGACCACCGAGAAACTCCCAGCATCCAAGGCGCCATGAACAGCGGCCTGCGAGTCGCCGATGCGATCTTGCTGCGATGAACCCTATGCCCTGAACGATTCTTCAGCCGCAATCGGCAGGCGTTTCTTTCGTAGCGGAAGTCGGGAGACTTGCGAGCAGCCTCAGAACCAAGACCACTGCCTGTCAATGAGCATCGGCCAGCTGACGCGACGTCAGCTG
>JBFJVZ010000164.1:0-15145 GCA_041623895.1 Pirellulaceae bacterium | reverse complement strand
GCAGTTGTCGTATGGTTGTGATGAACGAACACGTCGATGCCTCCAACTACCGTGACTCCAGAGAAAAACCAGGCTCAAATTACTTCCTAAGCCGGACACTCTCCTTATCCTGGCCTACCGAAGATCCCACATCAATGATGAAATTGCTGCTACAGGTACGACAGATCCCGATACAACCGATCAAACGCGTAGGCTCCCAGGTTTAATCCCTGATTGATCTGCATGCGTCCGTTGTCTTGTTGCCACTCGGCGTCAATCAAGTCAAAGAAATCAGCCGCGTGCTGCTTATCGATCTCTTCATGCAGTTTGTAATGGACGAGTTCGGTTTCGCTTAACAGTCCTCGATCGATCACCGCTTTGCCGATTGACGCTGAGATATCTGCAAACGCGTATTCGACGATTCCCAGGCAGGCGATTCCTGTCCGCACATCTTCACACAGGCAAGCCGACATCAGGGTGGCATTGAAGGCGTGAACGGCTGGTCCCATGGCATCCAATTGCGGTCGCTGGCCGTCACAGCCGATCGACTTCAGAAACTGCCGAAACGTAGTTTCGTGAAACGCGTCCAAGCGAAAGTTTCCGTGTTCCTCCACAATATTCTCCAAGATCCCCAGCCGCTGATCGCCACCAGGAATTCGCATCATCAATGCCGACATCGGTCGCGAAAAAAAATCGACCGCGAAATAAAACTGTTGCTGCGAGCGGCGAAATGAATCCCAGGACATCTCACCGGATTGCAACGCGGTGAAGTACCGGTTGTGCAAGATGCCGCACGCTGACAATACGTCGTCAACGCGGCTGATCAATCCAGTCGCCGCTTCAACGCCGTCATGCATTTGCTAAATCTCCGCTGTGTTGATCGACCATCTGCCACGCTGATCGAAAGCATACCCAAATACGGTTGCCGGCGCTTGCACCAGCCTTCGCCCCGGCAGCAGCCGGACCAAGGAATCAGCTTCTGGTGCGGACACACAGACGAACAGTGCCGGGATTGCCAATTGATCACATTCTTGGGAAGCCGTCAGGATCAGTTGCGCGGCGTCTTCGATGGAGCGATAGCCAAAACACGACAAATGTGCCGAAATCATCTCGCCGCCGTCGCTACGAAACAATCGTTTGCAGCGCCGCGTGTCCTCCAGTATGCCACAAGCATTTCCATTAGCCTGGATCAAGCCCCGTGGCGGCATCCGGCTTCTGATTGTGGGATTACCGCCTGCGGTGGCGAATCGATCTGCGGTCAGTTTTTGATAGAGTTCGCGTACAGTATTGATGTCCTGCGATACCTTGGTGTCCTGCGGCACAACGTGTAATCCTGCTTCGCCATCGCCGGCAGCGCTTGGGATGCGCAGGATCATCAACTGACCAAGTTCCTCAAACGCGGGAATGTCCAGCCGGCCAGTGTAGTTGGTTGGACTTTTTGCCGTGCCATCCATGACGACGCAGAACGCTGGCGTTGGCTGAGTCAATGTCCACTCGGTCGCCGCTTGTAACAATCGCAATACGGTCCGTCCCGTAGCCGGTTCCGCGACCTTGAGATCAGAAATGTAGCCGGCGCGATGGAACTGGCCGGCGGGTTGTCTTAGTTGGCAGATCGTCGATGTAATCGTTCCAATAACAGTCGCGTCCTGGACCGCGACAAAACAACGGGCATCACCGATGGCGCGAAAGAAACGCGTATAATCCTCGCCATGCGAGATCCGAAACCAGGAATCGCCACCGAGCGGATATCGAAACTGCGATTCAAACTTTTCCAATGCGGCGTTCAATTTGGCATCGGGTTGTGAATCCAAGACTTCGATCTTCACTGCCGAACTCCGACATGAAGCTGGCGATAGAAAAAGCTGCGGTCAGCGCGGTGTAGCTGCTCAGCAAGATCTTGCTGCCAAGCAAATCCACAGGGCACGGCCGGTACATCGAGCTTCGAGTTTAATTGTCGAACCACAACCATTCCGCCGGGTGACAAGCAACGATAGGCGTGCCCCAACAGCGTTTGTGCCTGTTCCGGTTTGATCCAATCGAGAATGTTTGACAAATGAATGAAGTCATAGGTTTGATCAGACAAGGCAGGCATCAGATCGCCCATGGTGCCAACGTCGTAGGCCAGCGAGCACAATTGGGAATGTTTGGGTGAATCAAGCCAATCCCACAGCGGACCAGCAAAGTGCCCCAAAAAAATCTGATGCAAAAACGGATTCTCGCGAGCGGGGAATCGTCCCAGCGCCCTTTGCGTCTGCTCAAAGAAGTGTTGGGCAAAGGGCATCACGCGGTTGGCGGTGGCGTCCGATCCAAAAATCGCGACCAGATTGGCAAGATCCATCACCCGCTGGAACGCCAGTTTGATTGCCTGTCCCAACTCAGTGTCCTCCGCGACGCACTTGCTTTGCTCCTGGAGGTGGGAAAACGACATTAAATGCCGGATGTCGTGCTGATGCGGAGCAAGGTCTTCGCGGAGCCGGGCAAACACCCATTCGTAACGGGCACAGTAATCGGGACCGAATTCAGCGATCAAGTCCGCGGGCCCAAAACAATTCTCAGCAATTCCCAGCTCCGACATTCGTCGCTGCAACTCGGCGGCTCGATCAGCCGCGTCCATTTCGTAGTGTCCAAGCAACTTCAAACGATCTTCCGTTGTTGTATCGGCCAACATGCCCAACTTCAGTCTGGTCAGTCCGATCTGTGACGCATTCGGGTCGACTAAGTGCACGGATTCAATCGGTAACGTCGCCAGCACGGCGGCGGTCTCGCCTCCCGACGCGATCATCAGCACGCGCGCCTGCCGACCAAGTTGTTCGACCAATTGCCGGTCGATCCGAGGGTCTTCGCGGACTTGGGCGAAGGCCAGCGGCAGTGAAGCGGTAGCAGCTACCCAGTCGTCATTAGTCGGCGTTCCCGGTTTCCAATTCACAGTTGCTTCCTTTTCCAAAACACAGTCTAGCCGCAACAAATAGCAATCCACCCGCGATTAAATCGACCGCGTAGTGATAACGCAAATAGATTGTCGAAGCAAAGATGCCAACCACGGGCAATATCATCCAATAGAACCGACGCCGGCAGTTCCGGCGATCAAATTCCAATAGCGCGCACGTAATCAAAACATGCAGACTCGGAAACGCATCGTACACCGAAGCTCCATTCTGCACGACGATCCGATTCAGCGGCGTGAGCACAATTCCTTCCAACTCCGGACCAAACAGTTCCGGGAACGCATTGGCCGGTCCTCTCGCTGGGAAGAGGAGGTATCCAGCCAAGCCTATCGCATAAATCGAGTACAACCAATTTGCGAAGCGTCTGGCGAATTCGAGCGGCATCCACAAGGAGTAAACCACGCAGACGTGCAAATAGGCAAGGTACGACAGATAACACCCGCTCATCAGTTCATTCAGCCAGCAGGATGTCAAAGCTTGAATGGGAATTGCTGGAGTCACACCAAACAGCTGGTTGTCCAATTCCAGCAGTGTCGCGTCGTGCGTTGGAATCCGCAGCGCCGGTACGGTAACCTGGACGGATTTATAGAACCACAGCACAAACAAATAAGCTGCGGCAAAACGGAATTTTTGGACGGCCCCGCTGGTCTGGTTTCTTGTCTTCGTCACCACCATACAAAAAGCCGCGGTCGCGATTGCTGTGCAAATGGTCGCTGCCGATAGCGGGCCGGCGCGGACGGCAAGCAACAATGCGGCCAGCAATCCAAGCGTCGCAAGCAGCATCTCGTGTCGCTGCCAATGGTGGTGATCGTCTGCCAAAGTCACTTAGTCACGCAGTTTTCCCGCGCCGTCCCCAAGGGCTCCGCTGCCAGCTTTGTTTGATAAACTCGCAAACAAACTGAAAGTACGACCTCACAATCGGCGCGTCACGTTTTGCCAGTTGTTCATTAATCTCACCGTGCAGGCGTTTCAAGTTGTACCAGGGAACGCGCGGAAACAGGTGATGTTCCAGATGATAGTTCTCGTTGCACATGAAGAACTCGGTCACCGGATTGGTCAGAATCGATCGCGTGCCGCGAACCGGGTCGTCGGGGTCTTCCAGGAACGTGTGCTGGCTCATTCCCCTGATGTTGACCATCGTGTTGATGATGATCATCGGAATCAACCAGGCGTGCAGAAGCACATTCCAGGGAGTCAGGGCGACCACGATTCCAATCAACACGAGCAATAAGAGGACTTCGCCGCTGATCCAGCGGCGATCGGACATGTTGCCTTGACGGAATCCCAAAATCGGGATCATCACGATGTAAATCGGATAGCCGACGATCAATCGCAACCAGTGCATCGCAAACACCAGCCAAGTCCATCGCGTGTAGTTGTCGTAATGATCAGGATCGCCTTCGTGGCCAAGGTGTTTGTGATGCCGTAAGTGCAAGACCTTGTAGGCTGAATAGTTCTGCAAGACAGGCATCGCACAAGCGATCCCAAACAACTTGTTTAGCAGCTTGCTGCGTGAAAGCACGCCGTGGACCGCTTCATGGGTAAACAGGCTGATGCCGTGCAAGGATGCTGCAGCGACCAGATACAGCGGCAGACAAAGCAATGCCCAAGCCACGCCAATTCCCGGCCGGCTGTGCAAAAACACGAGTGCCCAACTGGCCGACAAGTAGAACGCCACGAACAAAATAAAACGTGCCAAAGATCGATGGCTGGCAGCATGCAAGTTAGCTAACAGCTGGGCGTCTATCACCACGCCGTGCGAAGTGACCGGGTCATCAGCATTACGCGAGATGGAATTCACAATTAAGTTACGCGACAGGGGCTTTGAGAAACCGACGTTCATGATATCACATAGCTACCATAACCGTGCGGAGACGCTAAGATCGCGGATTCCGGCGGCTTGTCCTGTGCCCACTTTGAATGCTTTGTCAGGATCAAGAATGGAGCTTCAACACGCGTTGGGAAAAAGGGGCAGACACCAAAAATGCAAAGCACCCGAAGGGCCGTTCCGGCTTGTGGTGTCTGATGTCTGACCCCTTTTTCCCGGCCAACCCAAAAACCAAGCTTTGACTGAGCACTAGATCGAATGAACCGCGACAGAATTTATTTGCTCCCGCGTGAACAAGTTGGCGAATTCGCCTTCGATCAGTCGGTCGTGGAAGTGTTCCCAGACATGATCGCCCGGTCGGTGCCCGGCTACGCGTCGATTTTGTCGATGATCGAGCAGTTGGCGGCGCGGTTTATCATGCCGCACAGTAACGTTTACGATCTCGGCTGTTCGCTCGGTGCGGCGACGCTGCTGATGCGGCAGCAAGCGCCCCGGGATTGCACGATTCATGCCGTCGATAATGCTGCTGCCATGGTCAAGCGGTTGCACGAGATTCTTGACACGAACCTGGCGGAGGATCGCTGCGATGTACAGGTTCACGAGGCGGACTTATCCGGATTCCCGATGTCCAATGCCTCTTTCGTGGTTTTGAATTTTACCTTGCAATTCGTGCCCGCCGATCAGCGGGAACAAGTCCTGCAATCAATCCACGACGCGATCATCCCCGGCGGTGCTTTGTTGCTTTCGGAGAAGATCTGTTTTGAAGATCCCACGCAGCAGGAGTTGCTGACGGAATTGCATCATGATTTCAAACGCTCGCACGGCTATAGCGATCTGGAAATCGCGCAAAAACGCACGGCCTTGGAAAACCGGCTGATCCCCGAGACGCTTAGCACGCATCGGTCGCGGTTGCAGTCGGTTGGATTTCAGGCCGTTGCACCCTGGTATCAGTGCTTTAACTTTGTTTCGATGCTGGCGGTCAAGTCGGAGCCAAAGACGTGATGCTGCTGGACCGCGAACCCCTGTTTGCAGCACTACGGGATCGTGATCTGGGCCGCTGGGCAAAGGCGCTGAGCCAAGTATGCCGACAGCGATTCGATCCATCCCAGCACGGTAATCTTTGCAAATGGATCGACGCCTGGCACCGATTGCCGGATGTGCCTGAGGCAACACTGGACGCACAGCACGATGCCGTTTCGGTGTCCGGAGGCGACGTTGATCTGAACGCGCTGCGCGAGACGTTGATGGAGCTGCATCCGTGGCGAAAGGGGCCCTTTGAGTTGTTTAATTTGAAGATCGATAGCGAATGGCGCTGCGATCTGAAGTGGAATCGAGTTTGCGGCGAGATCGATCTACGCGGCAAGTCGGTGCTGGACGTCGGCAGCGGAAACGGATACTACGGTTGGAAAATGCTGGCCGCCGGAGCCGACTTCGTACTCGGTTGCGATCCGATGTTGCTGTACCTGATGCAGTTCGAGGTGTTGCGGCGTTATGCGCCCAGTCCCGAGCGTCATTTTGTCATTCCGATCACGGATGCGGAGCTGCCGGCGGGGATGCAAGCTTTCGACACGGCATTTTCCATGGGAGTCCTCTATCATCGCACCAGTCCGATTGATCATTTGCAATCACTGCTGGGGGCACTCCGCCCCGGTGGTCAACTGATTTTAGAAACCCTGGTGCTTCGCTGCGATCAAGAGCAGGTCCTGGTCCCAAAAAATCGATACGCCAAGATGCGAAATGTCTGGTTCATTCCCTCGTTGGGCATGTTGTCGCGTTGGCTCGCACGTACCGGTTTCGTGGACGTTGACGTGATTGATGTCACAACCACGACCGATCGTGAGCAACGTCGCACGCCCTGGATGACATTTGAATCGCTGGGGGATTTTCTCCATCCCGGCGACCCGGCGCGCACCTTGGAAGGTTATCCGGCGCCCACACGAGCGATGGTTACGGCCTACAAGAAGGACTAAACGGTCAATGGCTAACGCGGGCTCATTTCCCCGTAACCGACCCTAAAGGCGGGTACATGACAAAACCTGCAGGGTGTACAAATGCACCTATGGTGGCTTGCGTCGCTCCGCGTAGCGTATTTACCTGCATGGGCACTACTGAAAGGTTGGTAGTGCACTTTTGTGAAGGCGGCTTATGAATGTTCGAAACCTGCTGCTGATTGAAAACGACGATCAGCACGCCCAGCAGGTCAGGCATCTGCTGACGTCCGCTGAAGGAATTGAGGCTCAACAGGAAGTCTTCGAGATCCATCGGTCGACCAGCCTCACCAGCAGCCTGGCGGTCTTGGAAGATCGACCGATCGACGTGATCTTGTTGGATGACGCATTGCTGGACCGATCGGGTATCGAGTCGATTAACGAGATCCAGGCCAACGGTTGTTCTGTGCCCATCATCCTGTACACCGACATTTCGGATAATGAGTTAGCCTTGCAAGCGGTTCGCGCGGGTGCGCAGGATTATTTGATCAAGGACCACGTCACGTCCAGCGAACTGGTTCACTGCTTGCTTCACGCCATCGAGCGGCAGCAACGGATAGCGACGGAAGCGACCTTGGGAGATGTGCGTGAGCAACAGTCGCGGATGGGGGCCCTGCAAGCACATTTGTTGCCGCACCAGGCACCTCGGCTTGACGGGTACGAAATTGCGGGACGCAGTGAACCGGCAGCGACGGCGGGGGGCGATTATTTTGATTACTTGCAATTGCCCGAGGGCCATCTGGGCATCGCCATCGCGGATGTCAGCGGGCATGAACTGGCATCGTCGCTGACAATGGCTGGATTGCGGCGGTGCGTTCGCACCTGTGCGCGGCTGGCGCAGCCGATCGACCAGATCATGATGCAAGCCAATGTGAGTGTTTGCGAAGATGCCTTACAGGGCCATTTCGTGGTCGCAATGTTGGCCGAAATCGATCCCGTCCAGAACACATTACGTTTTGTTACGGCGGGCCATCGTGGCTATTTGATCACGCCCGCAAACGAAGTCCTGGACTTGGATACGCCCGCGATCCCGCTCGGTCTGCAAGCGGGCCAGGACTTTTGCACCAGCGAGCCGATCAAGCTGGACTCAGGAAGTGTTTTCGTTGCCTTGACAGACGGCATCTGGGAAGCAATGTCGCCAACACGGCAACAATGGGGCCTGGATACTGTGTTGAGTCGTATCCGGGCGAATCGCCGGGGCACGGCCGAGGAAATTGTCGAGCAATTGTTCACCGAGTTGCATGACCATTGTGCACCCAATGATCACGACGACGACGCGGCATTGGTGGTGGTTAAGAAACTGTGACGTTGGTTCTTGTCCAGGAACAAGATCGCGCTCTCCTAGGCTGTGAATTTATGAAAGTCGTCGTTCGCTCCGCGAACGAACGTTTTCCGTTAAGCGTTCGTTTGCGGAGCAAACGACGACGTACTTTCGCTGCTGGCCAATGAATTCACAGCCTCTCCGCCAAAGTATTGTTCCGGCAGCTGCATCAACACGGCATCAGCGCAGACGTGATAGCTCTCGTCCGGCGCGCTCGTAGCCGTTGGCCAATGATCGTTCGTACCATTCGATCGCCTGAGATGTGTCGGACTCGCCGGCTAATCCATAGCAATAGATCATGCCCATCGCATACTCGGCTTGAGCATGGCCTTGTTCGGCTGCTTTGCGGTACCACTCCGTCGCTGCGGTCCAGTCAGGATCGGCGCCGATTCCGTAGGCGTAAGCCATGCCTGTTTTGTGTTGTCCCTTGGCGTTCCCAAGCTCGGCGGCTTTTCGGTACCAACGAAACGCTTCATCAACGTCCTGCTCACAAGCGATGCCATTTTCGTAAGATTCGCCAAGCTCGATCATCGCCTCCGCATCGCCTGCTTCGGCGCGGGACTTTAGTGCCTCGACGTCCCCGATGTCCACCGTTTCCAGATTGACAACCGTCGAGTCAGAGTCGTCAAATGCGTCCAGCGGATCATCATCATCTTCGACAATCCGGATCAAACTGCTCAGCCCGACGATATCCAGAACCTGACGGATGGTAGGGTGCAGATGACAGACGCGTAACGTGATCCCGTCACTGCGGCACCGTTTGCTTAACACGAACAGTTGCCCGACCATCGCCGAATTCATGAAGCCGACACCTTTGAAATCCAACAGCATGCGGCTATTAGGTGTCTGGCACGTTATCGCCAGGAGCTGCGCCCCAGTTGCGGCAACGTCCTCGATTTGACTCAGGTGCTCAAGCGTGAAACGGACAACCAGAATGTCACGCTTCACCGAACACTTAATGTGTGACATAGATGGACCCCAGCCTGGCAGCGGACAGTTTTCTTGCGACGATCTGCACAGTCTATAAAATCCCGCGGCTTCCAGGAATCCAGCTCACCCGACTCTGGATTTCTCGAAAAACGGCCACGCTGCGGTGGAACCGATCCCGGGTCAGACCCGTTGAAAAGAATGCCTCGCCCACAACGGGATTATCGCAGGCTTTGACGAATTCCGCGTCGGTTGTGCTATGATGTGCTGCAAAGATTCCGATGGAGAATTTAACGCCGATGACGAGATCGATGCGGTGGATCCACCCGATTTGTTTGTTGCTAGCCGTCGTGCTGACGAACCCATTGACTGCGCTGGAACCGGAAGTCCTGCCGATTTCGCGTTGGGATTTCAGTGCAGCGCTGCAGGAAGAAGCTATCGGTAAAGTGTCGGTTCAGCGGGCGGGGCCGTTACCGCCGTTGTTTCCCGATTTTGATGAGGCGAACACGGCGCTTTCCTTGTCGGCTCCGGCCTACGTCAGAATTGCCAGTGACCCGGAGGGCCGCTTTCAATTTGACAACGGCGAAACAATCACAGCCGAAGCGTGGGTGAACCTCGATTCGATCGCCAATAGCGCTTGCATCATCGGGAAAGGTCGCACGGATCCTGCGGCGACCAACCAGAATTGGGCGTTTCGACTGTGGAAACGGAATGGGCAGGCGTGTGTCAACTTTCTGTTTCGCTCCCGCGATGATGATGGTGTTGCCGGCGATTGGCATCGCTGGACTTCCAGCGACGGGTTTGCCGCTGGCAGTGGCTGGCATCATGTGGCAATCAGGTATCAGTTCGGCAAGCCAGAAAGCATCCGTGCTTATCTGGATGGTAAAAGGGTCGGCGGCAGTTGGGACATGGGCGGCGCTACGGAAAGACCCCCGGTGGTCGATGATGCCGAAGTCTGGATCGGTTCCACGATGGGCGGAGTTGCCGGCAACTCGCTGAATGGTCGCATCGATAACCTGGTCGTCTATCGCGGAGCGGTCCCCGAGCAGGAATTGGCCGGCCGATTTCATTTTGTGCCGCAACCAATCAAGCGGCCACAGGTACCGGAAGGCAAAGTGCTAGCCCAATTGTTTGGGCCGTTCGCGGAGTACGGATCGATCCCGAGTTTTGCCGGTGAGCCGGTTCGTCAATGGGAACAAACGACACTTGCCTTGACGCGGCTGCCACAGAAGTACGACTCGTGGGGTGTGCGAGATGATTGGACCGACGCCGAACGCAAATCGATGATGCTTCGCGGTTGGACCGAATTGAAGTTGCAGCCCGGTGACTATCAGCTGCTTGTTCGTTCGCGCGGCTGTTCACGATTGACGATTGATGACAAGGAATTGGCGACGACGCCAAAGCAACGCAACCGCAGCGGTGCGCATCACATCGTCGATCCATTGCCCGCTGTCCCCGTACCGGGCATGCGACCCCATTTCATGAATGATCATGAACGGATCGTCGATTTTCACAGTGACGGAGGCGTGCATCAGATTCTCTTGGAGTTGATGATCGGCGGTCCAAACTATCGGCTGGAAGTCGGCGAGACTTGTGTGGCAATCGCGCGAAAAGGCGAGATGTTTCATGTGCTCTCGCCTGCGCGCCCGTATCCGCTTACCGATCAAGGCTGGCATGAACTCGCCAGCGGACAACGTGCAATGATCGAGCAGATGAATATCTCCCAGCGCCGCAGGAGGGCAGCTGAGCAGGCCGATTATTGGAAGATGCGTCACCAGTACGCCAAACAGAATTTGATTTCTAAGGCTAAGCGATCGTCAATCGACGCCATCATCCAGCGGCGTATCGATCGTGCGAACCAAAACGTCATCGAAGACTCCTCCGGCAATTCCGCGGAGGCGGCGTTCTTCCGTGAGCACGTGCAACCCATCTTTCAAGCTCACTGTGTCCGCTGCCACGGTGAAAAGGAAAAAGGCGAACTGACCGTTTTGGATCGAGCTCGGTTGCTCTCCGGTGGCGAATCGGGTGAGCCCGCCGTGGTCCCCGGCAAGCCGGAAAAAAGCTACTTGATGGAATTGGTTGCTGCTGATCCCGATGCCGATCGCATGCCGCCTAAGGGTGACGGACTAAGCGAAAGAGAAATCGGGGCGATCCGCAAGTGGATCACTGAGGGGGCGGTGATGCCCCGCGAACAGCGCCAGCCGATCGAACTTTCCCAGCCAATTGATGAGTTCACTTTTCTTCGTCGCATCTTTTTGGACACGGTCGGTGTGGTGCCCAGTCTGGACGAAGCCAATGCGTATCTGAATGACACTTCGCCCGACCGTCGCGAGAAACTGATCGATCGTTTGCTGGGCGACCAGCGGTGGGCCGACAACTGGGTGGGCTATTGGCAAGACGTGCTGGCCGAGAATCCAAACCTCTTGAAGCCAACGCTGAACAACACCGGCCCATTTCGCTACTGGATTTACGAGGCACTTGCCGATAACAAACCGATCGACCGTTTCGCTACCGAATTGATGTTGATGCGGGGTAGCAAGTGGTACGGTGGCGCCGGCGGCTTTGCCATTGCCTCGCAAAACGATGTGCCGATGGCGGCCAAAGCGCATGTGATCGGAACAGCATTCATGGGTGTCGACATGAAATGCGCACGCTGCCACGACGCACCGTATCACTCCTGGAAACAAAGCGATCTGTTTCAGATGGCGGCAATGCTGGATCGCAAGTCGATCAAGTTGCCCGAATCCAGCACTGTGCCGGTCGCATTCTTCCAGAAACAGCAACGCAAGCCGTTGATCGATGTGACGCTGAAACCCGGTTCCACGGTGCGAGCCGAATGGCCGTTTGCTGATTTGTCTGCCGAGGTTGCCTCGGAGTTACTACAGGACCCGGCGGACTCGCGTGAAACGCTGACGGCTCAAGTCACCGCATCGCGCCGCTTTGCCGAAGTGATCGCGAATCGCATTTGGGCAAGGCTGATGGGGGCGGGGATCGTGCAGCCGCTGGATGACTGGGAAGGAAATCAGCCCAGTGACCCGGATCTGTTGGCGACACTGGCCGACATTCTGATTGAATCCGAATACGACCAGAAATCACTCGCTCGAGCTATCTTTGCCAGCCAGGCGTATCAGCGGACGGCCGTTGACGACGTCGACCAGGAAAGATTTTTTGCCGGACCGTATCGTCGTCGGATGACAGCGGAACAAATCGTCGACACGGCGCTGCATGCTGCTGGGGTGCCAATGAATACGGAACAGCTGACACTGGATGTCGAAGGCACCTTGCCGGCCGATAAATTCTTGAATTTTGGATTCCCGCGACGATCGTGGGAGTTCACGACGTTGGCGAACGAACGCGACCGCCCGAGTCTCGCTTTACCCAAAACGCAGGCGATCACCGATGTGTTGAAGGCCTTTGGTTGGCGCAACTCGCGTCCCGAACCAACCAGCAGCCGCGAGGAAACGCCGAACTTGATTCAGCCCGGAGTATTGGCCAACGGAACGCTTGGCGTTTGGTTGACCCGACTGAGTGACGAAAGCGGACTGACAAACATGGCTCTCAGCGCCACTTCCGTGGAGAGCTATGTCGACGAACTATTTCTGCGGTTTTTGACAAGGCGGCCGACGCCCCAGGAACGAAATCGGTTTGTTGATTTGTTGCAAACGGGATTTGAGAATCGTGTCGCCACCAACATCGACCTGGCATCGATCGCGCGGGCAGTCAAACGGCATCGATACGTTTCCTGGTCAAATCACTTGAACACGGAAGCCAATGTGATCAAAGTCCAAATCCAGGACGAAGTGCGACGAGGGCCTCCCCCGACGCAGTATCTGAATGATGATTGGCGGACTCGCGCCGAAGACGCTGTCTGGGCGCTGGTCAACAGTCCCGAAATGATCTTGATTCCCTGACCCCTGGCCTTTGACCCGCAGTTCCACCGCGGGCAGAATCTCTGAGCCCGCGACTCTGTTCGCGGGAAGAAACATGAAACGACGAAATTTTCTCAAAGCCACCGCCGTAAGCTCGCTAGCCGCGTCGACTCGTGTCACGGCCAATGAAGCGACCAACGTGCCATTTGGCAAAGCAGAACATTGCGCCATGATTTGGCTCGGCGGCGGAATGGCTCAAATCGACACCTTTGATCCCAAACACTTGGGCGATGCCAAAGCCAAAAAAGCCGGCTCCTACTATCCGGCAATCGAAACGGCTGTCCCGGGAGTCCAGGTCTGCGAGCATCTTTCGCAAACGGCAAGAGTGATGGATCGCGTAACCGCACGGCGAACCGTTCACCACAACGTCGTTGATGAACATGCGGCGGCCACCAATCGCATGCACACCGGGCGACCAACCACCGGTACCGTGCAGTATCCTTCGATCGGATCAATCATCGCCAGTGAGCGTGGAGCGGTTGCCGAAGGTGTGCCGGCATACATGCTGATCGGATACCCCAACCTGACTCGCGGTCCGGGGTTCTTGGGGCAAAAGGCAGGTTTCGTTTACTTGACCGATATCGAAACCGGTCCCGCGGGGCTGGCGCGTCCGGTGGGCATCGATGCGGCACGAAATGCGAGACGCACAGAACTGCTGGCCGCTGTCCGCAGCGCTGGTCGCGATCGTTTTTCGGCTGACCGCCTGTACCAGCAATATGACGAAGCTGTCGGCGAAAGTTTGCGGCTCAGTGGTCCCGACTTTATGAAGTCGTTCGACTTAAGTCACGAACCTGACGAATTGCGAAATCAGTACGGCGACGGGTTTGGTCAGCGATGTTTACTGACGCGGCGTTTGTTCCAAGCGGGTGTCCGCTTCGTCGAAGTTTCACATAACATGAACTTCCGCAATGGCACCGGATGGGACACGCACAACGATGGACAACTCAATCAGCATCTGTTGATTCAGGAACTCGATCGTGCACTCGCTGCGATGATCGCCGACTTGGAGCAGCATCAGATGCTGGACAAAACCTTGATCGTGATCAACACCGAATTCGGGCGGCCGGCACAGTTTGACTCCGGCGGCGGTCGCGGACATCACAGCAAGAACTTTTGCCTGGTTCTGGCCGGTGGCGGACTCAAGCATCAAGGAGCCTACGGCGTCAGCGACGAACTGGCGATGAAGCCGATCGAGAACGCCGTCTCCGTGCCCGACGCCTTCGCCACGATCTTTGCCACGCTCGGTATCGATCCGACCAAAAACTTGTACGACGGGGACCGCCCGGTGCCGATCACCGACGGCGGTAAGCCAATCGAAATTCTGCTGTAGCGTCGTATCTTCCGTGTTGATGGAAAACGATTCTATGAAGTCCACGGGATGCTCGAAGGCGACACATCGGCTCCCCTGATGATCGTTTGGGAACGAGAAAAAATACCTGCGTACAAAGACGCACTCTAACTCTTTTGGGAACATGAATTCTGCACGCAATTTGTTAATCGCGATTTCTATTCTAATCGTCGCTTGTCCTGCTAGCGGGCAAGATGTTCGCGAGTGGTCGGATGCAACGGGTCGATTCAAGATCACCGGCAGCTTGATCGAAGTCAAAGACGGCATCGCATTCATCAAGAACGATACCGGCCAAACACTCAAGGTTCCGGTCGCACGCCTCAGCAAGGCGGATCAGGATTTCTTGAAAGGCGGTGGCGATAATCCCTTCCAGATGGTCGAGGAAGGATCTGCTCCCGCTGCCTCGCCAAGCCCTGCTGCAAGCGCTACTGCAAGCCCTGCTGCAAGCCAAGGGAGCATGGGTTGGTCGACACCCAAGGAACCCAATTGGTCACGGGCCAAAGAATTCAAAACGCGTAATGACGTCGCCTGGAATGTGCCGCCAATCGATAACAAGCTGCCCTACGAAAACAAGCCGGCCTCATTGCCCAAGAAGACGAACTTCCACGAGCACATGCATCGGATGGCTGTGAATCCGCTTTGCAAACGCGCCGCCGTCGGCTACTCGGTCACCTTTACCGTGCCTAAACCGCTCAGCCGTTTGTCCTTGATCGATCTCGAATCCGGCAAGTCAATTAATACCGAGCAAGTCGAAGCGCACATGCGTCCGCTGGCGGTTTTGAATAGCGGCATTGATGTGTTGATGGTCGGCGCCGGTGATGACCGCAAAGGTTACGAGACCAAAGATCAACTTCAGATCTGGCGGTTGGGTCGCAACAAG
>JBFJVZ010000163.1:0-15182 GCA_041623895.1 Pirellulaceae bacterium | reverse complement strand
CGAAGCGTGAGCGAGGCGACAAATCACGCAATTCCCTCGCTCACGCTTCGGGTTACCAGGTAAACGGCAAACACGAACGCTAGGATCATAGAGCCCAAATCGCATCAATGCTAGCTATTTGCTTGGACGCTATGCGTTACAGAAGATCCGTGACAGAATCTCGTGTAAGAGGTCAACTCTAACCGGCTTGGCAATGTAGTCGTCCATCCCGGCTGCCAAGCAACTGTCCCGATCCATGCCGGCGGTCACGGCGACGATTGGAGTGTGCTGACCGGTCGATATTTCGTGTTCACGTATGATCCGGGTCGCCTCGAGTCCATCCATGACTGGCATCTGGATATCCATCAGAATCAGATCAAAGCACTCTTGCCTGAACCGTTCCACCGCTTCGGCGCCGTTCATGGCAAAGGTTGTCTTACACCCCTCGTGTTCCAGCATCACTCCCATCAGCTTGCGATTGATGAAGCTGTCTTCGACCAGCAATACCAACCGGGGAGGCACGTAGTTGGACATGGTTACGTGGTGAGGCGGGGATTGGGTGGGATTCCGTTCAGGTAGGCAGGTCATCTTGACGGATGATCGGACCATGTTACCTTCTTGCTTGCCCCCCAAACAAGCCACAGAGCGAAGTTTCTTGGGAAGTTTCTCGACGGACGAACTTTCTAACCGAGAAAACAGGAAGAATCTGAGCCGTCAGTCGACAAGTGTTTACTGGTGGAAAACTCAGGATTTCATCAAGCAAGGATGTCTTCGACCAAGTTTCCGTGTACATCGGTCAACCGATAGTCACGCCCCCCATGTCGAAAAACGAGTCGCTCGTGATCGAATCCCATCAGGTGCAGGATTGTGGCGTGAAAGTCGTGAACATGCACCGGTTGTTCGACCGCTCGTAGCCCGTACTGATCGCTGGAGCCGTGAACCATTCCCGATTTCACTCCCGCACCTGCCATCCAGGAGGAGAATGCCCAAGGATGATGCTCACGGCCTTTGGCGTCAGCCTTATTGTTAAATGGTGTGCGTCCGAACTCGGTCGTCCAGACAACCAACGTTTCTTGCAACATGCCGCGTTGTTTCAGGTCTTTCAGCAAGGCCGCGATCGGCTGGTCGACATTTTTTGCCAAAGCAACATGCGTCATCATGTCGCCATGCGCATCCCAATTTCCTGATGATCCGGTGTCGATCAGTTCAACAAAACGCACGCCCCGCTCAATCAGACGCCGAGCAGCAAGGCACTGCCAGCCGAAGCCATTTGTCTGTCCGGGCTGCAAACCGTAGCTGCTGAGCGTCTTCGTGGATTCTTCAGAGAAATCAAAAGCATCGGGGACGGCCATCTGCATTCCAAACGCGGTCTCGAAAGATCGCATTCGCGCCGACAAGCCGGCATCTTCGGAGTGGGTTTGGAGATGAATTTGATTCATTGCCTGCAGGGCCTCGAGTTCCAATCGTTGGCGATCCGTGGAAACTCGTGGATTGACATTCGCGATCGGCTCGGCGCCGGGGACCACCAGCGTTCCCTGGTGCGCCGCGGGAAGAAAGTCGCTGGAGTATACCTGTGTTCCGGCGTACGTTTGCCGCGGTGCAATGACGACAAATCCAGGCAGGTTACGATTCAACGTACCGAGTCCGTAGCTGATCCAGGCACCAAGACTCGGTCGCGAAAACGCGAAAGATCCGGTATGCATGCCCAAGGTTGCGTTGTAGTGATTTGAGTGGGACGTGTGCATCGAACGTATCATGGCAATATCATCAACGCACGTCGCCAGATGCGGAAACAGCGTACTGACTTCGGTGCCGCACTGCCCGTGCGGGGAAAACTTCCACTGAGGTTCTTTCAGGAAGATCCGCTCGTAGCCCGGTCGGTCTTTGATTTCCGGGTGATCAGCTTTGATCTCCTTGCCGACGTCGCGGTGCAATGCCGGCTTGGGGTCGAAGGTATCGACGTGCGAGACGCCGCCAGTCATGAACAAGAAAATAATGTTCTTTGCACGCGGAGGAAAATGAGGCTGCCGCGCCGCCAACGGATCACCGCTGTCAGCTAGCAATTGCTGCACGACGCCGGGAAAGATCAGCGAACCGACAACAGCGGAACGCAAAAGTGATCGACGGCTGGGACTAGGATTCATCGTATTCGTTTAACCCGACGCCAAAGGCAAGGCAATTGTTCGTTTAACGCGACGCCAAGGGCGAGGTACGGTTTTGCGAGGCAGCAACTAACTAATCCACATACAAAAACTCGTTCGTAGCCATCAACACACGGGCGTACGCTGACCATTTCTCCGTCGTTTCGCCTGGATATTGTGATAGCAGACGATTGGCAATCTTCATTTCATTGGCCGTCGGTTGCCGCTGTAACAAACGCCGGAATGCACGCTGTACTCCAGTCGCTTGATCCGCCACGTCCCCGATCGATTCTACGAACCCGGCGGCCTGCTGATGAAAAAAGGGATCGTTCAAAAAGTACAGCGATTGAGTTGGCACGGTGGTTGATTGTCGGGCGGCAGTGCTGGAGTTGGGGTCGGCGCCGTCAAAGAGCGCCAAGAACGGATGCCGCCGCTGTCGCTGAACCATCATAAAGACGCTACGTCGATTGTTGTCGTAAACGGCATTGAAAGGATTGTGTTGCGTGTAATTCCAGCTGGCTGCCGCTGGAAACGGATGGGCCTGGCCAAAGGAAAGATCAAGTTGTCCGCTTGCCACCAGCAGACTGTCGCGGATTTCCTCTGCCGTCAATCGCCGCGGCGAAAAACGGGCCAGCCAGCGATTGTCCGGATCTTGCTCGGCCAGCAAAGCACCGGCCGTTTTGCCTCGCTGGTACGCCGCCGACTTCATGATCATTCGATGCAGCGGTTTGATCCGATACCCACCAGAGCGAAATTGTGCAGCCAGCCAATCGAGCAGTTCACGATGTGTGGGTGGCTCGCCACGCGAACCGAAATCGTTAGCAGTCGCAACCAGTCCGCGACCAAAGTGCCACTGCCAGATACGATTGACCATGACGCGTGCGAACAAGGGATGCTCGACGATCCAGCCGGCAAGTTCGCGTCGTCCACTACCGCTTTGCGACGCAATCTTCTCGCCGCCAAAGACGGACAACCAGCGACGCCCGATCTGGTCACCAAGTTGTTCCGGATCGCCGCGTTGTTGCAGCCGCGCATCCATTGGTTTTCCTTCGGCAACGGCGTAGGCGACGGGAATTGCCGGTGGTGCGGGACGCGGTGGTTTTGCAGCAGCAGCCAATTTACCAAGTGCGATCAATCCCTCGCCAAGTTCAGCCGACGTGAAGTGCTGAAACCGAAACGAAACGCCATCCAGTCCAGCCGGATGGGCATCAGCAACCAGACCTCGAACCTGATACTCACCGTCGGCGGGGCAGACCCAGGCGACAGAGACGTCTTGCTTTGGACCCGGGTGAACAAAGAAAGCGTTGGCAGGTAGCGTCGTCCACACAGACACTGGTTCACTGGATGCATTGACCGTGACAGAAGGCAAGTCGGCCTTAGCCCACCCACTCAGACTTGGCTTTTGCTGAATGTTTAACTTTTTGTCAGCCAAGAACACGGGGCCCTTGGTGACATCCAGGAAGCACCATGTCGCTCCCTGATCGAGGATCGCCGGTCCGCCGGCAGTCAACCGCGGGATCAAATCGGACACATTCCAGCGTTGTTCACCGCTACCTCGCTTATGGATTTCCCACTCGATACGCGTCGTGTCGGCGCCGTGATTGTCGTTGGGCAATACCGTCAACTGCAACACATCGCCCTGATGCATTTCAATACGATCCAATTCGCCGCCAGCGGTTTCGTGCAGCGATACCGATTTGCCTTCACCGACGGTTGCTGAAGCGAGAATCCGAGAAGTCTTGGCTGCCAGTTCCCCCAACCGTTGCGATTCCTTGGCCGCGACTTGCATCGGTCGCTCGTAATCCTCAAGTCTCTTTTGATACTCGGCCGTCAGCGCGTCGACTTTTGCTTTATCGATCAGCGGCACCAGGTCTCGCGGCTGACCCTTCGGTTCGCAACCGGGAAACGAAAACCGCGTACTCCCAAAGATCCCATACAGCGCGTAGTAGTCGCTGGCAGTGATGGGATCGTATTTGTGATCGTGACAGCGTGCGCAGCCCAAGGTGAGCCCGAGAAAGTTTTTGCCGATGTTGTCGATGACATCTTCATGCATCAGGTGGATGTCTTTGTCGATGTCGTGACCGAAGCGACGTGCCACGGCCAGGTAGCCCGTGGCGATGATGCCCTCGGCACGTTGCTGCTCGTTACCGTCAGCCATGATGATGTCGCCGCAGATCTGCATGCGAACAAAATCGTCAAATGGCAAGTCTCGGTTGAAAGCGTCCAGAACCCAATTTCGATACCGCCACGCATGCGGTAAGGGACGATCGGTATTTTCACCAGCCGTATCTGCATAGCGGACAATGTCTAACCAATGCCGACCCCAGCGAACTCCGTATTGCGGTGATTCCAGCAAGCGGTCGATCACTTTGTCAAATGCGGCTGCGGAATCATCGGCCAGAAACGCGTCGACTTCCTCCGCTGTCGGGGGCAGTCCCGTCAGATCGTAGGTGGCGCGCCGAATCAATGTGCGTTTGTCCGCGGGTTGTGCGGCCGTCAGCCCGCACTGCTGATGTTTACGTTGCAGGAATTGGTCGATTTGCTCTGGCGTCGGAAGCGACGCAACGTTTGGCAATGGCTGAAAGGCCCACCACGATTTCGCTTCTTCCAGACTCATCCCACCCAACGAATCGCCGGGGCTGCGCGGGTCCGGCGCTCCCATCGCGACCCACCTGGTTAAAATCTCGATCTCGTCGGCCGGTAATCTCCCGCCAGCATCTGGTGGCGGCATCTCCAGCGAGCCGTAGTTGATGGCATCAATCAGCAAACTTTGATCGGGTTTGCCGACAACAATCGCCGCGCCGCTTTCACCGCCTGTTCGCCATCCTTGGGCAGTCTCCAGCGACAAGCCTCCACCCGCTTTTTTGCCGCTGTGGCATTGGTAACACCGCGCGACCAACAACGGCCGCACCTGTTTTTCAAAGAATTCGAACGCTGCGGTATCGGCCGCGTTGCCAAGATTCGCAAACAGAAGTGAAATCAGAACGACGAATGCCGCGGTCGCGATCGGCTCTGGTGTCCTTGGAATCATGCGTCTCGAAGCTTTGTTTTCAAAGGGGGCTGACCCTTTGGAGGGCACTGATTGATTCGGGAAAATTCGGCCTGCCGGGGTCAGACCCCTTTTGAAACAAGCCCCGTTACACTTCGGCCAGCGGTTGCGTTGCATCGCCGAACTTTTCGCGTCTCAGACCCATCTTATTCATCATACTTAGATACAGTCGACACAACTGGCGCTCCGGCTGGTCTTTGTAGTCAAGCACGCGACCACCACGGATGCGTCCACCGCCCCCGCCCAGCAGTAGCACAGGAAGCTGGTCGTTGTCGTGCTTCGCGCCAGCCATCATGCTGGAACACGACAGCAGCATCGTATTATCCAAAAGCGTGCGTGAGCCTTCCTGGATCGCGTCCAGCTTGCGAGCAAGGTAGGCGATCTGTTCCATGAAGAACTGATTCACTTGCAACCAATCCTGGCCGTCGGAATGCGAGAGCAGATGGTGGATCATGTAATCGATCCCCTGTCCTGTCCGCTCCACAGAATTCAAATTCGGAAAACGCAAAGCGCTGTGATCATTGTTCAGCTTCAGCGTCGTGATGCGTGTGGTGTCGGTTTGGAATCCCAGCACAAGAATGTCACACATCAATCGCATGTGCTCAGCAACATCCTGTGGTATTCCGTCTGCGGGCCGCTGCATGTTTGGCTTATCCAAAGTCGGCCGCCAACCCTGCAACTCGCCACGGCGGCCGGCGTTCTCGATCCGCTGCTCGACTTCGCGAACCGAATTCAAATACTCGTCCAGCTTTTGCTGGTCGCTTTGACTGATGCGGCGGCGAAGCTCATTCGCTTCGGCCAACACGGCGTCCAGCACGCTCTTGTCGGCTGGCGTGGCGTCGTCTTTGAACAAGCGATCGAAGGCCAGTGCCGGGTAAACTTCCAGCGGAGTCGGTGTGGTCGGCGAGCTCCATGAGATGTGAGAACTGTAGAGCATCGAGTAGTTCTTGTGCACCGACGGATTTGATCGTTCGCAACCCAGCACCAGACTTGGCACTTTGGTCGAACGGCCGTACGTCTGCGCCAGGGCTTGATCGAAACTGGTACCCGATCGAATCTCGCCGCCGGCAGCGATCGGCGCGCCCGAAAGCAGGTTGCCGGTTTGGGAGCTGTGGATGTTTCCCTTACGCGCCTCCTCGTGGTACAGACCGCGGACAAAAAGCAGCTGCTCGCGGAACTCCGCAAGTGGAGCGAGCACCTTGCCCAGCTCCATTGCTCCTCCTTCGCCTTTGGCCCACCACTCTTTGGAATGAAATCCGTTACCCGAGAAAACAACGGCCAGTCGCACTGGTGCCTCACTGGCCGGCTGGCTGCTGGTAGATTCATCGCCCCAAACATTCTGCGATTCAAGCCAGGGCAAGGCGACCGTAACGCCGGCCCCGCGGAGAAAAACACGCCGCGAAAAGTGATGCGAGCAGTTCATTTTCATCTCGGATAATCCTGCGGGTAATTCATTCATCGACGAGAGTTCCCTCGCGCACGCTTCGGGTTGTATTCTCAAGAATGTCCAAATCTAAAACAGATGCTGCGGGTTAATTCTTGTCGCGCCCCCGCACTTGGCGAAACTGCGGGCTGCGGACGATTAAGTCAACTGCGACAGCGACACGGTAATCGTTGGCCTGCAAATCGGCGAGCATCTTATCCAGCAAAGGTTGATCGGAAAGTTGCACGCTTCTTCCCAGGGCATACCCAACTATTTTACGGCAAAACTGGCGAAGACAATCGTCGCGGCGTGTGTTTAGCAGATAGTTTCGCAGTCCCTGGACGCCTTCAAGTTTCGTCCCGTCAGGAAGTTCCACCGTGGTGTCGATAACCAAGCCGGACGCGTCTTTGCTGCGGGCACGCCCAATTGCGTCGAATCCTTCCAAGGCAAAACCGAACGGATCGATGCGCTCGTGACACCGGGCGCAGGCTTTATCACCGCTGTGACGTTCAATCAATTGTCGCTCGGTTAGACCCTGGGGTGCCTGATCAGGCAAGACAGGGACATCCTTGGGCGGGCGGGGAAGCTTCTCTCCCAAAACGACTTCACTAATCCAGTTGCCGCGGAGAATTGGGCTGGTACGCGAGGCACCGCTTTGCTTGGCAAGCACGCTGGAGAAACCGAGAATCCCACCGCGACCGCGCTCGCGGAAACCGTCGACGCGTTGCCAGTCTTCACTCGTTACCTGGATGCCGTAATGTTTCGCGAGTGGGCCGTTGACGAAACTATGATCCGCATCCAGCAAGGACAGCAGCGAACGGTCATGCTGAAACAAATCGATGAAGAACCGCACCGCTTCTTCCTGCATCGCGGCCCGCAACGAGACAAAATCGGGAAACAGGCGTTCATTTTTTTCGTCCAGCGACTGGACATCGCGCACATGTAGCCACTGGGCGCCAAACTCGGTCGCTAACCGCCGAATCTTGTCATCCTGCAACATTCTCTGGGCCTGCGCAGCCAAGACATCCGGATCGGTAAGCTTGCCGCCCGCGGCTAACGCACGCAACTGGTTATCGGGAGCCGATGACCAGAGGAAATAACTCAATCGCGTCGCCAATTCCCAATCGCTAACGGGCGCCGGGTCTGTACCGGGTGCCGCCTGTTCGCCGCGGTACAAGAACGCCGGTGCGACCAGCAGGCGAGCCAATAACTGCCGCACCGCCGCATCGTGTGATAGATCCTGGGCGCGCAAGGTCTGATAAAGTGCCCGCAACTGATCTTGCTCGCTGCTCTCCAGCGGCCGTCGCCAGGCTGACGCGGCAAACTGGAGCACCGCTTGCAGTTGAACTGGTTCGGATTCGATCAGCCGTCGTTGGAAGGAGGCGGCTTGTTGACGGATCGGCTGGCGGAGAGGTTCAAAGGCGCTCGGATCGGCGTCCTGCGTAGCGTACTGATAGAGTTGATCGAACGCGTCGACTTGTTTCAACGGAGCACGGCTGACAAACATCAGTTGATCCCAAAGCTGATCCAGTTGGGCCGACTGATCGTCATCAAGCATCAAGCGTTTTAAATGATTATCCTCGCGATAATACAGCGTCAGCGTCACCACTTCATCCACGGGAACGATTTTCGTGTAACAAAGCGCGGCGGGAAACAACTGCCGAAAATCATCGAACGCCGCTTCAAACCGCTGTCTTGCCGCGCTTCCTTCACTGACGATCACCGGAGCGCTATGAATGGTGTGAAGGTTATGATCGGTCCACTTGCCTTTCAGGTTGACTGATTCCGCCTGGCCCGCATCGATGCCACTTAACGTTTCCGGCTTGCTGGTCAAAAGTTGAAGTTGGACGCTGCCCTGCTTGCCTTTGGTAGGATGCAGTGTGCCGCTCACCACCACTTCGGCAGCGGCTGCCAATTCGGCTGGCACTTTGAATTCCAGCAAGGATGGCGCCTGCACTTCCATGTCCACCAGCGGCGATTCATCCATCGCCAGGGACAGCCATTTCATCGGTCCCCGCGGGTTGCCAAAGACAGCTCGCAACGACTGGTCCGACTCGCCCAGATCAGACGAGTCTCCAGCAATCACGTCTTCGACGGCCTGCGCCAGCGAAGTCAACTCTTGTTCTGGTTTCTTGGCAATCAGCGATGCCCGCCAAAGAGCCAGCGTTGATCCGACCGGGATCACGCTCTTGGCCGCTGCGATCACAGAGGAATCACAAAAATGCCAGACGCCCAGATTCCCGAATGAATCCGCCAACGGATTACTTTCCTGGACACGATCGACAACGTCATTGGCCAGATCCCAGACCCGCTGTTTGCCACCTTGCTCGCGAATGACGATCTGCACTTGCGTTGTATCGCAGCTGTGATTGTTGTCTCGCGCGCTGACAACAAGCTTGATTAAATCACCGGTTCGCACGCTGATTTCGCTGTCCGGCGAAAAGCTGCTTCGTTTGCCATTATCGAACTCACCGCTGACAATCGTATCGGCACCGTCGTGACCAATCCATTCCACGCGCCACGCTGCCCCGTTACCGCACACACCATCCGAATCCGCAAACAAACCGTCGATTCGAATGTTTCCGTCAATCGGGCTTTGCCAGAAGATGATGGCATCCTTATCCGGCGACGGATGCATATTGACGCTGCGGCCGGGAATGGTCAGCGTGCTGAAGCGAATGGTGTCGGCGTTCTTGTTGGCGATCAAGCTGGGTGTGGCTGCGAAGCCCCAACCGCGGATGTCGGCATAGCCGCCCACATTGGTCATCTTGTCGGCGTAATGCCCTTTTACAATCGGCTTTGCAAAGCTGCCCACGCCAATCGCCGACACCCAGTTCTCCAACACGTTGGCGTTAAGCCCGCGATCTTTCGATACATCCTCGATCGGCCTTCCCGTTTGCACGGCGGTGGCGATCACCTGCAGGTACTGGGCGGTACGGCGGGATTCTGCATTTGCCAATTCTTCCATCCGCTGGATCAAGTCGCTCACATCGCCCAGCGGTATCGGCCGATGGTCTTCGATCACCAGGCTCGGTCGCTCCCAGATCACCACGTCGTTTTCGTTACCATCGCCCGCGTCGCTGGCCGACAAGTAAAGCATGGCGTCACCACCATCGTTCGGGACAGCCAGCTTCACGCGCAACTCTTGTCGGGTCGCAAGCGGCGTCACGGGCTCCTGCCATGCCTTAGGACCATTCACCTTGCCGATGTGCCCGACGCTGGTGAACCGCCACAACGCTTGTTGCCAAGCCCGAATGTCGGATGCCGTCAGTTTGCTCTCGCGCCACTTGGCACGCAACGCATCCAATAACAGCGATGGCTTCTCCGCATGCAGCATTTCCCACAATCGTCCCAGGTACTTCGCGTTGACTTGATACTGATGTGCGACTGCTGCGATCGTTTTCTTGTCGTTGGTCAATGCTTCGCGTTCCGCCTGCAGCACCGCAAGATATCTGTCGACCTCTAATCGTCCGCCACTGTTGGTCTCGAATTGGATGCCCTGCAAGTTCATTGGGGATCCGCCGCCGGATTCGCTGAACGCGGCATAAAACTCGCGGATCCGCGTGAGCGTCTCATCGGTCCAGTCACGTGAGCTTGTGCTGCCAGAAAAGCGAATTCCCTCGGGCAGTAACAGGGCGTGTTTGGCAATCTGTTTCGCAGCATCCAAATACTTCGTCAGCAGTCCCGGGGACATCACCAGGGCGGATCCGACATTCGTAAAGCCTTCGCCCGCCGCACCATCGACGGGAAACTCCCTGGCTGGGTCCAGCGAATCGACGCCCGTCAAATCTCGGATCGTGTAGGTGTATTCCATGTTCGACAGACGCCGCAGAATCACCGGCCCTGGATCACCCGCTTGGGAGAGTGCTTCGGCATTCAAATACGACCTGACCCAAGATCGCAATTGCTCCCGCTCGGCATCGCCAGGTTGCTTGCTATCCTCAGGCGGCATCTCGCCGTTATCCAACATCTCGGCAACCTTCTGCCACGCGTTCACATCGCGCCGCACTTCGGCCAACGAGGCAAATCGTTCCAGATCCAATTCGCCCTCTTGCTTTTCCGTGGAATGGCAATCGAGGCAGTACTGTTTGAGAACGGGATGTACGGTGATTTCGTAATCGGTTTGCAAACGACCAAAAGTGGGCGATTCCTCCGCGCAGATCCAAGAGGCGTTTAATGAAACGACGAGAAACACGACGCTCGCGGCAACCCGGTTTCCTAGTGAGGGGATCTCGCTTTCCTTACCCTTGCCGGCGTCTGTCTTGTCTTGCCAAATCGTTACGGATTGCATTTTTTGAATCGTGCTTCCAAAAAGGTCGATCACGCTTGATTGGGGGTTCTGCTCTGTAGGCCAGACCTGTCCTGGTAATGGCGAGAGGCAACTGCGCGAGCACAGTTCTTGGCCTACATCGATCGAATGCTCACGAGCAGGTTTTAAAACCGTCGCGAAAATCTTGGTGGAGACCCTCACTATAGTGCTCCGGCGGTCAAAAAGCTTCCGCAGGCTTGACCGCCGATGGAAAGGTCATCAAAAAACCTGCTTTTTTCCGACGGGTGGTATCCGCCGCTTCCATTTTGGAATTTGGACAGGCGACCGTTATGATGATGAGCAGCAACTTCTTTGTCGGCATGGCGACCACCCTTAGAGCACCTCAGCTAAATGACTTCCCCGTTGATTGGATTCATAGCCGCGTGTGTGGTGTGCCTGGTGGTTGCCATGTTGCTGGCCAGAAAATCACGAGATGCGGCGATAACATTTGCTGCAATTTCAGCCGGATTGCTCGTGGTGACTGGATTCGCGCTGTGGCCGCTGATGTTTCGGGAAATAACACCGGCGGCTGGGGATTCAGGCCCTGGAGATCAGGAAATCAGCAACGTCACGCACGCGGATTTTGAGCCTTACCGGCCCACTGAAATTCCCAATGACGGATATGTGACCGCGGATGCGTGCGCTGAATGCCATAAGGAGAATCACGCCTCGTGGTACGACTCCTACCACCGCACGATGACGCAAATCGCCACACCCGAGGCCGTGTTTGGCGATTTTGATGATAAGCGGGTTTCCTTTGAACAGCAGCACTATCACCTGACGCGTAAAGGCGACACCTTTTGGGCGCAACTCTCGGGCAAAGAGCTGATGGGGAAAAATCAGTCGACGGACAAGGCTTTACTTCCCATCGTGATGACCACCGGTTCGCATCACATGCAGATCTACTGGTTCCCAACGCTCGCCTCGCGTGTCATCGGCCAATTGCCAATTGTCTATCTGAAAGAGAGCCAGCAGTGGGTACCGCGAAAATCGTGTTTTCTAGAGCCACCGGGCGCGTCAATGGATCCGGAAATCGGTCGCTGGAATAACACCTGCCTGCAGTGTCATTCAACACACCCAAAGCAGCGGAAGATTGCCGACTACAACTGGGATACAAGTGTTGCCGAGTTTGGCATCTCCTGTGAAGCGTGTCATGGTCCGGGCAGAGACCACATCCACTTCCAGCGTTCCAAAGACCGCCAAGGCAACGATCCGATCGTCAATCCGGATAATTTGGATCACCGGCTCAGTTCACAAGTCTGCGGCAACTGCCACTCAATCACAACACATCTTTCGGACGACACCCGCAACCACGGTCACGCATTTCGACCGGGCAAGACACTCGATTCATCTCGGCACCTGTACCGCTTGAACAAAGAGTCGATCGATCATTTGGCTCAACGGGGCGATGTCGATCCCGACGTTTTCTTCGCGCGTTCGTTTTGGCCTGATGGCATGGTTCGCGTCTCCGGCCGTGAATTCAACGGCTTGATCGAATCCGCTTGTTATCAGAAAGGGACGATGTCTTGCACGTCTTGCCATGCGCTTCACCAGCAGCCAGGTGACCCGCGTGATCGCAAGTCCTGGAGCAACGACCAATTGGGCATCGGCATGCTGACCAATCAGGCCTGTACCAATTGTCACGATGCAGACAAGTACGACCAACAGCACACGCACCACGAGGTCGCGTCAACGGGATCGCGTTGCTACAACTGCCACATGCCGCACACGACCTACGGTCTGATGAAGGCAATTCGAAGCCACACGATCACGTCTCCCGATGCTACCGGCGACTTGCGAGCAGGCCGCCCCGGTGCTTGCAACCTTTGCCATTTGGACAAATCGATCGGTTGGGCCAACGACAGACTATCGCAGTGGTACGGAATGGAAAAACCGAAGCTGACCGACGATCAGCAAAAGGTCGCTTCGGGAGTGTTGTGGTCGCTGACAGGAGACGCAGGGATGCGGGCATTGACCGCCTGGCATTTTGGTTGGGCGCCGGCCAAAGAAGCTTCGGGCGAAGACTGGATGCCGCCCTACTTGTCTCATCTGCTGGACGATCCCTACGATGTCGTTCGCTTTATCGCCGGACGGTCCTTAGGCACCATCCGTGGCTTTGAAAGTCTTGCCTATAACTTTGTGGCTCCGCGCCAACAGCGACTTTCCGCACAGAATGAAGCATTCTTGCTTTGGCAAAACAAAGATCCGGTCACCAGGGCCGACTCGGGAACGCTGCTGATCGAACCAAGCGGCCAATTGATGCAGCAGCAGTTTTCGCGAATGGCTGCTCAGCGCGATGACAAGCCAATGATCTTGGACGAGTAGATCCGTCTACTTTGATCGCAATCCCCGTTGATTCGCTTGATGCCTGTTATGCGTCCCCGTTGAGTAAGTCGCGCGCGTCCCAGCCAACGCCTTCACCAACCGTGTAACCGGTACAAATGTTGAAGGCATTGAGACTGCTACGACTGCCTGAACGGCAGACTCTGGACAGCAGATTCGTCCACATTTCTCTCACATCCGGTACAAGTTGAATCGCGATCGCTCGGTAATGTCTTTTTTATTGTTAGTTGTCTCTTGTATTCGCCAACTGCTACCGAAGAAAGACTTTGCGCACCCCTCCTATCTTTCAGCAGTATTGAGTTTACGAAGGAATTCGACAGCGCGTCGATGATTCGTGAACTAAAAAACTCTGACGGCAAAGTATGAATTCCTGAAAAACCGCACCTTGCAGACATCAACGCGGAACTTGATCTCCGTCGTCGTTGGGGCGAATGAAAGGCAAGAGGAATGCGCCCGATTCCAAGTACGCTTGGTGTCGTCGACTATTGAAGCCAGAGACAATTTTGCGTTTTCCAAATTGATGATCAAAAGCCCAGGCATCTCCGCGAACTTTCGCACTGTCGCCGGTCTCGCGTTGATTGTCGGGGTCATCTTGATCTCGGCTTTCGTGGTCGGATCTGCGCTGTCTCGCGTGGGCGTTGGGACCCTTGTCCAGGATCCTTTCTTTCTGCTGCTGATGATTCTTCCAGTCGCGATAGTTTTGACCCATCTTTGTTTGCGCAAGCCTGATCAGAACAAATCGAGAGCGGCTTCGTTTCGTCTGCAATCCGTGCTCGACTCGATCACCAGCGGGCTGATGGTGATTGATGGGCAAGGCCGTATTGTTCTGGTCAATCAGGCCTTTTTGCAAGCCAGCGGATTGAGTGCACCGCAGTTGCAAGGAGAACCCGTCTCCAAAATGCCTTGGCTTAGCACAGAATCCAACTGCCCGAATCTTCAGTGCGAGTGGCTCGATCCGATGGTCGAAGGCGAAAGCCAGGCCACAAAAATGCTCACGCTTGATGCAGAAAACCCAAGAACGTTTCTCGTCAATCTCGCACCCATCGAAGGTAGGAAAGGTGACTACGTAGGCGTCTTGGCCAGCTTTGAAGATGTCAGCGAACTGAAAGTCAAAGAAGTTCGGTTGCAGCAGATGCTTGACGAATTGACGCTTTCGCGCGAGGAGATGCAACGTCATAACGATCGGCTTCGCGAACTGGCGACGAAAGATCCATTGACCGGGTGCCTGAATCGGCGCGAGTTCTTCGAGCGGGCCGAGCAAGAGTGGCGTCGAGCCGCTCGCTATGAGTTTCCCCTCAGTTGCGTGATGCTAGACATCGACTTCTTTAAGTCGATCAACGACAGTTACGGTCACCCAACCGGCGATACGGTATTGAAGAAGGTTGGCAGTCTGCTCGCCGCGACCGTACGCGACGGTGATTCGGTGTGTCGGTATGGCGGTGAAGAATTCTGTATCCTGCTGCCGCATGTCGACCATCACGAGGCAGTCAGCGCAGCAGAAAGGTTGCTCAAGGAAATCACTTCGACGATCAGTGTCGATGACAAACCGGTCACTGCTAGTCTGGGTGTATCATCGCTAAGCCTGGATGGCGAACATCCGCAGGGAATGATAGAACAAGCCGACCGAGCCCTGTATGTCGCCAAACGGTTCGGTCGCAACCGAGTTGTTTGTTTCGCTGATGTCGATGAATCGGTTGACATTGATCCTAACTCAATAGCACGAACCAGTCCCGCTGAGCAGCAAGGCGACATCGCGATTCCCTTCCACGCAGTCACAGCGCTGGTTTCGGCGCTCGGTTATCGCGACGCCGCAACAGCCGACCACTCACGCCGTGTTGCGGATCTGTGTGTCGCCGTCGCAAGTCAACTGATGTCGACAAGTGAATGTTACATCGTAGAAATTGCGGCTTTGCTGCACGACATCGGCAAGATCGGCGT
>JBFJVZ010000162.1:0-15185 GCA_041623895.1 Pirellulaceae bacterium | reverse complement strand
GAGCGATTGATGTGGTGATCGCGTTATGGCTGTTTTGGGTTGGTTCCTCCGTTGGCAGTTTTCTGAATGTGGTCGCTTGGCGGATGCCGCGTGGCGAAAGCGTCAACGGCCGTTCTCACTGCCCGCGGTGTTTGACCACGCTGAGCATGCGAGACAATTTCCCCGTTTTTGGTTGGATCGCGCTGCGAGGCAGATGCCGCACTTGCAAGCTGCCGATTTCGCCGCGATATCCGATCGTCGAAGCGTGTGTGGGAATTTCGCTGACCGTGTTGGCAATTGCCCATTTGTATCGGTTGGCCCTGCCACATCAGGTCAACCATTGGCACGGCGGCCCGCTGTGGTCGCCCGTGATCGATGGTTCCGTGTTGCTGACCGCCCTGTATCATGCGGTCGCGGTAGCCTTCTCGTGGTCAATGGGACTGATCCGCATCGATGGGAATCGATTGCCACGTCGGCTGGTCGCTTGGGCGTTGTTGGCGACGATTGTGCCAATGGTCGCCATGCCGTCGTTGATGATTGTCAGCTGGCAAGCCGGTCGGCCGGATTATTGGACACCACACCATTCCTACTTGGATGCGATCATGCGAGTGTTGACTGCTTTGGTTGCAGCCGGATTCTTCGGCCGCTCGCTGGCCCGGGGGCTTTGTCCAACTGCAGACCCGAAGCTGAATCCGCTGGGCGGCGACACCAGCCGCTTGCTCGATTTGATCGCGATCATTGCGATTCCGACCATCATCGTTGGTTGGCAAGCCTCACCGGCGGTCGTCATCTTGGCGTCGCTGATCGCGGTCGCCAGCCGCTGGATGCTTCCCAAGGGCTGCGACGCTTTGGGGCGGTTTGCCATTGCGATGCCGCTGGCAATGACGTTTCAGATTGTCTTTTGGCGCGGCCTGAACGCGGCACGCTGGTGGCCGGGCGAAGACAGTTCGCCAATCGTACTCTTAGTGGCCGCCGCGATCGTACTGTGCGTTCCACTCTGGCTGCGCGAACAAGCCGGGGATCGACGCATTGCGGGAGATCCACTGACCGAATCGCAGGAGTCAAACGCAGCGGATTTGAATCAGAGTTCTAACAACAAATCTTGATCACTGGGCGGCGGTGGAGGCGGCGGCAGTGCGCCCATCATGTCGGCGGCGGCGCGTTCGGCCAGCATCCGGGTCTTCCCGCTGATGTTGCCGTTGAAATACAACGGTGATATCCATGTGTTTCCGCTCACCGGCAGGTCGATGGTGACTTCGATGATTTCAGTATCGTCATTGATAGCAGCAGGGGTGACCGTCACCGTCGAATTCGTGACTCCCAGCAAAGCAAGATGATCCTTGGCGGTCTGTTTGACGTCGGCACTCTGGGCCCCAATGATGATGCCGTCACGAGCGGCTTCATAAGACGCGTGTTCGACAGCGTGCTTGAGCATGTTCAGCCGCACGAACTCGATCGAAGCGAACACGATCATCATCAGCACGCTCATTGCGATCGCGAATTCGACGGCCGTCGCCCCAGCCCGGGCAGTTGCGACTCGCTTTGTGTTTTGTCGAATCATGGGCTTCATCCTATTGCGTCAACATCGACGGCAGCCGCCGTGCGATGTTGCGAAACGCGTCATTCAATTGCTGGGCATCAACGGCGTGATAGTGTGTGCCGCCGGTCATGTCAGCGATCTGCTGCATCAATGCCTGGTTGGCTTCGTTGCTGAAACTGACGGTGTAGATTGGAATTCCCCGGGTGACCGCTTCCTCGGCCGCCGTGATCGGATCGGTGCCGGTGTTGTGAACACCGTCGCTCATCAACACCAGAGCGTTGGTCGCCCAGGGACGCGCATATTTGCTGTTGATGACGATGTCGATTCCTTTCTTGATGCCTTCTCCCACGTTGGTCATGCCACCGTCAAAGTTCATCGAGAGCGCAAAGTTGGCATCGTCAATTTCGGCGTAGTCGTCGGTTAATTCGACTTCGCGCGTCGCGGTATTTGAGTAACTAGCCAAGCCAACCTTTTCGACTTTTGACGTCGCCGTCAGCTCTTCGCAGAATCCGGTCACCGCAGCAACCAGGTCAAGCCAGCGGCTGTTGGGAGGCACAGGATCACCCCAATCCCATCCCGATGGTGCCGCTGCCGGTGTGCCGCCACTGGGTTCGTCGGCGGCAAAGGCCATCGATCCGCTGCGGTCGACGATGATCGCAACATCCAGGGTGGTTTGTGTGTTGGTGGCTGAACAGAGTGGACGAATGTCAAAGGTCGAACCAAAGGTGGGAAAGAAAGGCTGCAATGCAGAACCGGCGCCGCCGTTGAATGCAGCGGTGCTCAGACGTACCGAATTACCATTGACTCCAGACGTGAATGTGTACGCCTGGCCCTGCGTGGTTCGTTGACTGAGACCGTACTCCAGGTCGCCGGCCTCAAAGGTCACAACCGTCGTGTCAATCGGATTCAGCGCCGCCATGTTTTGTGCGGCCTGCAGCGCCAGCACTTCATCGCCGGTTTCGACATAAGCACGACCAGCGGCACGGGCGGACGCGTCGGTAACAATCTGGACCTTCGTTTTCACCACCTGGATGTAGGCCAGATTGATCGCCATGGCCGACAGCATGAACAGAATCGGCAACATGATCACCACGGCAACCATGGTCGCGCCGCTCCGATTTCGGTCGCCGGGCTGTTGGATTGTTTTTATCAAGATTCGTCGCCTTCAAGATTGGGAGCTGGATAGTGTCTCAGTCGTCATTCAGCTTTCATCACAACCGATTCAGTAATGACCTTGTTCTCAAAGAACACTCCCCCCACAACAGAATTCACGGCGCAGTCCGCCTCGACCGTCACGGTAAACAAATCACCTTCATTCATCGTTCTCGGATCCGTCGGATCCATCGTGATCGTGTAGCCCGTGATGTTGCGGTCATCCAGCAGCATCTCGCATTGGAACTGGACCGCACTGGCTTCGATGCCGGGCATGATTCCGATTCGGGCGCCTTCATAGGCGGTGATCGCCACATTTTGTTGCAACTGCAACATCACGCAGGCTTCGATCGTGGCCAACAGAATCAACACCAGGACTGGCAGGCAAACTGCTAATTCGACCACCGCAAGGCCGCGCCGGGACCGGCTGTGAGAACAACCAGAGGTGGGCAGTTTTTTGCGTAGCATGGGGCACTTGACCATCGTTTAGCCGATAACGGCGGAAAGCAAGAGCTGGGGGAGGCGAATCCACCTTTCTCAAAGCAACCGTAGTGCGCCCACGAATCGACGACGCATGAGGTGCTGCGGCAAGAGCAAGATTCCCAGCGACCGGTTGTCAGGATTCCGCTTGCAGCGGTTATGACGATTGGCAGTGACGCTGGATGAATGCCGCCACAACCGCCGCTACAAAAGCGATGTCGTCGGGATTGGTCAATAAATGATCAGCTTCGCTCAGCGAGATCAGACTCACACCGGCAGCCGAATCCTCCGCAGCGGTCAGCAAACTCATGACCCGCAGGGCGTGGTCAAAACTGACCGTTTCATCGACCAGCGAGTGGATCAGCAGCGCCGGGGCTCGAATCGAGGGGATCATCCCGGTCAAGTCATGGGAGCGAAAGTCATCCAGCATTTGACTGGTGACGCGATATCGCCGACCACCGATCTCGACTTCGCCGATACCCTCGTGCTCGATTCGCGGATCCATACGCGAGAGCAATTCGGCCAGATGCTGCGTGTCACTGGGCGCTGCCAGTGTGACCACTGCCGCAGTTTCATTCGCGTGGCTGCTGGCGGCTGCCAACGATGCTGCCCCGCCGAAGCTATGACCGATCAGGGCCGTCACGTGACCAAGTTCACGCTCAGCGAAACGTATCGCTGCTTCCAGATCGGCCAGGTTGGTGGAAAAATTGGTTTGCGAAAAGTCACCTTCGCTGCCGCCCAGCCCGGTCATGTCGTATCGCAGCACAGCGATTCCAGCTGCGGCAAGCGCACGTGATACGCGGACAATGACTTTCAGGTCTTTGTTGCAGGTAAAGCAATGGCTAAAAACCGCAACAGGCGGAGTGGCGATCTCGCTCGGCCGGTCCACGATTCCGGCAAGCTGATTGACTTGTCCGGCGGCGCGGGTGCCGCCAGGGAATTTGACGCGGTAAGACCTACGCACCTTGGCCGTTTGGCGATGTGATTCGTCCCGCCTTGAAAGCCTCGGCCATCGCCATCGGTACTTCCGCTTCCGCCAAAACGAGTTGCGATCGGTTCTCGGCAACTTTGGCTTTCACCTGCTGCTCTTCCGCGATCGCCTCGGCTCGGCGACGCTCGGCCTGGGCTCGAGCAACACGCGTATCCGCTTCCGCCTGATCGCTTTGCAAACGAGCGCCGATATTCTCACCCACGTCAATGTCAGCGATGTCGATCGAGACGATTTCAAAGGCCGTCTGCGCATCGAGTCCCCGTTGCAACACCCGCCGCGTGATCATGTCGGGATTCTCCAGCACATCAAAGTGCGAATCGGCCGAACCAATGGAGCTGATGATGGCCTCGCCAACACGTGCGATGACCGTGTCTTCGGTCGCACCGCCAATCAATTGTTCCAGATTTGTCCGCACCGTCACGCGGGCTCGCACGCGAAGCTCGATACCGTTTTTGGTGATGGCGCTGAGTGTCGTTTTGCCACTCCGTGCGGAATCGGGACAGTCGATGACCTTGGGATAAACACTCGTCTGCACGGCATCCAAGACATCGCGGCCCGCCAGATCGATCGCCGCCGCTTGATCAAAGTCCAGCGGGATCTCGGCGCGATGCGCAGCGATGATCGCGTGAATGACGTTCATCACGTTGCCACCGGCCAAGTAATGTGCTTCCAGCCGTCGTGTGCTGATGCCGTCTTTACGACTGATGTTCAGACCAGCCTGAGCCGCCATCACTTTCGCCTGCACGATTACGTTCGGATTCACCTTGGTGAAGTGCATGCGGATCAGGCTGACCAAACTGACGTCGGCCACCGACATGTACGCTTGGAACCACAGCTTGCCGTAGCGAATCAGGAAGAACCCAAGGACTGCTAGCAAAAACATAAAGACCAGGCCGCCGGCGATCGCAATGACGGCGCCGGCATTTTGAGCCAGAATGGTCGAAATCAACGCGAAACAGGGCCCTGATGTCATTGCTTCTTGTTCCTTTCAGCTTGCCAGCGGTTGGCAGCTGCGTGGTAAATGGAGTGCAACTGTACTGATGATACGGCTGACAACGACCGCTGCAAAGTATTGAACTCCTGCCGGTTCCCGCTCAGCGGGTGAGATGATTCTGTGAATAAAAGCCCAATCGCAAAAAAATCCCTTGTTTTCGACTATTCAGGCGTTTTGTGGCTGAATTATCCTTGTAAATGTGGAAGCTGAAAACGGCGACATCTTATGGGAAAGTGCACATCCGTTCGCTAACCCCGCCGGCGGACGCGGATCAGGAGGATTCGACCGCTTACCAGCGTCGTAGCTTACGGAGCCATCATCATGCGGGCGAATTGGAAAACAGGCGACTGGGCGGTTTACCGAAAAACAAAACGGAGCGTCTCACCGGGTCGCCGCGCAAGCCAGATCTTTGCAAGCCCAAAGGGTGAGCAATATTGCTACGTGGTTGATAAGTTTTGGGTGGTCGAGAGTGTTTTGCCCGGCGACCGCTTGGTTCTCCGCACCGCGCGTGGAAAAAAGCACGTCTTGGATGCTGGCGATCCGAATCTTCGTCGTCCAGGATTACTGCAGCGAATCCTCTGGCGCGAGCGTTTTCGGATGGTGGAACAGCAGCTCGAGCAGCGGCCTCACTTTGCCGCTTAACTGGCCGCGGACCACTCAGGCGTATTTTTTCAGGACTTCGGCCACCAACGCCGGGTCGTCTTGATCCTGCAGGTGCTGGATTTGTTCCGCAGGCAGGCCGATCTTCTCCAAGTGGCTTACCAGTCTTTTCCAGATCTGAGCGCGTTTCTTGCCTTCGCTCAAATACAGTTCTGTGACCGCTTCCTGCGCCTTCTGTAAGCCGATGGCGTCGCGGTTGCGGTAATAGTTCTTGACGATTCGTTCTTGATGACGACTAAAGGCCATGGGTTGAATTCACAGTCGGCCCGGTCGATTCTCGGGCATGGAGTTGGTGGAGGGTCCGGCAATCGGTCGGTTGCTCCGACGATTCGGGCCTACCGACGATTATCGGCTAAGCGAACATTATTCTATAGTGGACGTCCGGTTCCGCTGCCCAGCACGATAAGCTGCCTGGGGTAGCCTGCGTTTTTCGCATGATTCATGAGATTTGGTAATGACCGTTTGCCGAGGCGTCCGCGGCGCGACCACCGTCAAATTCGACGATCGTGACCAGATCTTGCTGGCGACACGCCAACTGTTGGCATTGATGATCCGTCGCAATGGCATCGACTCGCGCGATGTTGCGAGTGCATTTTTTACTGTCACTGGAGACTTAACCGCCGAATTTCCCGCCTTGGCGGCTCGTCAACTCGGTTGGTTCGAGGTTCCCTTGCTGTGCGGATACGAAATCGATGTTCAGGGCGGTCTTCCACGCTGCATTCGAGTCATGCTGCATTGGAATACGGACAAACAACAATCAGAAATTCATCATGTCTATTTGCATGAGGCGATCAAGTTGCGGCCCGATCTGTCGAATCTGCCACCGGTCGATTTCGAAGAATTAGAAGACTGGATTCGCGACCATCTTTGCGAGGATTGACTTGGCCGGCAAATTGACCATCCGTTGGCGAAATGATCCACAGCTGAGTGCAATTCATGCGGCCTATGTGGTCGCCACCGATACCGTTTGTACCGATCGCAAGACCCAGCAGGCGCTGGTCCGACCTGCGACTGAAATCAACAATCGGTTGTTGTCGGCATCGATTGACGTGGCGACTTTTTGGGATCGCTTATTTACCGAATACGCTCTTGATTCGGGCAATGCCCGCATCTGCGAAATCGCGCTGGCCGATGCCGGATGCAGTGAGTTGCAGCTGGAACAGACTGCGAGTGCAATCTCAAGTTGTCTGGCTGAATGCCGAATCGCCTTCCACACCCGCTATCCGAAATTGTCGGAGCAGCTGCAGCTTCGCAGCCAACTGCTGATCGACCGCTGGCAGCAAGTTGGCGAGGCTCTTTTGGCTGACATCGCACGTCAAATCTGGCGAGATCAGCCGCCTGACGATTGGTGGCCTTCCCGGGTTGATGGGCTTGTTGTGCAGCCGATGCGCGGCGGCGATGGCAACTACGACACTGAATCGCGGAAATTTTGGATCGAAGCCGTCTTGCGTGACGCACAGCCGACCGTTCCGGAAGTCCTCAGAGTGGCGTGGTTGCTGAGTCAATTGGCAATCGAAATACAAATACGAGAAAAATCGTCGGAGACCGCCACGGGCATGCCTTGGTCGCTGGGCGCCGTTCCTGTGGTGTTGGCGGCCGGCGCCAAGCTTGGAATCACCACTGGCTCGGATCTTCCGATTTTGACCGCGCTGCAGCTTTGGCGTCTGGGGGACGGGGCCACCGCCGGCACGCTCAGAAAATGGTGGGACGAGTGTCAACAATCCGCGTCCCCGATGCCTGTTGCTCTCAAAACGCTCGATCGAATGCTGCGTCCAGCCAGCCATGCCTCGGGTCGTGGGATCAATTCGACCGAATCGGGTGACTCTTGATCACCCCGGTCCCCTATCCGACGGCCTGCGCCTTAAAATGAGACTGTCCGAAAATGAGACGGCCCAATTTGGGCGAACATCTATTTCTTTTTCTGTCTGAATAATGATGGTGGCGTATCTGTCAGTCCAGTCCGGGCCTGACACAGGCAAACATTTCGTGCTCGATCCAGACCGGCCCATGCATCTGGGCCGGGGCTCTAGCTGCGAAATCATGTTGTCAGATCCGGTCAGTTCTCGATTTCATGCCGTCGTCTATTTCGAGGACGGGAATTGGCAGTTGCGCGACACGAGCAGTCGTAACGGGACGTTCGTCAACGGTCAGAAAGCCGACCATGCTCGATTGTTGGACAAGTCGGTGGTCAAGATCGGGGGCACCGAATTGCGGCTCGTCGAACCACATCCGAGCGGCAGAGTCGAAGAGGAAACGTTTCCCACGATCGTGCAAGACGTGACGATGGCTGAGGGCATGGGTGGCGATGCGGATCCGTTAATACGGCTGGCCAACTCGGGCCATGTGTTGGACTTGTACCTATTCAGCCTGAACCTGCTTCGCACCAATCACACCGACGAGGCGATTGATTCAACTCTGCAACTGCTTCGCGACCGCACCAAGGCGGACGCCGTGGGCATTTCTTTTGATTCCGGTGATGGCCGTCAAAAACCTCAGCGGGTCGTGCCGCCCGAATTCACAGACAAAGTTCAACTTGCCCGTTCGTTGCTGCGGCGCGTGATCGGGAAAGGAAAAGCGATTTGGATCAATGATCAGTGGGATTCAGATGATTCAAGCGCCTCAGACGTGCGCGCCCAATCCGACCCCAAATGGTCAGATGCGATCTACGTGCCGTTGGCTGTGGGTAACAACGACATGGGGGTCTTGCACCTCTACCGCAAGGATCCGTCATTCGCGGAATCTCATTTCGAGTTGGCTGTCGCAGCGGGACGATTATTGGCCGTGGGCTTAAGTCGCTCGTTGGAGCACGATTCCTTGCGCGCCGAAAGCAGACGAATTGCCGATCGCAACGCGGAGACCGACGAGTTAATCGGCAACAGTCCGGTGATGGTCAAATTGAAAGAACGTATTCAGCGGGTCGGCCAGGCCAATGGCAGCGTATTGATCCGCGGTGAGAGCGGATCCGGCAAGGAACTGGTCGCCCGCGCGGTTCACCGCAGCAGCAAACGTGCGCAGCGCCCTATGTTGACGGTCAACTGCGCCGCCATTCCCCATGAACTGATCGAAAGCCAGCTGTTCGGCCACAAGAAAGGTTCATTTACCGGCGCCGATAGTGATCACGTCGGCTGGTTTCAACAAGCCCATACGGGCACATTGTTCCTGGACGAAATCGGGGAATTAACACTCGAAGGCCAGGCAAAACTGCTCCGCATCCTTGAAGGCCATCCCTTCTTGCCCGTTGGCGCCACCGAAGAAGTCCTGGTTGACGTGCGTGTGATCGCAGCCACCAACCGCGATCTGGCCGAGTTCGTGCGGGATAAGAAATTTCGCGAAGATTTGTTCTATCGGCTCAGCGTGTTTGAATTGTACGTGCCGCCACTTCGTGATCGCGGCGATGATGTGGATCTTTTGATTGATCATTTCTTGGAACACTTTACGCTGCAACATGGCCGCGCATCATTGACCCTATCGGCCGCGGCCCGTGAGCGCTTGAAAGAATATGCATGGCCGGGCAATGTTCGCCAGCTTCGCAACGTCGTCGATAGTGCGGTCGTGATGGCTGATGACCCTGAAATTGAAACAGGCGATTTGGGACTTCGCGATACCGGCTTGAGCCGCATGGATACGCTACGCATCGAAGAATGGGAAAAGCGATTGATTCAGAAAGCGCTTCACCGCACCGGCGGTAGCGTTCCCGAAGCCGCCAAGTTGCTGGGTGTCAGCCGGGCAACGGCTTACCGCAAGATCACCGACTACGAAATCGAGCGTTAACGTGCTCGCAATTCTGTCTGCACCGGGATCCCGCGGCGACGTGAATCCGATGATCGCCATCGGAAGCCAACTCCGCCAAGCCGGATTGGACGTCGTGATCTCAATCGCCGAACCCTACGCTGAGCTTGCCGAAGCGGCCGATCTGAGAGTCGAAATCGCATTTAGCAAAGCAAGATTCGACGAAGCGCTGCAGGATCCGCTGTTTTGGAAACCGGTACGGGGTGCGCGAAGAGTCGCCCGCCTGTTGGTCGGCGAATTCCTGGAGCCGCATTTCGATCTGATTCGGCAGTATCACCGTCCCGGCGAAACGATTTTGGTGGCACATCCGCTTGATCTTAGCTCGCGTATCTTTCGTGATCTGGATGCAGCAACGCCCATGGTCAGTATCCATCTGGCTCCCACGATACTGCGCATCCCACAGTCGCCGCCCCGGGTGACGCCGTGGTGGTGGGAACCGCGGCGCCCCGCTTGGCTGGTCAACGCAGCTTATTGGCTGGCCGATCGACTTGGTCTCGATCCGGTAATTGCCGGGCACGTCAATCGCTTGCGAGCCGAGCATGGATTGCCGCGCGTGAAAAGAATTTTCCACCAGTGGTGGCTTTCACCTGATCGCATCATCGCGATGTATCCGAACTGGTTTGCTCCGGCCACGGAATCGTTTGCTCCCACGTTGCTGCACGCCGGTTTTCCGCTGGAGGATTTGAGCGAAACAGAGATCGATACATCAACAACAGACCGGCCCTTTGTGTTCACCGCGGGCACGGCCAACCATCACTGCAAAAAATTCTTCCAACACGCAGCTAATGTTTGCTTGCAGCTGGATCATCCAGGTCTGCTGCTTTCTACTCACGCGGAAAATTTTCCAGCGTCGCTGCCAGCTCAAATTCAGTGTCGCCAATATGTCTCGTTGCGAACACTGTTGCCAAACGCCGCCGCGATCGTGCACCACGGTGGCATCGGAACAACATCGCAAGCGCTGGCGGCGGCAACGCCGCAAGTCATCCGCCCCATGGCATTCGATCAGTTCGACAATGCAACTCGCGCCGAGCAGTTGGGCTGCGGAGTTTGGTTGCGGCGCGAGGATGATTTGAAATCAGCACTTTCCGCCTGCCTGACCGGCAAGTTTGATCAGGCTTGCCGGGCCACGGCGCTAAGAATCGATCCCACGCCAGCCGCGAAGATCGCGGCCGATGAGATCCAAAAACTTCTTGCCGAATCGCGAGATCCGGTGGTAAACAAGGGAGATGTGATAAGTTGACGCGGCGGAATACAGGACTAGTGCTTTGTCCAGATTCAATCTTAGGGTGGTGGTCGTAGCCGATGTCACCAGACTTCGGGGAATCTTGGAACGAACCGAATTCTGGCGAATCCGGCTACCCGCAAGTCAAAAGTTGACAGAGCACTAAACTAGTTCGTCACGGCACACAAAAACTGACTCGAAGCAGCACGAGCTAGTGTTTATGCTCGGTCTTGAAGTGGTATTCCTTCAGCCACTTTTCCCACTTGTGGGCCTCTGCATGTGAATCCAGTTCCAGCTGTCGCCACTTGGGACATCGGTACTTCAAGTCGATGTGCCCGTTGTGCTGGTCTTGCTTTAATTCACAGCCAAGCTTCTTCAGTGTCTTGGCGATCACGTCCGCCTTCTTGCTGTCGTGAATGTGTTTTGCTTTCCAGTCTTCAAGTTGGTAGCGAACAATCTCGTCTGCCACAGCCAAACTCGGCAGCACAGCCAGTGCTAAAAATAAAGCGATCATGCGGATCATGGTTTAACCTCGTTTTCGCAAGTTGGATGACAGGTTGTTAGAGGATTGCGGCGGCCAGATCAAGGCAAAGCTGCCAATCTTGTGCTGAAATATGCTAGCGGAACAAACAGCCGCGGCCCGCTTACTCCAGCAGCTCCACGGGCCGGTGGTTGCGCCGCTTCAGCAAATCATTCACACGTTGCATCTCCAGCATCCCCTGGTCATCAAACAGTAACGCTGACTTGCCGGCCTGCGACGGCAGTTTCACGGCATCTAATTCCCGTGAAATGGTTTCCGCGCGCTGCGTCGGAGGATCCAGAAAGTCGTAGGAAAATTCACGCCACTTGCCAATCGATCGGAACGAGCGTTCCGAGATAATCCGGATGGCATCGTAGGGATCATCCATGCCGATCATCAGAAACGGCGGCATCCATTCGGTTCCCGAAACATCGCGAGCCGCTTGCCAGCTGAACGCCGACGCTTGAATCACGCGTTGTGTCGCGTCGCCTTTCACGAAATGAAGCACGGCAGCCGACGTCGATTTTTCATCGTTGGTCAATTCCGGTTTGTCATGTCCATACCACTGTGCCAAATGATCCGCAGCCCACTCCAATGTTTGATCCAAGTGACACAAATTACAGGCATTGGACCGTCCTGTTTGGATCGTCGTCTGCACCGAGGGACTTGAGATGCGGTGGCTGCGAATGGTTTTCAGTAATCCGTAGGTGGTGTACGGCATATGGCAATTCATGCATTCGCTGCCGCTTGAGCCGGCCGCATGATGCGTGTGTGCCGACGCCAGTTGTTCGTATTCGCCGTGACACTGAATGCACGCCTGGTTACCTCGCATGCCGGATGTCAATTGATCTTCGCGCCATTGCCCGTGCTTGCTCACGTCTTGCTCGTGCATCGTATGACATGAGATGCAAGAGAGTTCGCCGCGTTGGAAACATGGTGATTCGATCATGGCGGTATAATCGCCGCCACTGACGCGGACCTCACCATCCGGCCAGAAATGGCTGTTCAGCTTGCGCGGCGAGATGGCAAACTTTTTGAACACCTCGCTCTGCCAATGATCGGGGCTGGCCTGAACAACTTCGACAAAAGGCGTATCCTTCAGCGCGCTGCCGGGGCGAAATGTCGTACCGTGCTGAAAAAAGTCGTCTTCGCTGACGACATCGAAATTCCAAAGATGGACGCTGTGACATTGACCGCAAAGGTCGGATTTCGCTTCATGAGGCAGCTCTTCCGGATTAACAATCAGATCGTCTTGCCGGGAGCCGCTCTGGTCGCGATGAAACGCGATATGCCCTTGACCGGGTCCGTGACAAGCTTCGCAGGCGATCCCAAAATCGCTGACCTGCGTGTCCCAGATTCGCGTTTCTTTTTGCAGTCGCTGTCTGGGGTAAGTCGAGTGACAGTTACTGCAGGTTTGATTCCAACGACCAAGTTCATACCCCGTTGGTTCCTCCGGCGGCTGAATGAACGCCGACTGACGGGGAATCCAGCGCTGCTGGTCCCGCAGGTACAGGATTGGCAGTTGCGCAGGCGTGTGCTCAAAATCCGATTCATACCAAAAGACATGCATGTGGTGCGAGCCGGTCATCATCACTAATTGGCGGCGACGCGGCTGCCAATTGACGGTGGGATCATTCAGCTGCACAAAGTACTGGTCGCCGTCTTGTTCGAACTGATAACTCTGGCCGTCCACCTCGACGGTCGTATCCTGGATGGCCTGGGGGGCTGTTTCGGGTGAGATGACCTGCGTCATCGTGCGATGATACGAAGCGTGCCAGGAGCCGAATTGCTCTCGATGACATTCCTGACAGGAAGCGGCCCCCACATACCCGGCCGCCGGCACAACGAGCGGCCGGTTGGACACGGTCGCAACCGCCGGATCGGTCGTCTGTGGGCGGTCGACGATCATCACGGCCACGATCGCTAGGGCAATCAGAGCAAAAACCGCCAAGGTCGATTTGGAAATTAGTCCACGCATGCAAGAAATTCTGTAGAGTGACGTCAACGCATTGTAGCAGCCCACGCAGGGTTAGCGCGAGGGAGGCAGCCGTTGTAAAGTCAAAACGCAAGCAGTCGTGTGCGGGCGACCGTCCTCGGTGCGACTTACTGCCGCCTTGGCAACGCAAACCAAGAAACACATGAACCAAGCCCGGCCCAAACTCAGCTTACGGAAACGAATTGCTTTCAGCGTCATCGTTACCGCGGTTTTTTTCGGTTTGGCCGAGTGCCTGTTTCGCGGGATCGAGTTCATCGAGCCTCCGCAACACGTGGACTTCGGCTTGGGCTTCAACAACGACAGCCGTCTGTTCGTCGAGTCATCGCTACACCCCGGGCGGATGGAAACGCATCCAGCCAAACGCGTCAGCTTCGTCCGCCAACGCTTTGACCAATCCAAACCCGAGGACACGTATCGCATCTTGGCTTTGGGCGGATCATCAGTGAACTACCTGGAACCCGAATTTCAGGACTTGGAAAGAGAACTCACGGACGAATTTCAACCACAGCTGCAGCGGGTCGAAGTCATCAATTGTGGAGGCTTCGCCTATGGAAGCCACCGCCTGGTGCTCGTGTTCCGCGAAATGTTGGCCTACGACTTGGATTTGATCCTGTTGTACAGCGGGCACAATGAATTCGAGGAAGTCGAACAATTGAAACTGTCGGGTGTAAAGAACCTGAGCTTCGATCGTGTGATCTCCAAGTCCGCGATCATTCGCTTCATTCGCGATCGCAAGACGGAATACGAACTCAGTCGCTTGGAAAAGGAACATAATCGGCGGCTGCTGGCCAGCGACGAACCGGTCAGCGAATCCAACTTCGCGCGCGCCTGGACTTACGATTTCACTGCCCAGGATGTCCAGGACCGAATGCAGAACTATGAACACAACTTGCGTTTGATCCTGACGTTGGCAAAGCAGCAGCGCATCCCCGTGATCATCGGCACGGTGTCGTCAAATTTGCTTCGTCCTTACATACCCAAACAATCAGCGATTCGATATGAACAAGTCTACGAACTCTTCAAAGCAGGCTCGGTCGATGATGGCTTGGCACTGGCCAAAAAGATTTTGGTGGAGACTCCAGGCCGGCATCAATGCAGCGAGCTGGAAAACAAGATACTCCGCGACTTGAGCGACGAGTTTTCATTGCCGCTGGTGGACGTGGAATCTTTGGTCGCCGAGCATGAACCGCACGGGATACCGGGGGAAACGCTGTTCGACGACCACTGTCACTTGAACGAGGCGGGTCGAGCCGTCTGGATCAGCGGATACGGACCCGAGATCAGGAAGGCAATCAAGAAGAAGTTTTCCCTGCCATGAGAGTTTTGGTGTTGAGACAAACAGCAGCGAACAACAGGTGCCTACACAACTGCGCTCGGTCTGGCGGACCGAAGAGAGTTGCAGAGAGGCCCTGGATTCTGTGTTGTTGAGAGCGAGTTCAAATCCTGTCGCCCCGACTTGAAATCAAAACAGCTCGTCGCGTTCAAATTGCGGTGAGCTGTTTCTCATTGCACAGGAAGGATTTACAGCGTTCTGTGGCAACCGTTCACGAGTTCAATCGGATCCGCAAAGTCGACTGGTTAAGACCACAATTCGCTCTAACTCGATTGATGCCTGGGTGTTGCAGAGTTCAAATCCCGTCGCCACGTTCGCCCAAACATACTGGTCGCCTGAAGTCACCAATGAAGCACTCCCCAGCGAACGTCGGGGCGCGGAGGTGTGCGTCACCTCGTTCAGTTTGCAGATTGCGTTTGCCGCCTCTGTTGGTCCAACTTCGGCGTCCAACGAAAGCTCGAAACTGCGATCGGTGTTCAATGGATTGCGGGCTCGCGACTTCCTCTCCGAGCCCAGCCTACTCTAAACT
>JBFJVZ010000161.1:0-15207 GCA_041623895.1 Pirellulaceae bacterium | reverse complement strand
GAGTGTATCGACTTGGGCGGCAGCAGGCAAACGAACAGCCATTTCATCGGTAGAAACTCGCGGCCCGGTTCGGAATCGTGGCGGCGAAGGTTTCAGATCAGGTTGGAGACGATTCCTGGGGCTGCGGAATGCTCGCTGAGACGAGCAATCCTGGCCCCAGGCTATACACTGCCACTGCTACGCAGTTGTGGTCTGGTTGTGACAAATGAAAACGTCATGCCTACAACGCTGGTGATTCCAAAGAACAGCCAGGCACAAATTCCTTCCTCAGCGGGACGCTCTCTAACGCGTGCCGGCTGATCTTTTCCAACCACATTGATCTTTCAAGCCACTTTGGACGAAGCACTAGGTCCCAAGTTTACCCGCGGGGAGAGACTGAAATCCCTGCTCCGCCAGGCTTTTGTACAGATCATCCAGCCTGGCCGCCCGGGTGTGGACGAAACCCAACGTCGCTCTTGCTCCAGCCTCAAGCCGACCCAGGTCTGGCCGCCCCAATGCGTCAGCGCCGCAGACTGTTGCCATTTCGATCACAGAATGCGGATCCAAATCCGGGCGATGTCGCAGGAGATACTGGACTTCACCCCAAACGCTCAGGTCAGGGTTGCTTGCTCGCGAGTCTGTGCCGAGCGCGACACGCACGCCGGCCGCAAGTAAACGATCAACGGGATGTTGCTGGTGGCGAAAGAAGGCATGGGTTCGCGGGCAGTAAACGACCGACATCTGCGGATACCGCGTAAGACGCTCGATTTCGACCGCCGACAAGTCGTTGCCATGGATCAGCAACGCGCGCGTCGCAAGCGACAGCTGATCAATCAAATCCAAAAATGGGTCACTGCTCCAGGGAAACAAACCTGTTTGCCAAGCACCAAGCTCTTTCAAGGCATCCACAAAGCAGCCAGATCCATGTGTCAATAGCTCCCGCTCGGCTGGGGACTCGGCGACGTGCATGGCAAGTGTTCGCCGGTGCCGCCTTGCCAAATCCACGCATGACTGGATCGCTTGGCGAGAAGTCGAATAGGGGGCGTGAGGACTAAGACCGGCGTGGGAATTTGCGCTCAAGTGCTCTCTGGCTGCCGCCAAGCGCTCGTCGCTTCTCTGCTGGGTCAGCCCCAAAACTTCGGCGAATGAGTGAATCTGTGGCCACTGACGGCTGGCGCTGTATCGGCAGGGCGGTGTTGTGATCTCGCCGATCAAACAGACACCGTTGTCATCCGATTCCTTGACTCCATGTGCGATCGCCGTTGCCGTTTGTGCAGCTGTCGCCTGGACACGGGAGGCAACGACCTGACCAATCCAATCACAAAGCGGAGTTCCCGGGCGGCCAATCGGCAGATCGCAATCAGAGAACTCCAAATGAGTGTGTGCGTTCACCAGACGCGGCAAAAGTGCCACATCACCCAGATCTGTTACTGGCGAGTCTGGGTTGCCGGATCCAACCTTCACGATGTTGCTTCCGAGTACCTGCACCCAGCCGCGATGGAGCGGCGGTTGTGACACCGGTACCACCCACCGCGCGACAAGGCAGCGCGGGGATAGCTGGTCGCTAGTTGTTTGAAGGTTGTCGCCCGTCACGATTTGGCCAAAATGATGAATGCAGATACCAGCATAGAACCGCGGAGATCAGGAGTGGTCAAACAAATTGCAGAGTGCTTATCGCGAGATTTTTTTGATCGGCCAACATCGATCGTGGCGCGCGGGCTGTTGGGCAAGACTTTGCTTCGCCGTACACAGGGTCAGTGGGTCGGTGGATACATTGTGGAAACCGAAGCGTATCTGCCCTGCGGCGATCCCGCCAGTCACAGTGCGCGAGGTAAGACGCCCAGCAACGCAGCGATGTTCGAGCGTGCGGGTACTTTGTACGTGTATCCGATTCACGCCAAGTTTTGCATGAATGTTGTCACCGAATCATCAGGGTTGGGCTGCGCCGTGTTAATCCGTGCGATCGAGCCAAGCGAAGGGATCGACATCATGAAGGCGAATCGCGGTTACGAAGATCTCCGCCGCCTGACTCGCGGCCCCGCGATGTTATGTCAGGCATTGGCGGTCGACCGCAAACAGGACGGAATCGATTTGCTTGCCGGTACCGAGCTTTTGATCAGGGAAGGTCGCCGTCATGATCCCGCTGAGGTGACCACGAGTACGCGAATCGGTATCAGCAGTGCCACGGACTTACAATTACGATTCTTTGTCGAGGGCAACCGGTTTGTTAGCGGCCGGGCCAGCGATCATCGTCAGTTCCGTTAACCAACGGTCAATTAACCAGCGGTCAACGGATTGCAATGGTTAGCCAGCCATCGTTTGCGGTCACCAACCGCGGCCGAAATACACGGCCGCGCATGGCCGGCAGGGGAACATCGGCTGGAACTTCCAAGGGTCGATCCAATAGAATCGTGGGAAACACGTCAGCAAATTTTTCTTCGATCGTTCGCCGCAAACCGGCCTGGCTGATGGTCAGACGTCGGTTACCGGGAAAGTCGACTTGAACATCGCCTTCGCGGGTCAAGATGGCGACGCCGTCCTCAGTCGTGGCCGCAGTGTACTGCGCCGTGATTTCCAGTGGCCGTGTCAGTTCGCGTCGCCCGGTCGCAAAACGGGTACCGCGAATACCGACTCGCAGGGCATGGTCGCGAGCCTCGAATACAATCGGGCGCACTTTCGCGAAATCAATTTCAAAAGGTGGTTCATCCTGCTTTTCCTCGGCAGCGGGTAAGGGGCGTCCGGCATCGGCCAGCAGCTGGTTCATTTGCCCCTCATTCATGGTGCGGCCGGCCAACAGATGGCCAAACGCATTATCGAGAGCTGACTCGTGCAGCTGGATGACCGCGTCGTAGCGAGTAGGAAACGGCGGTGGCGAAACCGGCGAACCAACTTGATCAGTGCGGCGAAAAATCGAATGCACGACGATCGCGTCATCCGTCGAATTTAACGCACGGGCAGGTTCCGGGAGTTCAAGTCGCTGCAGCATCGGGCGTACGCGAGCGAGTGGATCCGGAGGTGCCGCGGACGCGGTTTCGCGGGTTGCCTGGTCGAATTCATCACCGAGTCGCTGCTGCATGCGAGCTTTCGCGATCTTGTCGGCCAAGGGCTTGGTTTGCCGTGCTTTTCGCCAGGCAATACGCCGCACCAATCGCAAAGGATGTTCAATCGCGTTGATCTCTGTTTGCAAGTTCGCATCTGTGTAGGTTGGTTCAAAAACAAAACCGGACTCCGATGCGTTGACGGTTCGCGTCACGCAAATCCCGGCATAGCCTTTCGTGCGTAAACGCACGGGCCCGTTGTATCCGATGTTGTCGCTGCTGACGTGGCCGGTGAGCGTGATTTGCATTCTGACGGCATTCGTGGCCGGCAATAAATTGGCTTGGACAACGCCATTCAGATTTGCCTTGCCCACGATCCGAGTTCCCAAGATGTTGTCGTTGACCGGTTTGTTTCTTTCATCGACCGGCCGCCCGACGACCTGTTGGACCAGCGATTCACCGATCCAAACCGCTGCGTTGGGATGACTGTACAGACGCCGCAAGGTTTCCACGGCGGGGACGTCTTGATTGGCGTCGTCCAGGATTCCCAGAATTAAATTCGATGCCGCAGCGTCATCGATCGATGGGACGGATGCCAACTGCTCAAACCGTGTTGCCAATGCATTCAACTGTCTGCCGATTAGTGCCACCGATTTTTCGCGATCGCGATAGCGAACAGCAGGGATCAGTTGATTGACGGCATCGCGGACCGCGCGAACTTGGCTGACTTCCAGACCGGGTGCTATGCCAATCAGTCGATGTTGAAGACTTTGTGCCTCACGCCAAATCGTGGCTGGCGATTCGCCTGCATCAATCGCCTTGATCAAGGGATCGAATTCAAAATACTCCAGCCAGGCGTCGTAGTTTTCCGGAGTGGTCGCGGTTTGCAAGAACTGATGGAGTTCGGCGACACGAAACAAGAAGTCTTGTTTGCTGACTTCCAGCTCTGGAATCCTGGTCGCATCCAGCTGGTCGGCCGAGGCCCGCATATCGCTAACCAACTGCGCTCGCTGAGACTCGCTGAGTTGCGCATGGAGAGATGATGTTGTGGTGGCCATGGCGACCAGGATAGCCATGGTGATCGGTCGTGATCGGCTCATCGATTGCCCACAATGGGGGTTAGGTGAACTGGGTAGTTTTGGCGTTCTGAGCCCATATTCTAAATCGCCGGCGGAAATGGTGAGAGAGGAACTTTGACGTGGTGGAGCGTGTTTTTCCTTTTCTGGCCCCAGTTATTTCGATGTTGTGTGCAAAAAGCCCGCAATCTTTCGCAGCGGAAGCTGGAAGATGGACCGGATTTGGCGGCCAAGCCGGCACCGTCTTAGCGTCGTGCAGGAGGACGCCGCGCCGGCGGCTGCGTCAATCGTCCACACGGATGGCATTGCAGAGCGTGGCAATCGACGGATCCTCGTCAGTGCTTTGGCCACGCGTCAGAATACGGAGCCGGGCCGGCACCGAATGATCTTTGACCCATCCCTCCAACAAGTGGGTGCCGCCGAGTTCCTGATCCTCTGGCCGCCAAACGATGGTGACGTGATCGTATTGCACTTCGCGTCCGGATGATTCGTCTGCCTGCGGAGACAGATCGAAGGTTGCGATTGTTTGCGTTGTTTGATTGATGAACGTTGGTTCCTGGTTGATCGTGTTTTCAATCAATAGGTGGGACCAACCAGCGGTGGGTGTGACGGAAAGGGAACACTGGGGGATATGCACCGCTTGATCTGATACGCGTCGGATAACGGGGCGCGGTTGCAGCGCGGGCGGTTCGTTGTCTTGTTGGCCCATCCATCCTAACCAGCCGACAAGCAAAACGACGACCATCACCACCGACATCGCAGGTGTAAATTCAAGGGGTTGTTGTGTGGGCGAAGTCCCGTTCACGAATGCGTGCCTATGGAAGGGCGACCAAGAGTGGCTATGAGAATTTGGGCAGCGAAATCACTCCGGTCCACGAAGCTGGTGTGACTTGATTGTGTTTTTCGATCGTTGACAGCAGGGTATTTCTGGGGCGATCCCAGTCCGGTAGTTGATGCAACAGACCGCTGGCATCCTTCCAATCGCCATTGATCACGGCGTCCAGCGCCGTTTCGTACAGCGCGATTTGCGAGTCGGTCAGTGAAGTGGACGGATGATCAAACGGCGGTAGCAATTCGCTGATTTCGACGGCTGTCGTGACGCCGGCCGGTCGAACGCGGGCCAGGCGACGCAAGCGATAGCTGCTTGCGGGTGCCGCTGTTTGTTGAAGAGCGTACGCGGTTGCCTCATCGATAATGATTTCGGCACCGAATGCTTTGGTCATGCCCTCCAAGCGACTGGCGAGATTCACCACGGGACCGAAGGCCGTGACCTTGACTTGATCACTTGTCCCGATCCGTCCAGCAACAGCACGACCGCTGGCGATGCCAATTCCACAACGAAATCCGGTTGTCTCGAAACTGGCAATGTTATCTTTCTGAATGCGAATGGCGGCCTCGGCAGCAAGGCTGGCCGCATCCGGCTGATCCAGGGGCCAGCCCCAGAACCCCATTGCCGCGTCCCCATGAAAGTCACCGATCACGCCGCCGGTGCCCAGGATATGTCGCGTCATTACGCCCAGTGCGTCGCTGACGTTAGCCAATAGTTCCAGCAGCTGATCGGCATCGCGTTCACTGCGCTGTGAAAATCCGCGCAAGTCACAAAACAAAACCGCCAGATCAGCCTCGCGCGGTTCCAAAACCTGGTCGGTGTCCCGGCCAGCCAGGGCGTCCATGACAACGGGAGCGAAGAACTGTCGAATCGCAGCCTGGCGACGCTCCAGGCGGCGACTTTGACGCAAGTTGGCAATCATCGTGCCGACCAATTCGGCGAACTTGACGTCGTCCTGCAATTCATCGGGTACGGCTTGCAAGGATCGTTCCAGGTCGGCCGCCGGCTGTGCTCGCAATTGACCGGTGATGTACAGCGCCCAGCCGGGGCATGCTTCGCTGCGAAGCGGAACGCACAGCGCCCAGTCAACATTGTCGCTCGCGGTGTACACCGCCGAATTTTCTCGGACACCGCTAAACAGATGCAATGTGGTCGTGCGTTTTTGGATGGTGCCGCGAACCAGCCGAGCACTCACAGGCGGTCCGTCCAGTGCCGGAGTGCGGCTGTCGTAATGAAGTACTCGCACGGGAGAAGCCACTGCGGCCTGGTCGGAATCATCGGATTCTTCAACCCTGACAACAGCAACTGCCGCAGCTGCAGGCGTCGACTGTAGCAACACGTTGGTGACCCGTACCAATAATTCTTGATCGCTGCTGCTGCTGGTGATCAGATCGGGTAATCGACTGAGCATTTCGATGCGAGCCGCCGCGTCACGAAAATTCCGGCGGCGCAGCAGCGATGAGTCGTAAGCGTGCTCGGTGACATCCTCGGCAGCGGGCGAATCGGTTGCGCCGGGGCGCTTGGCAAGCGTAAAGGTGGTGCGTCCAATCACGAAATGCTCACCGGGCACGAGCACGAAATCCGATGATTTTTGACCGTGGTAAAACACAGGATTGCGTGAGTTGGGCAAGCAACACACTTGAATAAGATCGTCAGGCTTGGGGATCAGTTGCACGTGACGGCGCGAAATCAGTGTGTCCCAGGGAACATTCCAGTCACCGTCACTGCGGCCAATGACTAGTTCGCATCCCGAAAGGAAGTCAGGAATCTGGCGCCGCCATCTTTGGTGACTGGCGGGGCCTTGAGCGATCAGATCAGCCATCGAGGTCACTGGTTGATTGGAAGATAACCATCGGCAGCTACTCAGTATCGCCGATCGACGGATATCGCGAAATGGACTTTTGATCAGGTGACGCCTGCCGCCGCGATCCCAGCGGCGCGGCCCGTGCTGAATGCCGCCTGGAAATTGTAGCCGCCAATCCAGCCATCCACGTCCAAGACTTCACCGGCAATGTATAAACCGTCCGCTTTCCGGCTAGCCATCGTTCGCGGATCGACTTCGCCCAAGGCAACACCTCCGGCGGTGACTTCGGCCTTGGCAAATCCCTTTGTTCCCGAGATCGGCAAAGGCAATCGTTTCAAAAGTTCGATCATTCGCGCCGATCGATGCTTTGACAATTCTGCAAGGGGCAGGTCATCACCTGTCAATGCAATCAATGCATCGACCAGTCGACGGGGCAGCCAAGGATACAGAACCGCAGAAAGTTTTCGTCTGCCGGGTTGCCCTTGTCGCCCGCACAGTTCTTGTTGCAGTACCACATGGTTGATCTCCGGCAACAAATCAACAAGCAGGACGACATCGTCAAATGATGGGGCTGCCGTAACTGTGCCACTGACATCCATCGCCGCTGGCCCCGAGAATCCGAAATGCGTGAACAACCACGACCCGCGGCGTTGCAGCAAAGGTCTGTTCTTGCGTTGTGTACCAGCTGCAACTTCACAAACACTCACCACGCACTCATCTAACGTGACGCCCGACAGATCATGCGTCCATGGATATCCGCCCAGCAGTGGCACCAGCGCCGGGCGGGGACGAACGATGGTGTGCCCGACTTGCTGTAACCAGGCGTAAGCGTCACCCGTGGTACCGCAACCAGGCCAGCTTTTGCCGCCTGCGGTGACGATCACTCGATCGGCATGGATCGGCTGTCCGCCGGTCTGGACGAGCCATTGATTTCCTTGCTGCGACAATTTTTCAACAGCGGTGCCGAGCAGGATCTTGACGCCGGCATTGACCGCTTGAGTGTGCAAGGCATCACGAACTTCGACGGCTCGATCGCTGACCGGGAAAACTTTGCCGGTCAGTTCGACTTTGGTGGCAACGCCCAGTCGCTGGAACATCGCCACGACCTCCGCTGGCGGAAAACCGCCAACGCTGGGCTGCAGGAATCGCCGCGCGTGGGCGAAGGCGGTGGTGATCCCGCGCGCGTCGGTGTGCTGCGTCAAATTGCAACGGGTGCCGCCCGACATCAAAATCTTAACGCCTGTCTTGTTGTTCTTTTCCAGCAGCAAAACCTCCGCGCATCGACTGGCAGCCTCGGCCGCAGCGACCAAGCCGGCAGCACCCGCACCGATCACCACGACTCTCATGGCCGGCTCCGAAAGACAGATTTTCTGGCTCTAACACCACTACTTTGCATATATTCACTTGATCAAATGAGGATCTTTGTGCAGGATCGTTGGACTTTCACGTCGAACGGACCCGATTTAACTTGGTGATGCGGCAGGGACGTTGATATCCCGGGTCAATTGATTTGAACCATCCATCAGCATGTCAGCAACAACAAGCGATTCACCAGACACAGTCATCCAGCCGAAAGCCGGCACGAACTTTTCGTTCGCACAGGCTCGGGAACTGATTGGAGATCTGACCAAGCCGAATCCAAAGATCTACTGGACCGATTTCCTGGTTTCGATTTTGGTTGGACATACGGCGATCCATCTCGTTCGTTTTTTGCCCCGCTACTATCCCGATGCTCCCTGGCTGATTCCCGCGGTCGTCTTCGCCTACTTCGTAACCGTGATCATGTACATGCGGGCGTTGATGTTCACGCATGAACTGGTGCATCTGCCGAAGGATGGCTTCAAAGGATTTCGCATCGTCTGGAACGCGCTGTGCGGAATCTTGTTCTTGGTGCCTTCGTTTATGTACTACCCTCACGTCGACCATCATCGACGCAAGCACTACGGAACCAAGCAAGACGGTGAGTATGTCTCACTCAGTCATCACAGCCCTTGGTTTATTCTGGGTTTTATCGCACAAGCTTTGGTGATTCCGTTTCTGGGCGTCTTTCGATTTCTGATCCTTAGCCCGATATGTTGGGTTTTTCCAGCAGCACGGAAATGGGCCCATCGACGAGCATCGACATTAGTGGTCGATCCGTTTTACGAAAGGACTGACGCGTCGCCAGATTTGATGCGCATCGTTGTGATGCAAGAAGTTTTTTGTTTCCTGTGGTGTTTCTGGTTGCTGACCAGGTATCGCCTGTGGCATGGCGAGTGGGGATTCGATCCATTCTGGTTGGTCGGTTATTTGGTTGGCGTGGGATTATTGATCTTGAACGAGATTCGCACGTTGGGTGCGCATCGCTGGACCAATGATGGTGGGGAGATGACGTTTGAGGAGCAATTGCTGGATTCAGTCAACTATCCGCATGCTCCCTGGTTCAGCGAACTTTGGGGTCCGACGGGAACTCGTTATCACGCCCTTCACCATCTGTTTCCCCGTCTTCCCTATCACAACCTGGGGCTGGCCCATCAGAGATTGGTGGAAGGCTTACCGGCTGATTCGCCCTACCACAGAACGATTGCGCCAAGTTTGACCAGCGAAATTGTGGCCTTGTGGCGCCGCGCCGCCAAGTCCGGAAAGTCGTCTGACGATTCGATGGGTTCAGGCGTCGGACAGGCGACGGCGTCTTAGATCACAGCAGGGTCATGCTTTTGCCGCCTGCCGTTTCCGCCACCAGCGTTTGATCAGCTGACGCACGATCAATAGCCCAATCGCCAGCACCACGATCCAGGGAGCGGCGGCGATCGCACCGACCAGAAAGTTTTCTGCGGTGCGGCGTAGCGAACTGATTGAATCAGTCCAGGACAACGTGATTCGTGACAACAGTGTCGGCGGCTCCGGCGGTTGGTATTCTTTTTCCTCGCGGCAATCGATCGTGATCGTCGCCAGGCTGGTGCGATCTTTCAAGAATCGCAGACGGCCTTCCATTGATTCGATTTCTTCGCGAACGCGGGCCAATTCGCGTTCGATTTCCAGAATGTCGGACAACTTGCCGGTCCGCTCCTCCAGCATCGTCAAGATCCGCGATTCCAGCCGCTTTTTGTTCTCAATTCGCGCTTCCAAGTCCACGTATTCTTCGGTCACGTCCTGAGCATCCTCGCTCCGTGATTCCGTGAACCCCAGCGCATTGACGCCGCTGAGAAAGTCGCTGTATTGATCAACCGGTACCCGCACGACCCAACGACCCGATTGATTGTTCTGATAGCGGCGGTCCGTCTCGCTGCTGGCGACAAAGCCACCATGCTTGCTGACCAGTTTCGGCAATTCGCTCTCGAAAGTCTGGTAATCTTCAACAACCAAACCGATCGTGGACGTGTAGATGATCTTGCGGTCCGTGGTCGCCACCGCAGTGGCGGCCAGCGTCTCCAGCCCGTTTTCGGCTGCGGGAACGGCGGTCTGCACCAGGGCCTCATCAGTGCTGGCGGCCTCCCATGCCACGGACTTGTTAGCGGAAGAGGCCCCCGGGTATTGCGAACCGCAGCCGTTGATCAAAGTCAACGCCAGCATGGTGGCCAGCGCGAATGTCCCGCATTTAGAAATTCGGCGGAAAGTCATAAATACCTCTAGAAATGCATGCGATCCCACAAGCGGCGATGTTGGCGAGAACATCAAACCCGTTCGGAATAAGTGGTCTGACCCCTTTTCGCTCGTTACCCACAAGTTCAACGAGGAAGCACCACTAGGGTAGACGAATCAGTGGCTCCCTTGGTTTTTGCCAACACGATCTGGCTCAAAACTTTTTCAGGAATACCTTGGCGTGATTAGGAAATAGCTGGTTGCCAATGGAATCAGGCCTGGAGTCGAGCAACAGATCGCCGGGAGCAGGAAACGGAACCAGATTTGAGCCGGGATGCGAAATCGGATTCAACCTGACCGCCACCGTCAGCAACGTCTGATCGCCCGCATACCGTAGTACATACAGGTTGACTTCAGCGTCGGTTGTCACCTGCAGATTTGCATCGCCTATCGTGCCGTCGACTTTCCATAATTTCCGCCAGCGAATCAGGTCACGGTACCACTCTCGCATAGCAGCGTCTCCCTCGCCACAGGGTCCGATTTTTGAGTTCAGAAAGGCGGCCGGGGATGTCGGCAAATGTCCGTCCGTCCAGTCGTGTTGCGGGTACTCAGCCTTGCGGCCCTGGACGACCGCTTTGCGTAGCCACTGATCACCAAAGTCGACGAAGAATTGAAAGGGATTCTCGCAGGCGAATTCTTCGCCCATGAACAACATCGGAATGGCCGGCGAGAGTAATAGCAAGGCGGCCGCTGCTCGTTGAGTATCTTTGCCAGCAACCTGATGTAACCGAGCACCAAGTGGATGGTTGCCGATGAAGTCATGTGTTTGAATCGCGTAAACAAGACCGCTGCTGCTTACCCGCTGTGGCGGCGTGTGGCGATAACGCGGCTGCCTGAGCGAACCTTCGTATACGAATCCATATTTCAAAGTCTGCTGTAGATCGTCCGCCCCATACTTGCGATCGCACAGGTGGTCGCCGGGACGAATCACAGCATAGACGCTGTGCAAAAAATCGTCGCACCACTCCGCGTGAAAGCCAATTCCACCCTTGGATCGGGGCGCCAACATGTTTGCATCGTAAACATTCGACTCGGCGATCAACAGGGCCGGTCGACCCGTTTCGGCGTGCCAGTCGTGCACCGCATCACTGATCTGAGCCGCGATGTGCGGGTCGCTGTCATCACGCATGCAGTGAATTGCATCCATGCGGAGGCCGTCGAAGTGGTACTCGTCCAACCAATGAATCGTATTGGCGACAAAGAAACGTCTTAGCTGACGTCCGTATTTCGGATCGTCAAAATTCGGAGCAGCTCCCCAAGGTGTGGCGTGGCGAGCTGAGAGATAGGGACCGAAGTCGCCAAGGTAATTCCCCTCGGGCCCGAGATGGTTGTAGACGACGTCCAAGATCACCGCCAATCCTTTCGCATGCGCGATGTCAATCAGTCTGCGAAGATCATCGGGTGTCCCGTAGTTGGCTGACGGTGCAAACAGATTGACACCGTCATATCCCCAGTTCCATTTGCCTGGGCAAGCTGCCACCGGCATCAATTCAATTGCCGTCACCCCAAGCTCAACAACTTCATCCAGCCGGCGCATCGCCGCTGCAAACGTCCCCTGATCGGTGAACGTGCCGGTGTGCAACTCGTAGATGATCAAGTCGTTTTGATCGACACCGGGCCACTGATCATCAGTCCACTTAAACGTTGGATCGACGATTTGGCTTGGACCGTGCACTCCCTGTGGTTGAAATCGTGTTGCCGGATCCGGCCGCCCAGTGCCTTCGTGAAGTCCAGTGCCTTCGTGAAGCCCAGTGCCTCCATCAACATCAGCGTCCCCCTCAATACGAAAGATATATCTTTCCTGCGCACCAACACCGTCAGCAATCGCGACGTGGTAACCGCCGGGCAACTTGCTCATCGCCAACCGACGACCGCTATCAATCAACTCGACGATGATTTCTTGATGACCGGGCGACCACACGCAAAACCTGACCTGCCTGCCGCCGATCAGATGGGCTCCCAACCATCGATGCAGTTCGGTATCGGGGACGTCGTCGGGCTGCATCGGGTGGCAAACGCGCGGGAGTGATGATCAGTTAGACTATCTTCACGAACTTATTTGTTTTCGTCTTCGGGGCAATCGTAATGAAATTGATATCAGACATGCAATTGATCCCCGTGGTTGTGCTGTTCAGTCTGATTGGATTCTGGGCGGCAGGGCTGGCTGCGGAAGAGTCCAACAGGACGCTGCGCATCGCCACCTACAATGCATCGCTGTATGGAAAGCAAGCGGGACAAATCTATCAGCGACTCAGTGACGGCATAGATCGCCAGGCGGAAGATGTCGCTTCGATTGTGCAAACCGTGCGTCCTGATATCTTGCTGATCAACGAGATCGATTACGACAAAGACGCTCGTACGGCGAATGTATTGGCCAGAGAATTCTTTGCCAAGGGTCAACAATCGCTGCAGCCAATCGACTATCCCTACATCTATTCGGTTCCCAGCAACACTGGCGTTGACTCGGGAATGGATTTGAATAACAACGGGCGCACAGGCGAGCCCCATGATTGCTGGGGCTACGGCGTCTATCCCGGCCAGTATTCGATGGCAGTTTTCAGCCGGTTTCCGATCAAAGAGGAACAAATACGCAGCTTCCAAACTTTTTTGTGGAAGGACCTGCCGGGCGCGTTGCGTCCGATTGACCCCAGCACCGACAAACCGTACTACGACGATCCGACTTGGGAAAAGCTGCGTTTATCGAGCAAGAACCATATCGACATTCCGATCGAAGTCGAGAAGAAGTTAACGGTTCATGTACTGGCCAGTCACCCCACGCCGCCTGTTTTTGACGGCGCCGAAGATCGCAATGGCTGCCGCAATCATGATGAGATCCAATTCTGGAACGTCTACTTGAGCCAGTCAGGATCGGACTTGATGGACGACCGGGGAAATCACGGAGGTCTTCCTGAAACAGCGGCGTTCGTGATCATGGGTGATTTGAATGCGGATCCCGTCGATGGGGACGGCCGACGCGTCGCGATCAACACATTGATCTCGAATCAACGCCTTCGCGATCCGCTGCCCAACAGTGTTGGCGCCGTTGCCGATGCGAAAGGCAACAAAGCGTCTGAGAGACAACAAGGCAATCCGGCCACCGACACGGCCAACTTTGGTCGCAATGGAAATCTGCGAGTCGATTTTGTTTTGCCCAGCAAGGCGCTGGCCCTGAGCGACTCGGGAGTGTTTTGGCCGCAACGAGAAAGCGAGGGCCGCTCATTTATGGCCGCCAGCGATCACCGCATGGTTTGGATCGACGTAAATCTTCCCTAAACTCCTTGCCTGGGACGCTACCACTGCACTTTTTGAACAAGCCATATTTCTTGAACAGCCCATGACACGTCGTGTTCTGCTAATGATTAGTTCGATGCGCGGTGGCGGTAGCGAGCAACAGATCTTGTTACTACTGCGTCATCTTGATCGCAAGGAGTTCACGCCCGAGTTGTATGTCACCGAGCGGGAAGGTGACTTGTTGTCAGCCGTCCCCGATGACGTGCAAATCCATTCCTACGGAGATACGATCAAGCCTGGCGGGATCAATTATCCTGGCCGCATCCTCAAACACCAGATTCGGTACTTCAGCGATCTGGTTCGTGCTCGCCAGATCGATGTGATCTATGACCGAACATTCCACATGACGATGGTTGCCGGACCGTCGGCGCAGGCGGCTGGGATCCCCAGAGTTTCCACGATCGTCAGTCCGCCGAACCTGGCCTTGCCCGCGGTGGAGAAAAGATTCGTCTGGCTGAAACGTCGGCGATTGGCAAAAGCGTATCGCCAGTCGCGCACCGTCGTAGCGGTCAGCCAGGAAGTCGCAGTGTCCGCAGAATCGTATTACGAATTGCCGGCCGGTTCGGTCCAAGTCATACGCAATCCCGTTGATCTGCGGAAGCTTCAAGAGCATGCAAACGGTGATCCATTTAACCAGGACGACAAGCTAAACATCGTTTGTGTGGGACGCATGACCGAGGAGAAAGGCCACGAGGATTTGATCGCGGCGATGGCGCTCAGCGAAGCGTCTTGGGGTGAAGATTTGCCCCAGCTGCGATTGACGTTGATCGGGGACGGTCCGTTGCGGGGGGAACTCGAGCGCCGTTGGCGCGGAGCCGCGCATCGTCACGAAATCCAGTTTCTGGGCTCGCAGCGAGACCCGACACCGTACATTGCGGCGGCGGACGCATTGGTCCTGCCCTCGCACTTCGAAGGGATGCCGAACGTGGTGCTTGAGGCGATGGCACTGGAGACACCGGTGATTGCAACGCGATCGGGCGGAACGGTGGAGTTGGAACGTGACGTGCCGACCATCTTATGGGCCGAACCAAAGCATCCACCTTCGCTTGCCGCAGCGCTGGTTGCGCTGGCCAAGGATCCCAGGTCGGCCCGCTCACGAGCGGTCGCTGCCAAATCATTAGTTGACCAGTATCACGACGTCGTCAAAACGACTCGACAGATCGAAGGCCTGCTGGCGTGAGTGCGGAAAAGGGGGCAGAGCGCAGGGGTCAGGCAGCAATCGTGCGCAGTAACCTTCAGGCCGCTGGCGGCTATTGCTGCCTGACCCCTGCTGCCGACGCTCAGCCGTAATTGAACATGCCCCCAACGCTAGTTGCGAAAGTTTCGGATTCCAGCGGTCGACTCTCTTGTCTGGTGAACTCGCGTCGTTGAAGATCAGAATTCGCCAGAAACTGAACGTCTCGTTTTTCTAAGATTGCCAATGCCTCTTCATCCTCAAAGCAAAGCTTATCTGGCCTCGATCCGCGAAGCGGGCAGGCCGGCTTGGAATGAAATGCCTGTGGACGAGGCCCGCGAGACGTTCCAGACGCTGCCCAACTTCGGAGAGGCTCCCCAAGTCGACAATGTCAG
>JBFJVZ010000160.1:0-15216 GCA_041623895.1 Pirellulaceae bacterium | reverse complement strand
GCTGGCAGCAACATGGAACGCCTCTTTCATGATGCGGGGAAGATCTGCGATGTCGGTGACCAGATAGTGGTGCTTGGTGATTCCCCGGCAGACTTCCACCATGGGGGTTTCCTGAAAAGCGTCGCTACCGATCGCCTTGGTGGGAACCTGGCCGGTGATGCACAGCAGTGGCACGCTATCAAGCTTGGCGTCGGCAATGGCAGTGACCAGGTTGGTCGCTCCCGGTCCGCTGGTCGCCATCACGACACCGACTTTGCCCGTAGCCCGGGCGTAACCTTGGGCGGCGAACCCACCCCCCTGTTCGTGACGGGGCAGAATCGTTCGGATCGAACCGCCAAAACGGGTCAATGCCTGGTGCAGCGGCATGCTGGCGCCGCCCGGATAGGCGAAAAGTACTTCTACGCCGTGATCCACCAGCGATTTGACCAAAATATCGGCTCCATTCATCACTCTGGAATCAGTCCCGGCACGCGTCGTACTCATGCTAAAAAAACAGCTCTCAATTGGATTTGTCGGAAAAAGGGCCCGCTGCCCCCATGATATTGCGACAGACATCCATCGCAGGAGACATGTTCGAGGGATTGCCGGGGCGAAAAGCAAAAACTGACGTTTACGCCGCCGGCCGAAATCTCGAATCTACTCGCTAACGTAAGTTGGCACCGAAACTTAGGCAATGGATAAAACGGCTGGCGAGGATGACAACTTGGCTCAATGTGGCGGCCGTGGCGGCTGGAGGGGCATTTGGATCGGTCACGCGGTATTTGATCGCGGTGGCCAGTGCAGCCATTCCCGGCGGTTCCACCATGCTGGGCACGACGGCCGCCAACGTGCTGGGATGTGCCGCCATCGGTGCCTTAGCCGGTTACGCGGAGATTGAGGAGGTGATTGGCGAGCGTGCTGTGCTGGCAATTCGCGTGGGGTTTTTGGGTGGCTTGACCACCTTTTCCTCGTTCGCCGCGGAATCGACCAACCTGGCCACCGATGGCCGCTTGGGAGGCGCCAGCCTGTATGTTGCCGCCAATCTTTTCCTGGGCTGGGGCGTCCTTGTCGCCTCGGCCGGAATCATGAAGGGATGGATGACCCCATGAAGATCGAAAGACCCAGCCGAAACGCGACAATGTGGTTCAGGCTTCTTGTTGTCGCTTCGATTGTTTCACCTGCAGCAACCGCCGCGGAAATTTACGACCCTCCGCGTTACTGCGATGCAGCGGCGCTGCGAGTGGACGCGTCGCTACGGGCCGTCGATTTCCGTAATCCGCAGTTAGGGGTCGCCGTCGGTGCGCACGGCGCCGTGCTCCTGACGAATGACGGTGGCAATTCATGGCAAGCCAGCGAAAGCACCGTTCCGTTCCAATTGGATGACGTGGCCTGGCTGGACGATCAACACGTCGCTGCCGCCGGCGGGGTCTACGATCCGATCACAGGCATCAGTCGCGGTGTCGTGGTGTTCAGCGCTGATGGCGGTCGCCGCTGGTGGCGCGCTGCCGATCAGGAATTACCCAGGCTTCGGACGCTGCGCGTGCGAGCCGCTGACGGGGCGCTCGTGGCTGCCGGGGATTGGTCCGCAGTATCGCTGCAGCGCGAGTACGAGAGCCGTGACGGCGGCAAGACTTGGAAATCAACCGGAGAGCTGGACGGACCAGCAAACATCAAGTCCGAACCGTCCTCGCAGGATTTGCTGGCTTGGGTGACGGCAACACGCCGCCCCGTTGCCATTCGTGACGCTGTTCGCACCGGCGATGGAGTGATTTGGGCGGTTGGCGATCACGGCGTCATCCTGAAGCGATCGAGCGAACAAGATCCTTGGGAGTTCAGCCGCGCCCCGGGCAATCAAACCGGAGTGCTGATCATCAGCAAACAACCGACCACGGTGGCGTGGCCTTTGCTGGGGCGTGAAGCTTTGGAAGCACGCAATCGTGTCGCCTTGCTAATACTGCAGAAACAGACTCCTCGCCAATTCGATTCCACGTCATCCAGCCTTGACCTTGTTCGCCAGGCCGCGGCAGCGGCAGGTGTTTCAGCGGTCGATATGGAAGCAGCGGCAGGGGACGGACCGACAGGGGACGGACTTCGGCAGCGCGCCGCTAACTGGATGTCGATTCACCGGCCGGCTGCGGTCGTGATTGATCAGTCGTTAGACCAGACGACAAAAACCGCTTTTGCCGAAGCCGCGATTTCCTTCGGTGCCCAGCGGGTCATCGGCTATTCGTTTGAGTCTCGCGGCAGCATGATGTTGCATCAATCCGCCATGCTCCCGCGGACGGGCGTACTGGCCAGCGATCTGTGGCAAGATGCAGCTCGAATCATCGCTCCCCAAGACGACCGCGTCCACTCGATTTCTTTGCGTAGCCTGTACGACTCCGGGAGCTCAAAAGTGCGCGGCGACACCGTGACATCGGGGCTCCGCTTGATTCGCGGACAGACACTGGATTCGGAAATGGAATCCGCAACGCGGCGGCAGTTACAGATTTCGCAGGCAAGACTGAATCACGCCAAGCAGGTTGAACAACTGATTCAAAACAGTCACAGTGCCGATAACTTTGCCGCGGGCGTGAAAGGGCTTCTGGATCAAACGGCCAAGGGCGACCGGCAACGCCTGGCTTGGTCGATCTACCTGCGTCTTGCCACCGCCAATCCGCCGCCGCGGGACCTGGCAGCATACAACAAGGCAATGCTTGCTGAACTGCAATCACGATTTGCGGGTTCGTCGCTTGCCTGGTATGCGTCTCTTCGCATCAAAGCAATCAGTAAAAGCGAAGAATGGAAACGACTGCGAGCCGTGTCGAAAAGCCTGCAAAGCCGTTCGCAAGTGCAAGCGGCGTCCGCCGAGGTCGTTCCCGTGTCGCCATTCCAGGTCGGGACACAAGCAGTATCGCAAGCTTCCGCTATCGTGCCGCTGAAAGTAGTCGACACGACGCCCGTCGACGCGACGCCGAAAACGACCAAGCCTGATTTTGTTGACTTGAATTGGGAGTTCCACCCGCTCGCCCTGGTGATGCGCGAAGCGGCCAGACGTCGTGGCGACGACAACCAACTGCAATCTCCCGATAGTGTCTCGGCAAATCTGCGAAGATTGCTCGGTCGGGGTGAAGGAGCGTGGGCAAATCTGCTGCGCCTGCAAGGCCCTGGAGTGATTGCCGCACATGCGACCAATAGGCCACCGAAGTTGGATGCGCGACTGGACGACGAATGCTGGCGATCAGCACTGCCGCCTGCCGGTTCGGGTCCACACGTCTGGTGTGCCTACGACGAGCAATTCTTGTATTTGGCCATCAGGACGCCGGCGGATAAGTTTCAAGATGATGCGAATTTCCCCAGCAGTGATCAGATTCGCGATCAGAACCTGACGCCGGTCGACCGCCTGACAGTATCGATCGACAGCGACGTCGATCTGCTGACTTCATTCAATTTTCAGTTCAGCCGCAGTGGGCGGACGCACGATTCGATCGATGGTTACCCTCAGTGGCAACCGACTTGGTATGTTGCCTCAAGACCCGCCGGCGGCGTGGTGATCACGGAACTTGCGATCAACCGCCGCGATCTTGTCGATTTGCCCATCGTTCCCGGACAAACCTGGTTCGTGAAGGCCCAAACGATCGCTGCCGGTGACCCAACTTTTTTCCAGTGCATGCCAAGGCCGGATGACTGGAAGAGAATTGTCTTTTATTAACGCCGACAATTCAGCAACACATCAATGACTGAGCCAAACGAACAGGACGCAGAGTCTGGGAAACTGCACACCGGCTACGACCTGGAATCAGGCTTTCTTGCCCGCGTCCGCGAATGGACGGACCTGCTTCCCTGGCTGCGATTGGGACGAACGCTGCGTGTTACCGGTTCGCCAGTCATGGTCGGCATGGTGGCGTTGACGTTTATCGTGTGGTGGAACGTTCAAGTCCGACTTTTTGGAACGACCAAGATTGAGGGCATCGGATATCAATCTTCGCCCCAGGTTGTCGAGTGGATCGTCACGCGCACGACGCAGTTGATTCCCATTTCAGCGTTCGATCTGAATGCACGTGAAATCAGCTGGAGCAGCAGATGGCTGGCGATTGTTTGGGCCTTATTGGTGTGGACGCCGGTCATCTTGTACCTGCTGCGACAAGGTGCCTTGCTGACGGCGGGGCGCGAGTTGGTAGGGCTCGAATTGGGTGTGCGGCGGTCGATCCGATTGACACCAACCAGTTTGCTGATTGCCTTTGTGCCGTTGGCGTGCGTGTTGGTGTTTGGGTTGATGATCCTTGTTGCCGGTTGGTTAGCGCGATGGATTGAGGGCATTGCTTTTTTGGAAGCGCCGCTGGCGTTGCTGATCGTGATCATTGCGATCCCGTGTGGCTTGTTGGGATTCGGTGCCTTCATCGCCGTGCCACTCGGCTGGGCAGCGCTTGCCAATGAAAAAGATCCCGATGCCCTGGATGCTCTCAGCCGCGGTTATGAGTATTTGTATCGGCGGCCGTTGCAAGTCGCCTGGTACGCGTTTCTGTCTACATTGATCCTGCTGATCATCACCGCCATCACCGCCTTGATCGCGGAAGTGGCCGTCTGGTTCGTGATCGCGATGTTGAATGCAGCCGGAACGGAAAACTCGTTCGCTGAAAGAGTCCTCGGTATATTGGTTTTCTATCCGATCGTCGTCGGTCTGACCTTGTTTTGGGCTTTGGTCGGCGGTGTCTATTTGCTGCTTCGCTATGACGCGGGGGAACAAGAAATCGAGGATCTGTGGCAACCCTTCCCAAAACCGACACCACCATTACCACAACTTCCCCAGTCCGTGGGCGCTGCAGATGAATGACCCTTGTGCGGATTTTAATGACGAAAACCTCAATGACGAAAACCTCGTGACGGTTGCCGAGCGACCTGACGAGAGCGGGGCGGCGATTATTGTCGCGGTCCTGGCCGATGAAGGCATCAAGTCGGTGGCCACCGGCGGCTTCACTGCCGGATTTCGCGCCGAAGCACCGGGATGGGTGAAAGTGAAGACGCTTGCCAGAGACGCCGAACGAGCTAAAGAAATCATCCATGCCCTGAAAACCAAACCAGACCCATGGCCGGATGACGACCAGTAGTCATCGCCTCCAACGCCTTTTCGACCCTGGTCCTTGCCCCGCCGGGCGACCACAATACAGGTAGTCATGGTGGTCGCGACTCGCCTGTGCAAAGGAATCGGGCACGCCGCCAGCGGCCCGAAGCTGCTTCGCGTTGCCGGTTGCGGCCTTTTCCCGATCTGCTCGCTTCCGCTGCAGTGCGACCCGAATCATTGTTTTGACCCCGGCGAATCAACGTGTTGTTCTTGAAAACCGTTTGTCTTCCAGGCCTGATCCTGCTTTCCATCGCAACCTCCGGCTTTGCCGAACAAGCGAGCGAAGGCGAAAAACTGTTTGCCCTCAAAGTGCGTCCCATCCTTCGTGAAAAATGCTTCGGATGCCACAGCGATGATGCAGATGAACTGAAAGGCGGATTCAATCTACAGTCGCGCCAGCAGATGCTGGAGGGAGGCGACGATTACGGCGATAGCGCGGTGGTCCCGGGCGATGCAGACTCGAGTTCCATGTTGGCGATGGTCGCTCGGACAGAAGTTGGCTACGAGATGCCGCCGAAGGATGCCGACAAACTAAGCCAAGAGGAAGTCTGGGCAGTCCGCGATTGGATCAAAGAAGGCGCACCCTGGCCCGACGACAATCGAGTCGCGGAGATCTACGACCGCTACGCTGAAGGAGTCACCGTCAAAACCAGTGGCGGACTTAGCGATCAATGGACCAAGCGCAAATACAAGCCGGAAGATTTGTGGGCCTTTCAGCCGATCCGGCGAGACTTCTCGGAACAACTCACTGGACCCAACGACAACCCCATTGATGTCTTCATTGACCGCAAGCTCAGCGACTACGGAATCGACGCGGCCCCGCCCGCCGATCGCCGCACTTTGATTCGCCGCGCCACGTTTGATTTGCTCGGTTTGCCACCCTCGCCGGATCAAGTCGATCAGTTTCTGGCGGATCAACGGAGCGATGAAGAAGCGTTCGCGGCGCTCGTCGATCGGCTCCTGGAGAATTCTCATTACGGCGAGCAATGGGCAAGGCATTGGCTGGATGTCGTTCGCTATGCCGACAGTTCGGGTTTTGCCAATGACTATGAACGGCCGAATACGTGGCGCTATCGTGACTACGTCATTCGCGCGTTCAACGACGATAAGCCCTTTGATGAATTTGCCCGGCAGCAAATCGCGGGCGACGAAATGGGACGCGATCACGTCGAAAACTTGATTGCCACCGGTTTTCTTCGCATGGGACCCTGGGAACACACCGGGATGAGTGTGGCCAAAGTAACGCGACAACAGTGGCTGGATGACATCACCGATTCGGTCGGCCAGGTCTTTCTGGGCCAAGCCCTGCAATGCTGCCGATGCCACGATCACAAATTCGATCCGATTCCCACCAGGGATTACTATTCGATGCAAGCCGTTTTTTCGGCGACGCAGTTTTGTGAAGTCGACAGCGAGTGGCTAGATTCCGAAAATGTGAACGGTATGGATGCAGACCGCCGTTACCACAACATGCGTCACAAGCTGAACAGCAGACGGCTTGCTGAACTTGGCAAAAAGAAACAGCAGTACGAACAGGAATGGCTGGCAGAAAACGGGCATCCGTACAAGACCTTTGCCGAAGCAAAAAAAGCCGGGGTGCCGGAACAGGATTTACCGCGCAGTGGTTTATTGAAAACTCCAGCCGAATACGGCACCGAAAGAATCGGCCGCAAATGGGAAAACCGGTTTTCCTGGGAATTCGATCGCTACCAGCCGATCGCGTTTACCGTCTACAACGGCAAGACCCGAAAGCCTCGGGCTCAGTACGGGCGAATCAATATGCCTGGCAACCCGATGAAGGAAGGTGAACTGGAAAAGACCGCTATCTTGACCGGCGGCGATCCGTTCAGCCCCGCTACGGCAGTCAACCCGGGACCGATCTCCGCCGTGCTTGGCGCAGCCGAGTTCAAGTTTCCCAGCGATGTGGATGGCCGCCGTACCGCGCTGGCAAAATGGATTACCGATCCGGACAACTCGCTGACGTCTCGCGTGATCGTTAACCGTGTCTGGTCATACCACTTTGGCCGCGGCATCGCCGGCAACCCCAACAACTTTGGTGCGACCGGCAAGAAACCCACGCATCCCTTGCTGCTGGATTGGTTGGCGACCGATTTCAGCAAACATGGATGGTCGATTAAACGCTTGCATCGCACGATCATGAATTCGCGCGCCTATCGTCGCGCCAGCCATCATCCGGCATCGGAAAAGATGGCCACCGCTGATCCCAGCGGCGATTCCTATGCAGTCTTTCGCCCGCGGCGTCTGGAGGCGGAAGAAATTCGTGACGCCATGTTATTTGTTTCGGCGGAACTGAATCCTGAGATGGGCGGGATTCCCGTTCGCCCGGATATGAATCTGGAGGCGGCACTACAACCCAGAATGATCATGGGAACCTTTGCCCCCAGCTATGTTCCCAACCCGAAGCCAGCAGATCGAAATCGCCGCAGCGTGTACATCCACAAGATTCGCGGTCATCGCTTGCCATTCATGGAAACCTTTAACCAACCGGGCAGCGAAACGTCGTGCGAACTGCGCGACCAATCGAATGTCACGCCGCAAGTATTCACCTTGATGAACAGCGAGGAATCCAATGACCGCGCACTGGCGCTGGCCGCACGCGTTTTGAAGCAAGCCGGCAATGACAGCGACGCAATCCAGTTACTCGTGAAGCTTGTCTACGGCCGCCAACCACGCCAGGCCGAGATCGAAGCGATCAAGCAACATTGGCAACAAATGACGTCCATCCAACAGAAAATAGAACCGACACCACGCCAGTGGCCAACCGAGGTCGTCCGCGAAGCAGTCGACGAAAATACCGGAAAACCGTTCACCTTCACAGAAAAGTTGTTCGTCTACGAAGATTATGTGCCCGATCTACAACCGCACGAAGTCGACGCGAAAACCAGAGCCCTGGGAGATGTTTGTCTGGCGCTGCTGAATAGCAACGAGTTCGTTTACGTGTACTAGAGAAGGAGGAAGGTAGAAGGTGGAAGGCGGAATAATGCGGTGTCGAGACGGTAAAGAAAATGAAGTTCAAAGGGGCAATCATGCAGGATCTGAAGCAACGTACCAAGGGTTTTGCATTACGCATCATTCGTGTTTATGCCAGTCTGCCAAAGACTACGGAGGCACAAGTCATCGGTAAGCAACTTCTCCGCTCCGGTACATCCGTGGGAGCACACTATCGCGAAGGCACGCGAGCTCGTTCGACCGCCGAATTTGTGAGTAAAATCGGAGGTGGTCACCAGGAGTTGGAAGAATCGATGTACTGGATGGAATTGTTAACGGAGTCCGAATTGATCAAGCCAGAAAAACTCGACAATCTGATTCGTGAGGCAGATGAGTTAAGTGCAATATTCACAACCTGCATCAAAAACGCCAAGATGAAGGAGGAAGGTAGAAGGTAGAAGGCGGAATATGAACCATCGTCTAACCTCATTCCTCCTTCCGCCTTCCTCCTCCGGAAGTAACAAGAACGAACCATGAACAAGCCTTCCTCCTTCCGCCTTCCTCCTTCCTCCTTCCTCCTTCCGCCTTCCTCCCCCCGTCGTGACTTTCTTTATGGACTTGGTGCCTCGTTGGGCGCCGTTGCCTTCACATCGTTGTTGGCTGAGACGTCGAAGGCAGAATCCGCCGCAGGAAAAAACTCCGCTCGCGGACCACACTTTCCCGAGGCGAAAGCCAAGCACTGCATTTTCCTGTACATGGAAGGCGGTCCATCGCACATCGATACCTTTGACCCCAAGCCTGAACTGGACAAACTGCATCTGAAAGAGTTTCATCGCAGCGGCGAAAAGCAATCCGCCATGAGCAGCGGCCGGCGGTATTACGTCAAGTCTCCATTCAGCTTTCGCAAGGCCGGCGAAAGCGGCGCGGACATGTGCGAGCTGTGGGAAAACCTGGCCGGTGTCGCCGATGAACTTTGCTTCTACCGCGGCTGCCAGGTCGAATCAGTCAACCATCCCACCGCCAACTATCACGTCAACACCGGTAACCGGTTTGGCGGTGATCCATCGATTGGCGCCTGGGTCAACTACGGTTTGGGCAGCGAGAACAAAGACCTTCCGGGATTCATTGTCCTGCCGGAGCTGGCTTACCCTCAAGGCGGCGCAGCGAATTGGTCCAATGGTTATCTGCCGACCGCATTGCAAGGCACGCCGCTACGTCCAAAAGGTTCGCCAATATTGGACATTGCGCCCCCGGAGGGGATCACGCGCGAACACCAGCGCAAGAACTTGAACTTTCTGCAAAAGCTGAATCAGCGGCATGCCGCGCTGCATCCACAGCATGATGACTTGGCCGCGCGAATGCAGAATTACGAGCTGGCGTTTCGGATGCAAATGCAAGTTCCGGAGACACTGAATATTGACGATGAGTCCCAACAGACGCTGGACATGTACGGTGTGGGAAGCGAACCAACCGATAACTTTGGCCGCAGATGTTTGCTGGCTCGCAAGTTGGTCGAAAAAGGCGTCCGTTATGTTCAAGTCTACGCCAGCACCTGGGATTCGCACGATTACATCGCCAAAGCCCACGGCGCGTTGATTCCGACCGTCGACAAACCGATCGCAGCCTTGATTCGCGATCTTCGCGACCGCGGCCTGCTGGAGGAAACGCTGATCGTTTGGATGGGCGAATTTGGCCGTACACCCGACAATGGCGTTCGCGGTGGGATCGCCTATGGACGCGATCATAACCCGGACGCGATGACGATTTGGCTTGCTGGCGGCGGCTGCAACGCGGGTCACACCGTGGGGGGAACGGACGAGATCGGTGCCAAAGCCGTTGAAAATGTCCGTCATATCCGTGACTTTCACGTCACTTTGCTGCGGCTTCTCGGCTTGGACGACAACAAACTCACCTACTATCACGCCGGCCGTTTCAAACAACTCAGCCAATTCGGTGGTAAAGTAATCGAAGAACTAATCGGTTAGCGGTTTGGTCCGGCGAAGAATTTGGTCCTCGTTGGTAGCTGGGGTCGCCAGACTTCAGTGAATCGCCGAACGATCCGAATTCTGGCGAAGCCGGCTACCCGAAAACCTGAGTGGACCAGAGCCATTAGAGCGTTTTTAGAACTCATGTAGCGAAAGTCGGAAGACCGGATGTATCGCTCGATATTATTCTTGCACCTTCTGCTATGGACCCCAGCGGTTTGTGCTGTGGACGGTGATCTGTCGTTCAATCGCGACATCCGACCGATCCTGTCCGACACCTGTTTCTTTTGTCATGGCCCCGATCCGGCGCACCGCGAAGCAGACTTGCGGTTGGATATCGAAGCGGACGCGAAAGACCACGCCATTGTGCCGGGCAATCTTGAGGAGAGTGAGTTGATCGCACGTATCACGTCGAGTGATGCGGATGAATTGATGCCGCCGCCCGAGTCGGGAAAAAAACTTTCGCCGCAGCAAATCGAACTGCTGAAACAATGGATCGCCGCGGGCGCGCCCTACGAAGCTTATTGGGCTTACGTTCCCCCGGTCGCACAGCCTACGCCGCAAGCGGGCGATGCTTCCTGGCCGCTGGATCCGCTGGATAACTTTGTGTCGGCAAAACGTCAGCAACAAAACCTTCCGCCTGCGACCGACACCGATCCAACGACATTGATACGCCGCGTCACCTTTGATTTGACTGGCTTGCCGCCAAGCCAGACGGAACTTGACCGGTTCCTGGCCGACCCCAGTCGTCGGGCTTATCGCGATCATGTCGACCGGCTGCTTGCCTCACCGGCGTTCGGCGAAAGGATGGCGATCTACTGGCTTGACCTGGTCCGTTTCGCTGACACCGTCGGTTATCACGGCGACCAGGATCACAAGATCACTCCGTATCGTGATTATGTGATTGACGCTTTCAACGATAACATGCCGTTTGATCAATTCACGCGCGAACAGCTTGCTGGCGATTTGTTAGCGGATGCGACCACGGAGCAGATCGTCGCGACCGGTTACAACCGGTTGTTGCAGACGTCTCACGAAGGCGGTGTGCAGCCAAAAGAATACTTGGCAATTTATGCGGCAGACCGAATCCGTAATTTGTCGGCGGTGTGGATGGGTGCGACCGTTGGCTGTGCTCAATGCCACGATCACAAGTACGATCCATTCACGTCCAAAGACTTCTATTCATTGGTTGCATTTTTCGCTGACGTTGACGAGGCACAACATTTCAAGATAGGTACGAATTCATTACCGACCAAGCGGGCACCGGAAATCGCCGTGCTCAGTCGCTGGCAGCGTCAGTGGCTGGCCGACGTGGAACGACAACTTGAAACAATCGGCGAAGACGATCCGCAACAGCTTCAGTCCTTGACGGCAATCAAGGAACGCTTGGAAAAATCGAAACGCGAGACGATGGTCACGCAATCGATCCAGCCGCGGGAAATCCGCGTGCTGCCGCGCGGCAATTGGCTTGATGACAGTGGTCCCATCGTGCAGCCCACGGTTCCGGAATTCATGCGGCAACTAGATGTGGGTGATCGCCGCGCCAACCGGCTTGATCTGGCCAATTGGCTGGTCGATGACAAGAACGGTGTCGGAGGTTTGACCGCACGAGTCTTCGTCAATCGCTTTTGGTACCTGACGTTTGGCCGCGGAATCTCGTCTTCGCTGGGCGATTTCGGCGGCCAGGGTCAGCCGCCGACGCACCCGCAATTGCTGGACCAGTTAGCGGTCGACTTCATCGCCAGTGGTTGGGATGTCAAGGCGATGATGCGGCGACTGGTGCTTTCACGAACCTATCGGCAATCATCGGATGCCAGGAAACAGCAACTCGCCGATGATCCGTACAATCAGTGGTTTGCGCGGCAGTCCCGATATCGGCTAGCGGCTGAAATGGTGCGCGACAATCTGCTTTCGCTGAGCGGGTTGTTGGTCCGCGATGTTGGCGGGGGCAGTGTCAAGCCGCATCAACCGCCGGGTTATTATCGGCATTTGAATTTTCCCCAGCGCTCGTACCTGCCTGATCGCGGTGCTGCGCATTGGCGGCGCGGAGTTTACGTTCACTGGCAACGGCAGTATTTGCATCCGATGCTCAAAGCGTTCGATGCGCCCAGCCGCGAAGAGTGCACCGCCCAGCGTCCCCGATCCAATACGCCGCTGGAAGCTCTGGTACTGCTGAATGATCATTCGATGATCGAGGCAGCGGTGGCGATGGCAGCCAGAATCCTGGCTACCGAAGAGAACGATGCGGATCGAATACGCACAGCTTTTCGACTGGCAACTTCCCGCTGGCCCGATGCGGTGGAAATTGAGGCGCTACGATCATTGTTGGATCAGCAGCGGGCGTATTACACCGCGCACCCGGATGACGCTGAAGCTATCGCCGGCTCGGCAGCGTACGCCAAGACCGCCGATCCCATCGAATTAGCAGCCTGGACCGCGGTCACACGAGCAATCTTGAACCTCTATGAAACGGTGGCCAGATATTAACGATGTTTAGTTCCAACGAATCAAACCGCCGCACGTTTCTTTCCGGCTGCGGTCTTGGCGTCGGCAGCACGGCACTCTCGTTATTGTTGGCGAAAGACTCCGATGCTGCGGCTTCCTTGGCCAATCCAGCGGGGCGAGCGGGCTTGCCGCATCATCAGCCGCGCGTCAAACGCGTGATCTTTCTGTGCATGGCCGGAGGGCCGTCGCACCTGGAAACGTTTGACTATAAACCGGAACTTGCCAAGCTGGATGGCAAGCCGATGCCGGAGTCGTACACCCAAGGCCAGCCGATCGCGCAGTTGCAGGGCCAACAGCTGAAATGCCAGGGCCCGCTTACGAAATTTGCACGATACGGAAAGTCAGGCCAACTGATTAGCGATTTTCTGCCCTGGCATCAAAAGATGGCTGACGACATCTGCGTGATTCGTTCGATGGTGACCGAACAAATCAACCATGACCCCGCGCACACGTTTATGAACACCGGTACCGCAATCAGCGGCCGGCCGTCGATGGGTTCCTGGGTCACATATGGTTTGGGCAGCGAAAGCGATGATCTTCCCGGCTTCGTCGTGCTGACCAGTGTGGGCGGACGCAATCCGCAGCCAATCGCATCTCGTCAATGGGCCGCCGGTTTTCTACCCAGCCGTTATCAAGGCGTCGAATTCAGCAGCAGTGGACAGCCCGTCAACTACGTGCAAACACCGTCGGGGGTTTCGCCGGAGGGACAACGTCGCTTGATCGAAACCGTCAACCAACTCAATCGCCACCGCCTGCAGGCGACGGGCGACCCGGAAATCGAAACACGCCTGGCGACCTACGAGATGGCGTTTCGGATGCAAACGTCCGTACCGCAGTTGGCGGATTTCTCGGATGAACCACAACACATCTTGGATATGTACGGCGCCAAACCGGGTGACGGATCTTATGCCTCCAACTGTTTGCTGGCACGTCGCCTGGCCCAGCGCGGCGTCCGCTTTATCCACCTTTATCATCGAGGCTGGGATCACCATGGCGGGCTGGAAAAGTACATGGATATCTGTTGTGGTTTGACCGACAAACCGACGTGGGCATTGTTGACTGACCTGAAACAGCGGGGCATGCTGGAGGACACTTTGATCATCTGGGGCGGAGAATTCGGCCGCACGCCGATGTTCCAAGGCAAAGGCGGACCGGGCCGCGATCACCACATCAAAGGTTTTTCGATGTGGATGGCGGGCGGCGGAATCAAAAGCGGCATCACGTACGGAGCCACCGATGAACTCGGTTACAACGCCGTCCAGGATATCGTGCACGTACGGGACATGCATGCCACGATGTTGCATCTGCTGGGCATCGATCACAAACGTTTTGCGGTCAAGTTCCAAGGTCTGGATATGCGGTTGACCGGCGTCGAACCGGCCGAACCGGTCAGCGATATCTTGGCGTAGTTCCATCTGTGGAGTAAGTTTCCGTCTCACCAGTCGAAGTCGCAGACCAGGACTTGTCCTGGCAACCCCCAAAAAACGTTTTCCTCCAATGCAAACAATCATCACCGCCAATAGCGCTGAAATGGGACGGGTCGCTGCCGAGCGCGCCGCCCAAGACCTGCGGACCGCGATTAACGAACGCGGCAGAGCCAATCTCGTCATTGCCACGGGGGCGTCGCAATTCGACGTCCTCAGTCAACTGATCGCGCAGCCCGATATCGATTGGTCCAAGATCCATGGCTTTCACCTGGACGAGTACATCGGCGTACCGATCGAGCACCCGGCTTCGTTTTGCCGCTATCTGAAAGAGCGTTTCGTCGATCACGTGCCGCTTGCCGAGTTTCACTATTTACGCGGCGATGCCGATCCAAACGAGACGATTGCCCGGGTCGGCGACTTGCTGAAACAATCACCGATCGATGTGGCTATGGTTGGCATCGGAGAGAACGGGCACCTGGCGTTCAACGATCCGCCGGCCGACTTTGAAACAGAGGATCCGTATCTGATTGTCGAACTTGATGAGCCGTGCCGGCAACAGCAAGTCGGCGAAGGTTGGTTTGCGTCGCTGGCCGACGTTCCCACGCAAGCGATCAGTATGTCGGTGCGGCAGATCATGAAATCAGCCAGGATCTATTGCAGCGTTCCGGACGAACGAAAAGCCGAAGCCGTGCGACGGACGCTGGAAGATGAAATCAGTCCGCAGATCCCCGCAAGTATCTTGCGCGAGCACGACGGTGCAACTTTGATCCTGGACGAAGCTGCTGCGTCGCAACTGAGTGATTCAACCGTATCAGCGACTCAGAGAGCTTAATACTCAGCGAGAACAGATGACGGGGTTCGTCGATCTACAGGTGAATGGCTATGCTGGCGTCGACTTCAATGGCGACTCCTGTGCCGATCAAGATGCCGCCGTCGTTTGTCAGAAACTGAAATCCGACGGCGTCAAGACTGCACTGGCAACCATCATCACCGCTCCCTTGGATGTCATGATTCGTCGCATCGCGCGGGTCGCTGAATTGATTGACACGTCAGCGGAATTTGCCAGCATCGTTTCGGGCATCCATGTCGAGGGTCCTTTCATCAACGCTGCCGATGGATTCGTCGGCGCGCATCCCGCTGCAGCCGTGATTCCGGCAACTGTCGAGACCGCCGAACGTTTATTGGAAGCCGGCCGTGGACATGTCAAGCTGCTGACCCTGGCCCCGGAAATGGATGCCGGAGCAGTTGTCACCAAGTCATTGTCGGGGCG
>JBFJVZ010000159.1:0-15233 GCA_041623895.1 Pirellulaceae bacterium | reverse complement strand
TGGCTGCGACTTGCGGCTTAGTTTGTTCACACGCGAGCGCATGTTTCGAGCAGAAGTAGCGCTGCGCTTATTGTGGCAATTGAGTAACCGCGGCCGCACCGCTGGCGCTTCCGCGTTGAAAGGCCTGGACAAAAATGTTGAAGTTAAAGAGATCGTTTAGATAGCGCGACACCGATTCCTGTCGGGTCTCCTGTAGAATCAGCACATCGCCCGGCTGGACCAAAATGCGTTCGCGTGGATCGGTCAGGGCGCGATTCAAATCCACCCGGATTGGAATCTGGCCGCCATTGGGCGTCCGCCGAATCACCGTCAGGGCGCTGGGATTGGGATTGCCGAGCCCTTTCTGGATCAACAGTCCGTTAAAATTGTTGCCGCCGAATGCGCCATTGACCAGCGATCCGCTGACTTGCACCACCGCCTCGACTACGTCCAGGTCATAATCCCGCGGCAACACGCGTTCCCCAGCCGGCAACAAGCCGGCGGTGTAGAAGAGATCTTTAACGCGGGCCTCCAATAGCACCACATCGCCCTCGTGCAAGATAGCGTCTTCCGGTTTAAATGACAGCGGCTCACCGCGCACCCAGCGTGTGGGGATGTAGTCCGTCTTAACCGAAAGATCCGAAAGTTCTGACAAGTCTGCACCGGCTGGTAGAGACTGTAATTGTTGGGTCAGTTCCAAGTTGGATTGTCCGCCGCGGAATATGAAGATCCCGCTGTATGAATCCAGTCCGGGCAGTCCACCCGTGTTGGCCAGCGCATTAACAACGTCGTTCTCATAAGCGCGCAGATCAACGACGTGTCCGGTGCCCTGTTTGACGTTGTTACTGGAGATATCCCCACGGCCGCCGGCTGAGAATCCTCCGACTTCCTGGCGAAACACCATCACACGGATTTGCCGCGGCTGCATCAAGGTCAGCATGACCGACTCTCGCCCCGGTTGCAGGATTCCTTTGTCGGTGTAGGCGTTACGCACCCGCTCGTTGGCCTCTTCCACCGTCAAGCCCTCCAAGGATACGGGTTCGACCAGGGGTAACGCCAAAGTCCCATCGTTTCGAATTGTGACGGGATAACCGAGTGACGGAGGCAGCCCCGCGCCCAGTGGATCAATCTGCGAGGGGAAATATACTGGTGGTGTATTCAGCGGTTGATCGGCCAGCGTCGGTGGAAAGACACCGGCAATGAATAAACCCATGACGTCACCGGCGGCAAGAAGGTACTCCTTGGGTTGTTCTTGACGCAGCAGCGACAGCGGGATCGTCTGCATGTTTTCGCGACTTGGCTGAGCCAGCAAGTCTGTGGGCAATTTTCGCACGGGAATCCCGTTCAGCACCGGATTCGTCAGGGACGAACAGCCGGTCGTCAGACAAGCTGTCAGCATCACACTTGCAGCGATGGAGATCCGGCAGGAAATGCGGTTTTGTGTTTGCGTCGCTCGTTCGCAGACCGCGGTCCACCGCCAACGGCTATCCCGCGGTGCGTGTTGTTGATTCGGCTTATCAATGGATTCTTTTCCGCGGCGGACCAAGAGGACTAAGAACAAGCCGACCGCGATCAGGACCACACCGCCTGTGAGTTCCGATACGAATTTCAGCGTTTGCTTTTTGCCGGTACGCTTGCTTGCCGGCACCGGCTTGACCGCTGCCGCAACGCTCGACTTCTGGATGTCCACGGTTGTCTTGGGTTGGACCTGGGAAGCTTGCACAGAGTCATCCTTTTCTGACTTTGGCGAAACAATCGGCATCGGCGCGCTCTGAGCTGCCTGCAACGCGGGCGAGGGTGGCAAGTCGGGAAAGTTTTCGGTCGCCATCGACTGCGTTGGGCTTGTGCTCGATTTGGGCTGCCGAGCGGAAACCGCAATAACGGATGGCGGCAGGTGCGAATCCGTCACAGCTTCGGTTTCCCGTTTTGGCTGCCAGGCGATTGGAGGCAAGAGAGAAACGGAAGCCATCTCTGTTGATTCCGCCGGCAGTTGGGGCTCGGCTGTAGAGATGCTGTCGTTTGCCGTTAGCGAATCGACGTCGGAACCAACGCTGACCTCGGACGCGGCCGTCGCGTCTTGGCTGGAGGGCTGAGTTTCCGTCGGAACCGCAATTCGCGTCGGGGCCTGAATTCGCGTCGGCGGCTGAGTTTCCGTTGGAACCGCAATTCGCGTCGGGGCCTGAATTCGCGTCGGCGGCTGAATTTCCGTTGGCGGCTGCGATTCCGCGGAGGACTGGGATTCCGGAGGCGCCTGAATTTCCGTGGAGGACTGGGAGACGCTGCCCAATGAATCCTTCAACTCCAAGCCGGCAAAAGGATCGGTCAATGGCTCGGGCTCGGCGTCCAGCGGCTCACCCTCGGCTTGGTCCAGCCAAGCTTCGTCGTTGAATTTGATGCCGTTGGTTGCCTCGCCGGACTCGTCGCTGGCGGACTCGTCGGACTCTTTCTCGACAGCCAAAGGGGCCGGCAATTCCAAAATGGCTCCGAGTCCAACCGGTTCATCTGTCTGGCCGGGCCCTGCTTCGATCAGTTCCACGTCCGCGGTGTCAGAATGCTGCCCCGAGTATTCAGAATACTGCCCGGCGTATGACGGCGTTGTATCGACGAATAACGAGTCATTGAGAGGAACCGTTACCTGATCCCGGTAGCCGGAAGCTTGTGCGACTGCGGCTCCGTGATGAAATCCCTTGAACCAATCCTCGATTGCATTGCAGTCGTCGAGGTTGTCGCAACCGCTCCACCAGTAACGCCGTGGCGGCAAGGGAGGAGGATGACCGGTTCCGCCATAGGTCAGAAAATCAATAAAGCCCGCCTCGAATCCCCGTTCCTCGTCGCTCGAGAACGGCTCGCACGAGTAGTCGTCCGTCTCCGCGCGGGCCATGGATCGCGCCCGCTCTAGTTCCAGCCGGGCCATCTTCCGAAAACGATGGCGCTCCAGCATCAGGTCCCAGCCATTGGAGTACTGAACTGGCTGAACAACCGATGTTCGCAGCAAGTTACGGCTCAGCGTACAACCCGAAAACAGGATGCAATGCGCGAATACGATAAGTAAGAATCTGGCTTTCATCGCCGCATGCGGCCTCAAGATCAAACCGGGTACCGGAAGGTAAGCAGTCGAATATCTCGATCACTTTCTCCTTACCATCTGACAGCGCACGGCAATGCGTGATGATTGCGACAGCGGCGGTAGGCTGGCGCGACTGTGTAAGTTAACCTGTTGTATCAGTTCGGCAGATTTTGACGGCTATCAGCATTTTTTTTGCCGGTTTATGTCCAATTTGCGAACCAACCTGGGTGCTAGCAAGCAATCGCAACGGCAGTGCACAGAGCCAATGCTGATTAACTCCGCATAACATTTCATCCCACGAATCTCGCACCCATTCCGTACTTTCCTCACAACCTGACAAATACGAATGCTCCGGAAACGACAGAACGTTTTTGACTGCAGTCCCACCGCGGCTGAATTATACTCGTGCAACGCTCATGATCTGGGGGGCACCGGGACCACTTCGTCCCAATGCTAACATCATCGCCGCTGGCTGGTCGACGAGATCCACAAAGTGAAACTGCCGGGTGCCGACACGACAACCTCTAACGAGGACGAGCTACTGATTTGCTGCGCTCGCGTCTCCCAGACAGCGGACGTACGAGATCGGCTGGAGCAGTTGCTGCGCAAGCAAATCGACTGGCAAACGGTGTTGAATCGAAGTTGGTGGCATCGTATTCGCCCGTTGACCTATCTGCATCTTAGCGCCCAGCCGGCCGGCGTCGTTCCAGCTGCTTGTTTGCAGGCATTGGCGAAACAGACTCGCGAGCTCGAGCAGCGTAATCAGCGGCTGATGAAAGTGGGGCGAGAGGTATCCGGGTTGTTTGAGCAATCCTCCCTGCCCATGCTTTTGTTCAAGGGTCCCACGTTGGCCATCGATGCCTATGGTGATCTGGGTCTGCGGGAATGCGGCGATCTGGACATGCTGATCCGCCCCGACGACTTTCCCGGTGTCAAGGAATTACTCACTTCCCACGGATTCGCTTGCTTGTGGGATCAAGTTGACAGCGAAAGAAAACGGCAACTCTTTGCTTGCGAATTTCAACGAGATGGCGTTGAGTTGGACGTGCACTGGGATCTGGCGCCCAGTTGGCACAATTATGATGTCAATTTCGACGTGTTATGGGAGAGCGGTGATCCCTTCGACGTGGATAGCCACTTGGTCAGGAAGTTGCAGCCTGAGGATGCGATTGAAGTACTTTGCATGCACGGCACCAGGCACTGGTGGGAACGGCTCCGCTGGATTTGCGACATTGCCGAACTGATCAACCGCGGCAAGATTACCGATTGGGACCGCGTGGAAGCCAAAGCAACCGAATCACGGTGCCATCGTTCTGTCTGGCTCGGCCTGTGGCTGGCCAGCCATCTGCTGGATGCGAATCTGCCGCCTGAAATTCAAGTGAGAGTTGATCGCTTGCCGGTCGTCAAGCGACTTGCGAAACAGGTTGGCGTTTGGTTGGAAAACGCTGAACATGCCGCCGACGTGCGGAACCTGCCGGACCGCTTTTTGTTCCGCATGCGACTGTGCGAACGCTGGCGGGATCGTCTTCCGCAGCTCGCGCATTATCTGATCAGCCTGCCCTCAAGGAGCGTGAATTGGAATCCGTGATACGCGGCGTCGAACGGCGCTGCAAATTTGAACGTCGACGATGTCTGCTCCTGCAGTGGGTCGCGAGTTGCGATTCTGCTCCGCTTTCGCGGCGACAACGAGTCGTCCGCATGCGCACAACTTTACGGAGATAGCCGTGCTAAAGTCGATCGCTCGGATTATTGGAGAGCTGTTCCGAAAACGCAAACTGCTGCTGGTCCGGTTTGTGGTCACTTCGCTCGGTCGTGCCGTGACGTCGATGGCCGTGATCTTTTTTATTCGTGAGTTTCTGGCAGCCACCGTCTCTGAGCACACTGGGTTCGGCGATATCGTTGGCCAGTCGCTTGGGCAGGGCGCCGTGCTCTGGTTAACAGCCGGACTGATGCTGGTCACGTACCTGGTTGGCGCGCTATTCTTCTATGACAACCACATCGTTGTCCAACGCATCATCAAGGTGATCGAGTTGGGCTTCATGGAACGCGTCATCCGCCACCTGCTGAAGCTATCGGTGCCTTATGCAGATCACCAAAGTCACGGCGAAATCATCCAAACCGTGCGCACGGATGTGACGCAGATGCGGATGGTGGTGCAGGCGGCCGCTCGCATGCTGCTGGAAGGCGCCGTTGTCCTCGGGTTATTGGCGGTCGCCATCTACATGAGCCCCTCGCTGGCTCTTTGGGTGCTGGTCGTGCTACCGATTGTATCGTTCCCGATCATCATGGTTTCGCAACGACTCCGAGCGCGTTCCTACGTGGTGCGAACGACGGGTTATGTGCTGTTTGACATGATCCTGGAAATCCTCAAAGGCATGCGGGTGATTAAGACCTTCCAGGGCGAAGAAATTCAGACGCAGGTGGGCCTTGCAAAGGGCCGCGCCTTTTTTGACGAGTTGATCGACGTGGCTCGGCTGCAAGCCCTCGGACGTGTGGGAATGGAGTCTGTGGCTGGATTGAGCGTCGTGATTGTCGTGCTCGTCGGCGGTTTTCAAGTCATGGACGGGACGCTGGACTGGCCTTCGTTGCTGGCTTTTGTGATGGCCATTCGGATCATGCATACGCCCTTGAACCTGATGCACCAGCAATATTTGGAAATCCATACTTATCACGCCTCGCTCTGGCGGATTCTGGAATTCCTGGAAACGCCGCCTGAGATCCAGGATTGTCCGGATGCCCAGACACTGACGTCTCCACCCCAGGTGATTTCTTGTGATAACGTCTGCTTCGCCTACGGGAACACGTCTGTGTTGAAGGACATCTCGATCTCCGTCAACGCGGGCGAGACGATTGGGATCGTGGGTCCATCAGGGGCTGGTAAGACGACATTGTTGAATCTGATGATTCGGCTTTACGACCCCACATCCGGTAGCGTGCGATTTGATGGATCCGACGTCAGGAATTTCCGGCTCAACGACATCTACCATCAAGTTGCGATCGTGGCCCAAGAGCCCTTTCTGTTTTCTACAAGTGTTCGTGAGAACATCCGCTGCGGCCGCCCCTCGGCAACCGATGCGGAAATCGAAGACTCCGCCCGCGCCGCCTTCATTCATGAGGAGATTCTTGGTTTGCCGGAGGGATACGACACGCTGATTGGCGTCGGTGGCCGGGGGCTCTCTCGCGGCCAGGCACAGAGAATCAATGTGGCCCGGGCCTTTCTCAAAAATGCACCCATCCTGTTGTTGGACGAGGCCACTTCGAGCCTTGACTCGGTAACCGAAGCCCACGTTCAGGAAGCGATTGAACACCTGCTCGAAGCTCGCACCAGCTTTGTCGTCGCACACAGGCTGTCGACGCTCCGCAGAGCCGACCGCATGCTGGTGCTGGAGCGCGGCAGGTGCATTGGATTTGGTCCGCACGAAGAATTGATGCGCGACTGTGAACTCTATCGCCGACTCTGGGAATCCCAGCAGTTGGCCGATCCGCTTGAACATCGCCAAATCGAGCAGGCTTGAAATGCTGGGGCCAGTGGCTGTCCTGGCAATGTTGCTGCGAAATGCGTTATCAGGCCAGCGCGAATGGGATGATTGCAACGATGGCAATGTTTTCGCTGCTGCGCATTGACGCATTGCCTGTTCAAGATTGGACCGCCGTTTGGAAAGCCGCTCGGCCCCGTTTATCGTAAGTGATCAAGGCCAATGAAACGGTGGGCACCAGCAGAATGCCTGCTGCATCACTTGGCAATGGATTGGATTAACCCCGAGATTAGCCCCTATGAGCGCCATCGATTTGTGCGTCTTCTTGACGAGTTACACTCTGGTCGTCGCATTTTTTGCCATTGGTGACCTGCTGCGTGCGCGACGAGCCATCTCGTTGCTCAGTGTAACCGTCGCGCTGGTTGCGATCATCGCAACTACCGTGGTCGGGTTCTATTTGAAGCCGGGTGACAACTATCTTGGACTTTTGTGGTTCTTAGTCGGGGAACGAGATTTCAGTGCGGTCGCGGCGCTGGGATTGGGTGTGGCAGCCGCGCTGGTCTGGGGCACGCGTCTGACCGATCCTTCTGATGTTGGCAGCGACCAAAATCGCCATCGAACATTCCAGCTTGCTGGAACGCAATTGTTATTGGCTGCATCCATCATCGGCGTCGTGATTTGCAGCCAGGCGTTCATCTGGAAGGAGATTCGCGGTGTCCAGCGCGATCCGGCCGTGCGGATGTACTCGTCGGAATTTGTGATCGAAAAAATTGCCGACCTCAATCATCCACCCATTCGAATCGCCGTGAATGACGCCGGCAAGGTCTATGTCTGCTATGACTATTTCGACGAAGCCGGCACCATGCGAGGAGGCATTGTTCAGTTGACCAGAGATGACGCAACGGGCAAGTATCAGCAAAAGCTCGTGGCTGACTCGCCACTCTTGATGCGCTGCTACGGGTTTGCTGAGCGCGATGGCCAGCTGTTCGTCTCCAGATCGGGAATCTCTGCCAAAGCGACTGAGGGAACAATCAGCTACGAGAATACGGGAGCGGTGACCCGGCTGCAGGACACGGATGGCGACGGGTACTTCGAGTACGCGGATGACATCCTTACCGGTCTGCCAGGTGCTCGGGGGCCGGACACGATGCACCAAAACAACGGGATTTGTTTTGCCCCGGATGGAAGCTTGTTTGTAACCACCGCCAGCGCTGCGAATCGGGTACTTGACGATCATCCCTGGGAAGGAGCGGTGCTGAAGATCAGTTCCGATTTCTCAAAGCCGGAAGTGTTTGCCAAGGGATTCCGCAATCCGTTTGGGATCGTGATTGGTCCCGACAATCAGCTCTTCGTCTCGGACAATGACATCGACGAGAATCCCGGAGACGAACTGAATCACGTCGTCCGCGGCGCTCACTATGGGCACCCCTACGTTGTTCCGAATGAACCCACCGCCGCAGCGTCTGGTTTCCGTGATCCGATCTTGGTCGGAGAGCACGAGTGGAATTTCCTCGGCATGGCTTACGCGACTTCGCAATCACTGCCGGAGGATTATCGGAATAGCATTTATGTCGCTGACTTCATGCAACATGTTGTTTGGCAGATGAAGCTTGAGCCATCAACAGACACTTATAAAGTGACCTCTGTCGACACCTTTGCGAAGATCTCCTCGCCGATTGACATTGCCGTCACGCCGTCTGGCGAGTTCTTTGTCATTTCACGATTCACGCAGAATGTGTACCGGATTCGACCACGCGATCCAGCCACCACGGGCTCCGATGGATAAACAGGTATCAGCGATGCAGTCATTTCGCTTACTGGCATTGTCACTGACCGTGCCCTTGGTCACTTTGCTGGCCACGACTGGGTTCATGTCGATTCCTCCCGACACCCGGGGTATCGACCTCGTCGCCGGCGGAGATCTGTTCAGGACCCATTGCGCAGCATGTCACTTCGACAAGGTTGGCTTTCCTGCACACAACGGTCCTAATCTCCACGACATTGGCAAGTTCGCTGCGACCAGAAAAGCAAATCAATCAGCTGCTGAGTACATTCTGGAGTCGATCCTCGATCCCGCCGTGTTCGTGGCACCTGGCGGCCGCCCGGGAATGCCTCCCAATCTGGCCACCGACCTTGATCCCGAAGAGCTCCGGAACCTGGTGGGCTACCTGGCGAGTCGCGGAGCGTTTCCGGATTACGAGGAGATCGCGAAGCTGGATATTCCGGACCGCCGCGGGCAGACATCCGAGGCCATTCTGGTCCGTCGCGAAGAGATGCAGTTGGCAGAACATGTGCTACGAGAAAAAGGGTCGTGCCTCAACTGCCACTCGCTGTACAGTGTTCCCGAGGGTCAGGCTTTCGCTCCCCCGCTGTTTGGTGCCGGTCTCCGCGATTCCAAAGCCATCTATCAATCGTTGGTAAATCCACATCAGGAAATCAAGCCCCGATACAAGTCGGTGAATGTGGTATTGACTGATGGAACAATCGTGTCCGGGCAACTGATATCGCGCAGCGATGAACAACTGGTCCTGCGCAGCTCTGATGCCAAGAATAAAATTGACTTTCACGAAATTCCGCTAGCGGATGTCGAAACAGAAGACGGCCAGCCGATGATCGTGGAATCAAAAACGTCGATGATGCCGGAAGGATTTGACAAGTCGCTCAGCCGTGCAGAGATTGACGCCGTGATCAAGCTAATCCAACAATTGAACTGACATCGGGCACGGAGGCGAATTTGCCCCGCGATCCAATACCGATGCCGGGATCAGCCACTAACGTTCTGCTTGCCAGATTGGCAATTGGTTTTGGCCGTCAATCAGTCTTTGAAAGGGGCCCACTCGCGCGTTCACTGCCGGCAGCGGATCACCGAAAAAATCTTTTCCGACCTTGTCGACAGGCGTTGCGTTGATTTGACTGACCGCGTTCCCCAAATTCAGCGTCAGAACCAGGTCCGGGGAAACATCAACTTCCGCCGCATCGGCTTCGATACATTCGGTGCCCCAGGATTTGAGTTCACGCCAATCGTTCAGACTCATCCGTGGTGAGACGTTGTTCCACAACTTCGGTCGCTCACCGGTCACTTTCGTTACGGCGCTGATCATCGGCTCGGCTGCTGCTGCTCCCACCGGATTGACCAGATATTCGCCATGGGGTCCGAACAGATTGTGGTCCGCGTGATTGTTATTTGCGTCGAGCCCGGGATAGGGCAAGTTGATATGTCCGGCTTGGTTGTCGACAAAGATGTTGTTCCGCAGCACGATGTTGGAGGCCCCGGCGCCGCGACGGTTTGTCAGCTTGCGATGAGACGATCCGAAACGCTGACAGCCGAACACCAGGTTGTGGACGAACAGCACTCCCGACGCGTCAACCGTGTAAAGACCATCGGCTCGTGGATCTTGTGGGTTGAAATCCGAACGCGTTTTGGCGAGCACATTGTTTTCAATCAACAGCGGACCTTGCCCGAGTTCGACGAACACCGCGCTGCCCCGATTTCCGATCACGACATTCTGTCGTACTCGTGCGTTTCGATAAACATTGTCCAGCCAGATGCCGTAGGCATCATTGTCGCGGATCAGATTTCGCTCGATCAGACCGTCGATAAAGAAGTGGAACTTGATGCCGCCGGTTTCCGGTGCGCTGTGATGATTCCAGTTGTTGCGTTCGATAATGTTACCGACGACTTGCGTACCGAAACTGCGCATGCCTGCCATGCCGCAGCAGCCGTTGTCCGTGATGCGATTGTTGCGAATCAGATGGTAGCCGGTATTTTGAGGCGTTGGCTGGGTTGCCTCCAGGTCGTGTCGTCCTTCGTAGCCGCAGTCCAGACCGATCGACTTGGCAAAGCGGATGGTGTTGCCTTCGATCAACCAATGATGTCCCGCGCGGCATCCCAGAGCACCTGCTTGGGGAGAATCGCTCTGCCAAAACCGCTCCGGGAATTGGTTGGCACAGTGTTCCATGACGAAGCCCTTGACATGGATGTAACCCAAGCCGCGTTGATAGGGTGCGAAGATTCGTTGTCGCGTTGTAACTTCGACTAATCGCTCCTTTGGCGCTGTTTCGCCAGGCGGAAAATGGATCGTTAGTTCCCCGCCGCGTTCATCAACCAGCCAGCTTGCGGGTGTTGCAGCCAGTGCCGCGGCATTATCAACCTCGCGTAGCGGTTGCCCATCGACGAATACCTGGCCGAGCGTCAGTTTTCTTTCCGCAGGCATCCCTTTCAGCCGCGTTCGATAGGGATTGACCCGTTGATTGCCAAACATCGTGGCATCCAGTGCGCCGGAATAGATGGGATATTCGTCAGTCTTTTTCCGCCATAGAGGCTGCCAGAGGTCAGATCCTTTAATCACAACCTTTTCCCCGGTTGCTGCAGAGTAAACAATCGGTCGCCCCTTCGTTCCGCTACGCGCCGGCGCGACTCGTTCGCGGTAAATCCCGGTGTGTACTAGCACGGTATCGCCAGGTTGGGCCAACTCCGCTGCGCGTTGGATTGTCTTCAGAGGCTCTGCTTCTCGACCGGGATTCTGATCCGACGCGTTGACGTGGCCCCCGTGCACCACGTACGTCTCAGCGCAACAACGGGGTGGGATCAACACGGACATGACGACTGCAACGATTGCAACGCCTGTTCGTCGCGAAAACTCAAGTAGTGGCACCGTCACGTCTTGTCTGCTGTTGATCGAAAGGGACTGACGAAGAAAAGTGTCGCATGGCGAGGATTTGACGGCAGTTGTCCGATCGCTCGCGTATCCCGCAGTTATAATCTTCGTTGAGAATGCGGTCGCCGAGAAGCGAACCTCTTGACTTAGCAAATTCCGCCGAAGCTTTAAGAATATCAATCATGTCATTGGTCGACAAAGATTTTATTAAATCGTATCTGACTGCCAGCGATCCGTGGTGTCGCAGTCATGGATCAGCCGAGGGCTCGGAGGATTTGGGCGCCGGTATTTTGTATTACTCCCTGGCCTACTCAATGAAGTCCAAGACCTGCGTCTGCCTGGGGTCAGGTGGAGGTTTTGTTCCCCGGATGATGCGACAGGCGCAGCGTGATTTGGGGCTGGATGGGAGTCGAACGCTATTGGTTGACGGGACACTGCAGGTGCCGCAGAGTAAAAAGAAGATCTGGGGTGAACCATGTTGGGTGCCGGAGGACTCTGTCTTTCGCCGGAACTATCCCGAAATCGAGATCATTCTGGAACTCACGGAGACCGCTTTCCAAGACTATTTCCTGCCCAACAACGTGAAGATTGATTTCCTGCACATCGATGCCGACCATCACTACGAGGGCGTCAAACTCGACTGGGACTTGTACAGCACACTCGTGCCGGACGACGGCATCATCACCCTTCACGATACGGTGAATTATCGCCCGCCTTGCGGGGTTTACCAATTGATGGATGATATCCGCAAAGACAACAAGTACGAGATGCTGAACCTTCCGATTTCGTATGGCACGGCCGTACTCCGGAAACGTCAAGACGACGGTCGTCCCGGTTGATGAAAATTGTACTGCTGCAGGATGAGATTTATCTGCCGTCATTTGCCGGTGGCACGAAAGCCAACCGCTGCCTGGTCGAGGAGTTTGTCTGCAGCGGACACGAATGTCTGGCATTGACCCGGGCGCTGACCAAATCGCCGGATGGGCCAGGCGATCTGTTTCAGTTTCAACAGGAAATGGACTCGCGGCGAATTGGCGTGCGAACGGTCGCGCCCGATGTTTTCTCTTACCAAAGCAAAGGCGTTCAGGTCGAAGCGATCAACTGCCCGGATAACGATACGCGCCGCGATTATCTCACCCGCCGCATCCGGGCGTTTCAGCCTGACTGGGTGCTTGTCGCCGATGACAAGCGTCGCTTCATGCTCTCCAGCGCGGCTGCTGCAGCCCCCGGTCGATGTATTCCCTTATTGCAGACGATCATGCAGCTTCCCTTTGGTCCGCTGTCGGTTCACGACAGCCCGACGCAGACCGGGCTGCTGCGTGACGCACCGGCGATCATTGTTATTAGCGAATACTTGCGAAATTACATTCGCGTCCATGGTGACATGGAATCGCACGTACTGCCGATGCCGGTCTATGGGCCGGGCCCTTTCCCCAATCTGGCCCGCAGCGACTGCGGATTTGTCACGATGATCAACCCCTGTGAGTTAAAAGGGGTTTCGATATTTCTGGCTTTGGCGCGCGGTTACCCGCAGGTCGATTTCGCCGCCGTGCCGACTTGGGGCGCAAGTGATGCTGTGCTACGAGAACTGCGCGAGCTTTCGAATGTGCGCTTACTTGATCCGGCGGACAATATCGAAGACATCCTGACCCTGACACGCATCTTGGTCGCACCGTCGTTATGGCCGGAAACGTTCGGCTACGTCGTCCCTGAGGCGATGTTGCGCGGCATCCCGGTGCTGGCCAGTGATCTGGGCGGACTGCCGGAGGCAAAATTGGGTGTTGACTACCTGCTGCCCGTCAAGCCAGCCGCACGTCGCGGCGATCAGTACGTGTGTCCAGCTCAGGACCCGCAGCCTTGGTCGGCCGCGTTGGGTGAACTGCTTGACGACGCGGACACGTACCATCGATGTTCACACCAGTCCCGCGAAGCCGCCCTGAGTTTTGTTTCGCGAGCAACCGTGTCGGCATTTGAAACCATGCTGACAGAGCTTGCGACGAGTTAATATGGGGCTTTTTTGTCCGTTGCCGCGATTTCACAACACGTTCTTCGTTAAAAGCGAAAGGAAGAAAACTCGATGAGCTGGTCGGTCGTTCAAGAACTGGGGATCGAATACGCGCCGCAGGTGGATGCCCCGCAATCGCGGCCACTACTGTTTCCCGTTTATACCGCTCAGGCCAGTGATGGCAGCTATCTAATCGTCGATGAAGTGTGCGCGGAAAAGCCGATACCGATTCGCCTGGAGTATCGAACGATTCGCGTGGACTCGGGCGGGCAAGTCGTCTTTGACACGCACCAGATGGGGATCGAGGATGGGTATGGCTGCCTTTTCGACGGTGATTCCGTCGCCATCTTGCGGCGGACAAGATGGGAACTGTTGCTTGTCTCGTCCCAGGCAGCAGTGACCGATACCATCGACTTGACGAACTTCAGCAAATACTTGCCACGCATCGTTTCTTGCACGCACCGACAGACATTTCTGATCTTGTTTTTGGATCGCTCCGGCCGCCTGGATATCGTTGAAATCGATCGGCACGGCCGGTTATTGTGGTATCTGCCCGCGCATGCCGACTTCCTTGGCGTTCCAGCCAGCCTGCAGCTCCTGCCATCCAATACCATCCTGTTGGCTGACGCTTTTTGGAGTGTTGTTCTGGAAATCAATCGCGACGGTAAAGTCGTCTGGCAATTTGGTAAATCGGGCAGCCCGGCAAAATCCGCTGACCGCGTTTCCGGTTCAACTTGCGTGAAAGCCCGAGCCGACGGCCAGCGATTGATTAGCGATACGCGCAACCACAGGCTGCTGTTGGTGGAGGTCGATGGGACAAGTACGGAAGTCGGATTTGGCGACTGTGAGCTGTCCGATCCGACGTATGCGGACTTTAGCCAAGACGGTCATCTGCTGGTCTGCGATAGCGGTAATTCTCGAGTCATCCAGCTGGACAACGAACAGCAGGTTGTCTGGCAATACGGGTCGCCAATCAGAACGGAACGACGATTTTCTTTTCCGCGCTCCGTCCAAGTCACAGCGCCGGGCAAGTATCTGATTGCCGACACGGCGAACGATCGCATCGTTAATGCGACCAGCTGTGGGGCGGAAACGCCGGCTCGTGAGGACGCGGAACTCTTCTGGCCCAGATGTGTGCGGAAGTCGCCAAGCGGTTCGCTGGTGATTGCCGACGGACGCAATGGTCGCATTGTCGAACTATCCGAGAGCGGTCAGATCTTGAACCAGCTTGAACAAATTCAATGGAAGGGTTCACAAGGACTTGAGGACCCGCACGATGTGCGGCCGCTGTCCAACGGAAATCTGCTAATTACTGACTCGCCTCTGGATGCTGTCTTCGAAGTCGATTGGTCGGGTCAGGTCCACCGCATGATTGGCGGCGACGCCTTGATTGACCTGGACGATCCGCATGCCGCTCAACAGTTGGAAGACGGTACGGTTGTGATTTGCGACACAGGCCATGATCGCATTTTGTTCGTCGATCAGCGGGGCAAGTGCATTGACGCTTTTGAAACAATCAACGGCGGGGACTTTTTTCTCAGGATGAAGCAGCCCAAGTACGTGGAAGTGATCGACGACGGAACGATGGTGATCGTCGACACAGGCAACAATCGTGTTCTGGGCAGTACCACCAGCGGTCAGCTGATTTGGGAGATCTCGGAAATATCGGGCTCGCCGTTGCGGCACTTACATCAGCCCCGTTGGGCTACGTTGGTGAATCAGGACGAAGTGTTGATTACCGATCATTTTCACCATCGCGTCGTTCATCTTCGCCGCAACTGTTGAAGTTGCGCCGCTGGTGTTCTTGATTTTAGAGCAATTTCATCATTGATGTGGAATCATCGGTAGGCCAGGACTTGTCCTGGATCCTTATTGCCAGGACGAGTCCTGGCCTACGAGATTTCTGAAAATGCTGTAGGGTAGCGGAACTCGCCGAGAGTTTCGGCAGATACGATTCATCGGTAGGCGTTTATTGCCAGGACAAGGAGAGCGTCCGGCTTAGGAAGTAATTTGAGCCTGGCTTTTCTCTTGAGTCACGGTAGTTGTAG
>JBFJVZ010000158.1:0-15242 GCA_041623895.1 Pirellulaceae bacterium | reverse complement strand
CCCATGTTGAAGTCGTTGACGGCGACGATCATGTAGACATCCAGGTCATACTCCAGACCAAAAACATCCTCGTCCCATTTCATTGCTTTCTGCAAAGATTTCAGCGCATAGCCGCAGCGGTCGATGTTTTGCGGCTCAACCCAGATTTCCAAGGCGACATTGCGGCCACTGCGAGTGAAAAACGATCCGCGATGGCATTTCAAATTGGCCGCCACAAGTGCGAACAGATAGCTTGGTTTTGGAAACGGGTCTTCCCAAACGACCTCGTGACGGCCGTCGTCCAAGTTCCGAGCAGAAGTCCGATTTCCGTTGGATAACAACACCGGATAGTCGTCTTGCCTGGCACGAATCGTGACGTGGTAGCGAGCCATCACATCAGGGCGATCCAAAAAATACGTGATCCGTCGAAATCCGAGCGCTTCGCACTGGGTGCAAAAATTTCCACTCGAAAGGTACAATCCGTACAGCGATTTATTGGCTTGGGGGTCAATCTGAACTTGAGTCCGCAAGACAAATTCGTCCGGCGGATCTTGTACGACTAAATTCTCCTCCGTCACCCGGAATTGGTCATCGGCAAGCTCCTGTCCGTCGACCGCGATCGATCGCAACCTTAGATGTTCGCCGTTCAACTCCAAAGGACCCGGCGGCTGCTCTTTGTTGCGTCGCACGCACATTGTCGCGGAAACAATGGTATTCTCAGGATCGAGATCGAATTGCAGATTGACTCGATCGACCCAAAAAGCAGGCGGAGCATAGTCCTTGCGATAAACAACTGACATCTTGTGGATTGCCTTACTTTTCTGATCTCGCGGGTAGCGTAAGGACGGAAGTCCTTTCTACGATGATTCTATCGCAACCAACGTCGATCGCGGAGCCAAGCAATGCTGTACATGATAGAAATCCGTTACACTCACGAGCACAGAACCGGCATGCTGGAATATTTTTGGCAACACGGCACCACGCATTACGAAGGCAAAGTGACAATTCAGGGTGCCTGGGTGGCAACGCAAGAACACGTTGCTTATGCCTTGGTCAAGAGCAGCGATGATCAGGAAGTCGAAAAAGCTTGTGCACCGCTGCGTGAATTTGGCGACGTTACGATTCGACAGGTGACCAGTAGTGATGAAATCTAATCGTTCCGCGAAAGCGGTTTCCCCATGGTTTCAAAACGAGATGCGGACCGCAGCAAGACCGGCAGGAAGTGTTGATTAGCCAGTCAGAGGAAAAAATGATCACGCCGCGTTTATCTGCTTTTACGAAAATCTGTGTTCCGATTGCTTTGCTGTGCGGCATGATTTCGCAGCACGTCCAGGCACAGGAGACCGGTCGCGAGGCGAGGCTGCAGAAATGGCTGAAGCAATTTCCGGAGGCGGATACAAATAGAGATGGAAAACTAAGCGAGCGGGAGGCGAAAGCATATCGCGACAATGTCTTAAGCAAGCGTCGCAAGTCAACAAGTGGCACTCGCCTTGCACCAACGCATGCGGATGTGAAGTATGGTCCGCATGAACGCAACGTATTTGATCTTTGGTTGCCGGCGGCGAACGATTCAGCCCGGAAAGGCAAATACCCACTGTTCGTTTACTTCCACGGTGGCGGTTTCGTCGCTGGAGACAAATCTGGATTTGATCCATCCTCGTTCTTGGCCGACGACATGGCCGTGGTATCCGCCAACTATCGATTTGTTGACGGCTCCAAAACCCTCAGCCCTGCGCCGCTTCACGATTCGGCTCGGGTCATTCAGTTCCTGCGCAGCAAAGCAAATGACTGGAATTTGGACACTGACCGGATTGCCGTCAGTGGCAGTTCGGCCGGCGCGGTGATCTCGATGTGGATTGGCTACCACGATGATCTGGCAAATCCCGACAGCGACGATCCTGTTGCCAGACAATCGAGCCGCGTGACTTGCATCGCCCCTTTGAATGGCCCGTCGAACCTGGATCCGCGGTGGATTACCGAGACGATGGGCGGCCCCAAACATATCCACGGAAGCTTTCCCAAAATGTTCGGCGCGGCGGTCACGGCCAGCGACTCAGACGAAGTGCGTGATCGGATTCTGGAAAGCTCGCCAATCGAACATGTGTCAGCCGATGATCCGCCGTCGCTGTTGATCTATACCGGCAAGCCTGCCGGAATTCCGCTACCGGAATCGGCGTCCACCGGTGTACTGATTCACCACGCTTATTTTGGCCAGGCATTAAAACAGCGGCTGGACAAAGTCGGCGTGGCAAACGAATATCTGCCGGCGACTGATCCACGCAAAGACGGCTACGCAGTGATTCGCAAGTGGCTTAGCCGGCACGGATTCAAGCCGTGAAAACAAGCAAAGTCGTCGTTCGCTGCCAGGCTGTGAATTTATGATCGTCGTCGTTCGCTCCGCGAACGAGCGTTCCCTTAAGCGTTCGTTTGCGGAGCAAACGAGGACGTACTTTCGCCGCCGGCGAATAAATTCACAGGCTCTCCGCGAACGAGCGTTCCCGACGATTCGTTTCGGAGCAAACGCGACATACTCCGAGAATACCCTATGAATCGAATTCAAATCTGTCTGATCACCCTGACCGTCATTGCCGCTGCGGTTTCATTCGCTGCTGAGCAGGCCACACCGAGACCAAACATCATCATTGTCTTGGTGGACGACATGGGATTCTCCGACGTCGGCTGTTATGGGGGTGAAATCGACACTCCCGCGATCGATCGTTTGGCCGCCGGCGGTTTGCGTTTCACGCAGTTCTATAACAGTGGACGATGTTGTCCGACGCGAGCGAGTTTGATGACGGGATTGCATCCGCATCAAGCCGGCATTGGACACATGACGGAGCCGCCCAATAAGCCGCTCGGAATCGAAGGACCTTACCAGGGTTTTTTGAACGACAATTGTGTTACGATCGCGCAAGTTTTGAAATCGGCCGGATATCACACACTGATGACCGGCAAGTGGCATCTCGGTTTTAGCCAACAGGAATGCTGGCCGCTGCAGCGCGGTTTCGATCGTTTTTACGGTGGACTCAGCGGAGCCTTCAACTACTTCAAGCCGGGTGGCGACCGCGGCATCACCGATGGTAATGATGCCGTGGCCACGGGCGATGATTTTTACGCCACCGATGCGTTCACTGATGTTGCTTGCCAGTACATCACCGACGTCACCAAAGAAGATGACCAGCCCTTCTTTCTGTATCTGGCCTACAACGCGCCGCATTGGCCGCTGAATGCGAAGTGGGCAGATTTTACGAAGTACCAAGGCAAATACAGCGGCGGTTGGGAAGCCGTGATGAAGTCACGCCTGGCAAAGCAGAAAACGATCGGTTTGTTTACTGATGACATTGTGCCGGCACCCCACACGGGGCCCCACTGGGATTCGTTGACCGAAAAGCAACGCGATGATCTTGATTCAATCATGGCGGCTTATGCCGGCTGCATCGATGCGATCGACCAGAACATTGGAAAGCTGATTCAGCATCTGGAGGAGTTGGGCGAACGAGAAAATACCGTGATCTTTTTTCTCTCCGATAACGGCGCCTGCCAGGAAGGCGGAATGCTCGGCAAAGGCGACGCGGAAATGGTCAAGCACCCTCCGCTGGAAACCACTGGCGGGGTGCGTTTGGGCGAAGCTTGGGCGAACGCTTGCAACACGCCGTTTCGCTTGTACAAACATTACGTTCACGAGGGCGGCGCTTGCACGCCGATGATCGCGTCTTGGCCGGCAGGAATCCCCAAGGAACACGCCGGCAGTTTCGTTCGTCAGGCGGCTTACCTGCCCGACTTCATGGCTACCTGCCTGGAACTCTCGCGGGCCGTGTATCCAGAGGCGGTTCCGCCGTGCGAGGGTAAATCGATCCTGCCATTGCTGAGCGGAAGCGACGCTGCGATCCACGATGAACCGATCTACTGGGAGCACGAAGGCAACGCGGCGATGCGGTGGGGCGATTGGAAACTTGTTCGCGAGTACAAGAAGCCTTGGGAGCTTTACAAGCTTAAGGCTGACCGCACTGAAATGAACGACTTGTCGACGGCCAATGCGGCGAAAAAGAAGCAAATGATCGCGATGTGGGAATCGTGGGCGACCAAATACGAAGTCGCTTTTCCCGAGCGATTCAACATGTACGAGTTCCTGAACAAAAAAGACAAGGCGAAGCGGAGGGCAGAGGCAGTCAAGAAAAAGGGCGATAAGTGATTGCTTGCCGGCTATCGATTGGTTGCAAATGCAAACGCCGCCATCCAGAATGAACGCCCCACTTCAAGCATCACGCACCGAATTTCAGTCGAGTGAAAACCATGCAGCGAATCGCGCCCCCATCGATTTTTCTAGTTGCTCTGATGACGTTCCCCGTGGCTGCCAAAGGACCAGCTTACACGGACGCAAAGGAAGCCGGCATTGACTTTGAGATTCAGGGTGAATATGTCGGCGATCTTGGTAACGGTGATGACAAAGTCCGTTATGGGATTCACGTCATCGCGCAGGGACAGGGCAAGTTTCGCATCGTGGGGTATCACGGAGGCCTGCCGGGTGCGGGTTGGAATGGCGAGGATCCCGTGAAAGTCGATGGCGAATTCTCGCTACAGGATGATGGCTCTGTCACGTTTAAAGATAAGCATGGCACCGGCATCCTCTCACAAGGTGTGATCACTTGTGATTTGGGCGATGATGGAACAGTCGACGGAAAACTAAAGAAAGTGATTCGCAAGAGCCCGACGCTGGGCCAGAAGCCACCGCCAGAGGCAGTGGTTTTGTTTGGCGGGCCAGACGACGCCAAACTCTGGGAAGGCGGCAAGGTTGACGACGAGGGGTACTTAATGCAGGGTGTTAATAGCAAACAACGGTTTGGCAGTCACCAACTGCACGTCGAATTTCGATTGCCGTTCATGCCCGAAGCCCGCGGACAAGGACGCGGCAACAGCGGTTGCTATCTGCAAGGCCGCTACGAAGTTCAGATACTCGATTCATTCGGTCTGGATGGAAAGATGAATGAATGTGGCGGCATCTACTCCGTTGCCGACGTCGACGTGAACATGTGCTATCCTCCTTTGTCTTGGCAGACCTACGACATCGATTTAACGGCGGCCAAGTACGAGAATGGAAGTCTGGTTGCCAACCCTAGAATTACCGTCAGGCATAACGGTGTCGTCATTCATGATGACGTGGAGTTGCCCGGTAATCGAAATACCACGGCGGCCCCACTGAAAGCCGGGCCCGAACCCGGCCCCGTTCACTTGCAAAACCACGGCAACCCGGTCCGCTATCGAAACATTTGGGTCGTCGAAAAAGATTCTTAAACCGGATCTTTCCTGAGTCCCGTTGTCCTGCTCCCATTACGAAGATACAGAACCATGAAAATCGTTTCCGCTTGTTTGTTCATTTGTTTGTTGGTGCCGGCGGCTGGGATCGCCGACGAACCTGCTACCGATTTAAAAACCGTCAAGGCCCGGACGATTGAGTTGAAAGTGCCGGCAACCTGGCAACAGCAACAAACAACTTCGTCGATGCGGGCTGCTCAGTTTTCCATTCCCGCTGGTGAGGAGAGTGCGGAACTGGTTGTGTTCTACTTTGGTGGTCCGACCGGCGGCGTGAAAGCAAACATTGAGCGTTGGATTGGCCAATTCCAAAAGGACGGCTTGGAATTGGAGATGCACCAGGGCAAGTGCACCGCGGGCAGCTACATTTTGGTTGACTGCAAGGGTACTTGGAACAAACCGGATGGCCCGCCATTCGCCCGCAAGACGATTCCTACACCGAATAGCCGCGTTTTGAACGTCATCCTGATTGAAGAAAAAGATGGGGAAAAAGATTACTACTTCTTGAAACTATCTGGGACTGCGGAGCTTGTCGGCAAGCAAACGAAGGCGTTACGAGCGGCAATTGGTGCAGAGGCAGATTCAGAAAAAAAGTTTGAGCTGAAGGACGCACAGTAGCCTTCGATGTCACGCTTCGATCGGCCCGTCGCGGCGGGCCTTTTCGTATAGTTGCTGCCACTTGGCGGTGCCGTCATCCGGGACCAGCCGGGTGTCGGCTCCCTTTTCGTAATACGGATACCGTCCCTGTTGGCCGGCCGTCAGCATGAAATTCACGCGGCCGTTGCTGGCCGTATACATCCGTCGGCCATCGGCCCATGTTGTTGCAATCAGCCGTTTTGGTTCGGGGCGTGATTTTGGTTTGGGAACCTTGAACTTTTCGACACTGTCCCAGTTTACTTCGTAACCGATGCCGGGTTGATCGGGAACTTCAGCGTGACCGTTTTGTAACGCGACAGGTTTGACGAGCAGATCATCTTCAAACAGTTGATGACAGTTCACGGCGGGCCAGGTTGCTTGAGAAAGTGTTCCGCCAAAATGCAATGAAAACGCAGCAGTCAATCCGGCTCCCACCAGTTGCAACCAAAACGGCATCTCCACTTCACCGCAGAATCGGCCGGCTGCCATCACTTCACTGGCACCACCACCGACCACAAAGCCATCGCAGCAACGAGATTGCACGCACAGACGCGGCTCGGGATTCCCATAGTGCATGGCAATCTGAACTCGCGTGTTCTGCACAATTCTTTGATTGCCCTGAATATCCGATTGTGGAATCGGCGTCTCAAAGATATCGACTTGTGGATACTTCGACAGCTTTCGAAGGATTCCCAGGCCCTTATCCGCCGTCAACAGAGTGTCGTTGAAATCCATGTCGATCTTGAAATCATTGGGAAGATTTCGCGTCGCTGTTTCCAGCTGCTGGAAAATATCGAACCACGGCCGGCCCTTGGTTTTGTACGACAAGTAACCAAGTTTGATGGCTTCATGGCATTCCAGTTCCATGTCTTCAGCAGATGTATCGATATTCCACCAGCTAAGCGGCGTCGTGCCGTGAACCTTTCGCCCGAGCAGAGCATGCACCGGTACGCCCGCTGTTTTGCCGACAGCATCGAAGAGTGCCATCTGCAGTCCGGCCCCCAAGGTGTCATCCCACATCACATCAATGGCGTTCTTGCCGACAACGCGCTGGACGTCTTGATCCGAGGGTGCCTCCCAGGTGTAGAACAGCATCGTCTCACCGACGCCGGTTTGCCCAGACCGTAATTTGACGCGGCAAAGTTCACAGTAACGCCAGTGAGGCAATTCGCGATCCATGTTGCGCCGCGGCGTTTCCCGGTACTGGAGCTTCACGGTAGTTCGATCGACTTCCGCCACCTCGAAGTGCGCGTCGCTAACCACGGCGCCGTGGGCCAGAATGGATCTTCTGGACATCGCTGCTAAGGTGCCCAACGCAGCGAGCCCGGCGGTTTGTTTCAGAAAACGGCGACGTGTCGTGTGCATCAGTCAGGCCTCAAGCGAAAGGGCAGCGGGAAGGCGGGTCAGGCCAAAAGCATAATACAAACGGAGTGAGATCTCGAATCAGGTTTTCAGGCTGGATGTTCCCTGGCAATTATTCAGCTGGCGTCAACAGCTCATCAATCTTAATCTTCTCGAACACCAAGTGCGCGCCGCTGCCTTCGTAGACGATTCCCAGATGCCGCTGATCGACGCGGCTGATACTTGGGTAGCCCGCACCAGATCCTTCGTCTAGCAGCAGGCGATGCTTCGCCGGCCACGTCGCCCCGTCATCAAAGCTGACTTGAATGCTGTGATGCGTCCGCGCCGTTTGCGAGTGTGGATTGGCGAACAGCAGCACTGATTTCTGTTGACCGTGCTCGCCGTCTCGATAATCAAAGCGATAAAGGCTGCCGTTACAGTTCGGCTCGATTAAGGCCGTGCGGTTGGTCGAATGCAGCGTCCAAGTCTTGCCCAGATCACGCGTCACAGCGACCGTGCGGAACTTGATCCCATGCTTAGATCGGCAGTTCAGCATGATTGCACCATCGGATAACAAGGCAGCCTGGCATTCGGTGTTGCCGAAGGAGGCCGGTGCGCTGACCGACCAGGTTGCGCCGTGATCGCGGCTGACAAGCAAATTGGAAAAATGACGGTCCTGTGCGTCGCGTCCTTGCGTTGGCATCACCAGCGTACCATCGGGCAAGGCAATTCCTTGCTGTGGCGAGGGCGCGTACAGAATCCAGGATGGGTCTTTCCAGGTGCGAGTCATGTTCTCCGGCTTGGACCAGGTTAAGCCATCGTCTTTCGATCGAACCATCATGAATTGGGCGCTGCTGCCGATTTCGTGCCCCGGCTCCGAGCCGCCCTCGTTCCACTGATGCTTGCCCGGCTTGTCCTGCATCCAAACGGCAAAGCAGAAAATCTCACCCGTCGCCGGATCGACAATGATGCCGGGATCACTGACTCCGTTTAACTCTTGCAGCTTACCGTTGTGCTCACCCATATCGATGATGACTTGTTGTTTGTCCCACGTCTGACCACCGTCTTGGCTGCGGAGCAGGCCGATATCAATGTCCTCCTGCAGATCGCGCCGGGCGCGGCGGCGCATGTCATACACACAAAGCAAACTGCCGCCGGCGGACGTCGCCAACGCCGGAATTCGGTACGTGTGAACGCCGTCATCCCAATGCCTGCGCAGTGCAATCCCGATCCGCTTGCTGACATCCGGTGTCAAGTCCCGCGGATTCGCGAGGCCTGCCGAGGTACGTACCACCGTGACCGTGGCGTCGACTTCTTGCGTCAAATCTGCTTCCGGATTCACTCGGCATGACAACCAAAATCGGTTCTCCCCGGCATCGAGCCGAACGCAACCTTGAAATTCGAGCGAATCTTTCACAGCCAACCGCTCGCCAAAAGCTTTTTGGTCTGAAAACCCGCCGGCTTCGTCCGCCAGATACCACTGAGCAGAATCGAGTTGTGCTGCGTTCTGGACCGCCACCGTGATCGATTCAAGCTGAACGAACGGCGTGTCGGCTTTGATTGTCAGCTGGATTAACGTGTTGTGTTCGTTGCGAATCAGGAGCGGCCGCACGAGTTGCCGCATGGTGGCTTTCAGGTCAGCAGCCGAGGCAGCAACGGCCGCACTGAGAAAGAGACTAACAAGGAAGATTGAAATGCTTCGGCTGAGTGTCATGATGCTTTGTCCAGATTAAAGATTGGGATCGGAGTCGTAGCGGAAGTCGTCAAGACTTTCGACGATTCACGCACGCAACCGAAACTCTTGGCGAGCCTTGCTACTCCAAAGTCAGAGCCTGACAACGCACTACCGCGCGGTCCAGCCTCCGTCGACCACCAACATGCTGCCGGTTGTGTAACTGGCTGCGTCACTGGCCAGGTAGATTGCGGCGCCTTGGATTTCTTCCAGGCGCCCCCAGCGATTCATCGCTACCGCGCCGATGATGAACTTTTTCGCTTCCTCGGTATCCGCAATCGGCTCGTTCATGGGTGTCAAGAACGGACCGGGGCAGATCGCGTTGACCGTAATGTTGTGCGGAGCAAATTCCAATGCGAGGGCGCGGGTCAGTTGTACGACGGCACCCTTGCTGGTTGCGTACGGTGTGCGATTCGCCAGTCCGACCAGCCCCAGCGTGCTGGCAAGGTTGATGATGCGGCCGCTTGCCTGCTGTTTCATGTGGGGCGCCACGGCGCGGCTGGCGATCCAGATGCCATCGACATTAATCTGCTGCACTTTGCGAAAGTCATCAAGCGTCAGTTCATCGATCGGCCCGCGAATATTGATCCCGGCGTTGTTGATCAAGATGTCGATGCGGCTGTAGCGGTCAATGACTGACTGGACGACCGATTCAATCTCGCTTTGATCCGTGACGTCGGCTTCGATCCCGATCGACTCGGTGTTGTGATCCGAGGTGATTTCTGCGGCTGCCGCGTCGACCTCGGATTGGTTTCGACTGATCAACACCGTCTTGGCGCCGGCGGAAGCCAGTCCGGCTGCCATCGCTTTGCCCAACCCCTTGGATCCACCGGTAACAAGGGCGACACGGCCGGTGAGGTCAAACTGTTTGATTCCAGAAAGCATGTTTTCGATCCACAAGGAAAGGTAGGAGAAGTAGAATCATACCCGCCTTTTGCTACCAACGGAGAGACCCACGGTGATCGATCCATGAAAACTCCATTCGCCTGTTTGTTGATTTCACAATTCATCGTTGCCTGTGCCGTTGCCGCTGCGAAACCGAATGTGTTGCTGATCGTTGCCGATGATTTGGGATACAGTGACTTGGGGTGTTACGGAGGTGAAATCGAGACCCCTAACTTGGATTCGCTCGCGGCTGGTGGATTACGCTTGACCCGGTTTTACAACACCGGCCGTTGTTGTCCCTCGCGGGCAGCGATCCTGACGGGCCAGTACCCGCATCGTGTTGGTCTGGGTCACATGACCCAGGACATTGGCAGGCCCGGCTATCGCGGTCGAGTTTCCAATGATGCGGTAACAATTGCCCAAATGCTGGCCAAATCAAACTACCGATCGTTCATTGCCGGCAAGTGGCACTTGGGGACGGAGGATCCAACCAGGCACGGGTTCGAGGAATTCTATGGGACACTGGTGAGCGCCAAGACGTTTTGGGAACCCAACCACTTCACCCGCTTGCCGGCCGGGCGGGCTGGATTGAGTTTTAAACCAGGTACTTTTTATGCCACGGATGCGGTGACTGCCTATGCGCGTAGTTTTCTGCAGCTGGCGCGGCGAACCGCCGATCAACCTTGGTTCTTGTACCTGGCCTACAACGCTCCGCATTTTCCGCTGCAAGCAAAGCCGTCCGATATCGAAAAGTATGCCGATCAATATGGTGTTGGGTGGGACGTCGTCCGCTCTGCCAGGCTAGCGCGAATGAAGGAACTGGGCATCATTCCCAAAGCCACGAAACTGACACCGCGATCCCGTTATTGGGACTACGGCGAAGTCAACTCGGGCACGAACCCTGACTGGAATGCGGTTCCCGCGGATCGAAAACTGGATCTTGCACACCGGATGGCGATTTATGCTGCAATGGTCGATTGCATGGATCGCAATATTGGCTTTGTCATCGATGACCTGCGTGCCGCTGGTGAGTCAGAGAACACGCTGATCGTCTTTTTCTCCGACAACGGCGCGTGTGCCGAATGGGATCCCTGGGGCTTTGACATCAAGTCCAGTCCCAACAATAAACTTCATCACGGTGACGAGATTGAAGCGATGGGTAGCCGGGGAACCTTTCACAGTGCGGGCAGCGGATGGGCGAACGCGTCAAATACGCCGTGGCGGTTGTACAAACATTTTGCCCACGAGGGCGGAATCAACTCGCCTTGCATCGTGCATTGGCCAGCGAAAATCAAACAGCCGGGAAGTTTGCATCACACGCCTTGCCACGTGATCGACCTGATGCCGACCATCGCTGATATCACCGCGACCGAATACGACGGCAACATCGAGCTGCCGGGGCAAAGCCTGACCGACTTGATGGCGGGTAAAGAAATGGCAACGCGGAATCTGTATTTTGAGCACGAAGGGAATCGAGCAATTTTGAATGATCGCTGGAAACTGGTTGCGCTGAAGGATCGTCCTTGGGAGCTGTACGACGTGAGGAATGATCGCACCGAGCTGAACGATTTATCGAAAGAGCAGCCGGAAATTGTCACCCGGCTTAGTATGCTGTGGGACGTGTGGGCGGCGGCGAATCATGTGACACCGCTGCCGGAGGATTATCAGGTGCCTTATCTGAAGGCAAAGTGACCCTGTACAATATTCGCCACATCAATGGTTCCTTTGGCTTTAGGAGATTTCCATGTTACGCATCTCGGTCGCTCTCTCATTTCTGTTCTTGCCGATCGTTTCGCTGCAGGCGGACGATCATGGTTTGGTCAACTTGTTCAACGGCAAGAACCTTGACGGTTGGACGCAGCGGAATGGAACGGCAACGTACCGCGTCGAAGGCGACACGATTGTCGGCAAGACGAACGAAGGCAGCCCCAACTCATTTCTTTGTACCGACAAGAAGTATGGTGACTTTGAACTGATGTTTGAAGTGAAAGTAGATAGCGAGTTGAATTCGGGCGTGCAAATTCGTTCACAAACCAAGAACGACGATCCGAAGGAGCGTGTGAATGGTCCGCAGGTTGAAATCGCCACCAATGGAACGGCTGGATATATCTATGGTGAATCCGCGGGCGGTTGGATGACACCCGACGATGTTCGTAAGCCGCACCAATATTTCAAGGACGGCGATTGGAACGCTTATCACGTGATCGCATTTGGACCCAACATCCAGGTTTGGCTGAATGGACATCACGTCTCGGACTTGACCCACGCCGAACGATTTCAATCGCACCCGCGGGGGTTCATCGGCTTGCAAGTTCACGGAATCGGAGCCGGCCAGGGTCCCTACGAAGTGCGATGGCGGAACATCAAACTGCGTGATCTGTCTGGCTTTAAGTCGCTATACAACGGCAAAGACTTGAGCGGCTGGAAAACAACGGGAAACTGGTTGGTTCAGAAGGACGGCTCCGTGTTGATTCAGCCGCGGGATGGAGAAAAAGGTTGGCAGCGGTACGATGCGTATCTATGGTCGGAAAAGAAATTCAAAGACTTTGTTTTGGATGTCGAGTATGCTTATCCGCCCGGTGGCAACAGTGGTGTGTACTTCCGAGTTGCCGATCGCGATGATCCAGTCGAAACCGGAATCGAAGCTCAGATCCTGGACTCTTCAAAGAAAGAGGGTCCTCCGGGACCTCATGATCACGGCGGTATCATTCGCACGGTGGGCGCGTCTAAGAACATGTCACGACCGCCCAACGAGTGGAATCGCATGGTCGTCACCTGCATCGGCAATCATCTGCAAGTCGAATTGAATGGCGAACCGATTATCGACACACAATTGGACAAAGGCGCGATGAAAGACCGGCCAATGGAAGGCTACATTGGGTTCCAGGATCACGGCCAGCCCAACAACATCAAGTTCCGTAACATACGGATTAAAGAGATCGAGTGAGTCTTGATCGCTCGCTAGGTGTCTTCGTCTCGCTGCTCGGCTCCGGACTGTCCAGATTGGTCGTCCGTCGGGGCGGCGGATTTGCCATCGTTGGGCATGGAAGGCGGACGGAGAAGTTTAAAAACTCCCAGTCCGCCAAACAGAAAAATGATGCCCAGCAATACGAGTGTGGCAGGTTGATCCAGCAAGTCCATTTAGTTCTCAAAGACTGGAGTAACAAAGTGCTAGTTTTTGAGGTCGACGTAGGCTCTGTCGATTAGCGCTTCGTCGGGAATCGACAATTGTTGCATCAGTTCACGAGCTTCAGCAACGCCGATTGCTTCAGCTTCATCCGGCTTCATGACGACTTCCAATTCAAGGAAATCGCCCAATCCATCCACCTGATCGAGGTGAATTCTGGTACGACCGGCCAGAAACAGATGCCTGGTCTTACGAACGACGGATCGAATTCCCAGCGATCGCTCCAGCGTTTCACGCATCGTTTGCGGATCAGGTACAGACGCGATCACGTAGTCAGACGATTTGGGCCCCGTTTCGTCGGCTCGTCGATAAGCAATCAACTCTGCGGAATTGTCAGCAAACATGCGAAGCTTTAAGCGGCCGGATTGGCAATGAAAAAAGATATCTTCCTGCACGATCAGTTCAGCCGGTCCGCCGCTGATCTCTGTGGCCCGCCTGGCTACGCGATCAAAGTCATCCAGTCGTGCCTTGATCTCTACGTTCTTGGGCATGGCATTTTGTATCGGCGTGTTGATTTGTGAAATCCCGACGAATGCTTGGTCAAAGCTTGATCTTTGTGGCCGGGAAAAAAGGGGGCAGACAGAAAAAGCCGGAACGGCCTTTCGGGTGCTTTGCACTTTTGGTGTCTGACCCGTGTCTGACCCCGTTTTCCAAACGCGTGTTTGAGCCCCATTCTTAATCCTGACAAAGCACTGGAAAAGTCGGGCGACGATCGCCGGTTGGCCGGGTCATTCATCATCGCGTAGGATGAATTGATTGCCAACACCTGTAAACCCCGGATTCACTGCGAAAGCGTCCGATGAGCAATCAACCACTTGATACGATTCTTGCCGGTTTGATGCGTCGATACAGCGAGCGCGTGCCTGATGTGCGAATCATCATCGATCTGATGTGCCAAGCAGGCTTGATACGGTCGGCTGACGAGATCGAAAACGATCACATCGCGTTTCGCACAATGGGAGTGCCGCAACTGGGTATTCGTTCACTGGAAAAGATTTTTTTGCATTGCGGCTATCAGCGGCGAGATGCCTATTTTTTTGAGGGAAAGAAACTAGATGCGTTTTGGTATTCGCCGCCGGCACCGCAATACCCGCGGATTTTTATCAGCGAATTACGTGTAGGGGATTTGTCGCATGCAGCCCAGAAAGTCATCCGATCCTATACGGATCAGGTGGACGCCGACCCGGTTGACGAGTTGGACTTGGATGACGGAGCGTCGGTCGATCAATTCTTGCACCGCGGCTTGTGGCGGACGCCGACTTGGGAGCATTTTCAACGGTTGGCCGAGGAGAGCGAGTATGCATCATGGGTGATTTACAACCGTTATTACTTGAACCATTTTACGATCAGCGTTCACAATCTGCCGCCGCCTGACAACACGATCGCGGAGTTTAACTCGTTGCTTGAATCAGCTGGCATCCGGCTGAATGATGCCGGGGGCAAGATCAAGACGAGTGCCGATGGATTGTTAATCCAAAGTTCAACGGTTGCACAGCTTGTGCCCGCGGTCTTTGATGACGGCAAGGGCGGTTCCGTTCAGCAACAGATTCCGGGATCCTATGTGGAATTCGCAGAGCGTCGTGTGTTGCCGGAGTTCCAGCATCTACCGGCCGATCAGATTCAGCGTCAGCATCGTCGCGACGGGTTCGAAACGGGAAACGCAGACAAGATCTTTGAGAGCACGTACCGGCAACAAGTCGATCCTTAACAGCGGTCGGTGTGCGGTATACTGTTTGACCGAAACAATTTCCTGTTGCTTGAGATATGCAATGACTGTAAGTCGTCGAAGCGCCATGCAATTGATCGCCGCTACGACTGCCATCGGAATGCGTGCTGCGGCGGCAGCGAATCTTGATCGGCCGGCAACCAGCATGGGGCTTTGCCAATACTGCGGGCGATTTGCTCGTCAAGCGGCACGAAATCGCGACCAGACCTTCGAACTCTATGCAGCGGAGAATTTTTTTCAGTACGCAAAGCAATTCGGGGCCGGCGGCTACCAGGTTGAACTGGGGGTGCTGCCGCCGGAGAAAGCAGAATCGCTGGGCGAACAAGCCCGAACCGCAGGCATGTATATCGAAGGCATCGTGCGGGCACCGAAGACAACAGCTGACTTAGAGCGGTTTGCTGCTGAAATGCAATCGGCGGCATTGGTGGGCGCGAAAGTGGTTCGAT
>JBFJVZ010000157.1:0-15420 GCA_041623895.1 Pirellulaceae bacterium | reverse complement strand
GGCTCTATGCTGCCACTGCTACGCAGTTGTCGTATGGTCGTGACGAACGAAAACCTTGATGCCTACAACCACCATGACTCAAGGGAAAAGCCAAGCTCGAATTACTTCCTGAGCCGGACGCTCTCCAAGTCCTGGCCTACCGATGATCCCACATCAATGATGAAATTGCTCTAATACGCCCGACTTCGCGGCTTGGGTGCATCTTGGTTATGTGGCGTTCCACGTGCACCTACGGAATCGGAACAGCTGTGAATGAGATTTCTTGTCGCTCGTGGCACCCTGGAGAAGATTGAAAAGTACCCCGACCGTGCAGGACAATCCGCCCGAGACACGAAAAAAGCCGATGCCGAAAACCCCGAAAATAGCTGGGTATGTCTTGCATCGGCGCTGAATGACTTACCATGAAGCTGCCCGACTAGGACTTGAACCTAGAATGACGGAACCAGAATCCGCAGTGTTGCCAATTACACCATCGGGCACAGCTGGGATTCATTTTAACAGTCACTTCCCACCGGGCGTAAGGTTCCAGGGAATCACAAGTTCCAGGTTTCAGATTTGATGGCGAAAAGCAATTCAGGCGGCGGCGTTGGCGGTTTCGTATTCAACGTCTTCAATATTGGGTTCACCGTTTTTATGTTTATCCTGCCAACCATCGGGCTCGTCTATTGGTACTTATACATTCGTGACCCCGGTGGCGGCGCCCCGCAGCGACAGGTCAATGTGCAAGAGGTGCCCCCACCGACGGAGAAAAAGATCAGCGTTCAGCCGGAACGAGCGCCGACCAAACCAGCCCAACCCCTGACTTCCGGTTTCTTTGACGAACCTTTTGGGCCGCCTAGCGATTCGTCGGATAGGGAGTTGAAGACTCCGTCGAAGCCAAATCCGCCGGCCCGCAAAGAGTATGAAATCAGAAGCTGGAGCGACGTTAGTGGTAAGTTTTCGATCCAGGCAAAGTTCTTTAGGGTGATCGGCGATCGCGTTAAAATCATCGCCGCAGACGATCGGGAAATCGAAGTCCCGATCGCACAACTGAGCGAAGACGATAAAGAATACTTGAGGACGATTTTCCGCGAGAAAGGGATTCAGCCCAGTTTTTGAATCTCGCTTGTCATTCGTTCCAGGGGCTTGGCCGCCAGCGAGGCCCCCATCGCAGTCCCAGGAGCGGCAACCGAATTCCGCACTCGATCGATTTTTTTTCCGTCTCTGCCACTATCCGGCGAATCTGTGAGTCACGCTCGCGCCTCTTCAGATATCTCGTGGGCCAACAACTTGTCCTGGCAATAAGGCGCCAGGACAAGTCCTGGCCTACCGATGATCCCACATCAATGATGAAATTGCTCAAATTCGGGTACCAGTGAAGTCCTGACGTACAAATACGGGTTCGTCACGCTTTCACATTTTCAGGGAAAAATTGGCGGGTACCCACCGCCGATTACGGGCGACCAGAAACCTGACGTTCGCTGGCCTTATACGAATCAAGCTAGCGTTCCCGAAGCTCACTTGTGGGCTTTCGTTCCTGAAAAATGGCAGAGGAGAGTAGCGATGAAAGTCAACACCGAATTCGATCGTATTCACGGAGATCGATTATCACACCCAGGACACAATCGCATCCAAAGGAATGGTCGTTCGGGCAGACCTGCTTTCTCAAGCCAGAAAAGCCGTGTTTTCGAGTCGCGAGACGCGAGCCATCCTCCGTTTATCAAGTAGCGCCGGTCGGCGGCCACGCTTGATGAGCCAGGGTGGAGCTCTCCGGCGAAAGGCGTTGGCCGTTAGATCCACGGCACAGTTCGCGGCAACGAGAAACCGTATAAGTCTCCCATCGAGAAATCATTTATCATGGGGCAGTGAAAAGTGGTTCTCTTGTGGCGACGCTTCAAATGCGGATCAATCGTGTCTGTGAATTATCTGGCGGCCATGACAAGGCTATTCGCTTTGTATCCTGGTCCGACGATGGTTCAATGCTCATCACAACGGCCGAGCGTCAAGTGTGTGTGTGGGACGTTTCCAAGGCCGTCACAAAGCAGACGCTGACAGGTCACCAAAGCGACGTCGTTGACGCGGCATGCAACTCAGATCAGATGCTCGTTACCGCCGGCCGCGATCCAGCCCTGATTTTGTGGGATATCCCCACAGGTGCCATTCGTCTGCAATCTGGCGGATTCAGCCCTTATTCATCAGTCGCCTGGATCGATCATCAGACTGTGATTAGCGGAAATGAAGCAGGCGTCCTGTCGTCGCGAACGATACTCAACTGGGATCGTCCAAAAAACACAACGGCGCACCAAGGCCAGATCACGGAATTGCAAGTCGTGACAAATAAGAACACTCGGCTGTGCATCAGTTCGGCGACCGATAATTGTCTGAAAGTCTGGGATTTGGCCTCTATGAAACCGGTACGCTCATTCGAGCCCCAGTTTTCAAGCCAGCGTTTTGCCCTGGCAAGGAATGGTTCACAAATCGTCATGTTCGGAGACGATTCAAAACTGCAAATCCATTCGTTCCCGGAGTTTCAGCCTGTGGGTGAGTTAAAAACCGGCTTCACGCATATCCCGTCGATTGCTGTTTCTGATACATCCCGCTGGCTGGTGGCGATGGGACCGGAAGCTAAATCCGAGATCTGGGACCTGGAATCATTCAAGTTGTTCGACACAATCAATTCCACTTCGATTCGAGCTGCTAGCCGTGGAGTGGCCTTTCAACCGCACAGCGAGCGACTGGCGATTCGTGGCTGCAGCAAACGCTCCGTCAGCATTTACGATTTGGCCAAACTAGAGACGCGACTAACAAACGATGTTCCGTTATCAGTGGGGGCCGGACAGCGATTCGCGGTTGCGTTGTCTTTTTCCAGCAACCAAAGGGCGGTTGTTCAGGCGGTAGCTGAGAATCTGTCGGAATCCATGGGGCGTGATTCCATATTTTACGACGCGTATCACCAAGCAGAACTCGCCAGGCCGAACTTGGATACTTATCTGCAGGATCTGTACCGCAACCAATCCGAACTGCTTGTCGTGTTCATTGGTGGTGATTACACATCAAGCGAATGGTGTCAGATCGAATCGAGAGCCATTCGAGATCTGATCAAGCAAGGGCAAGGCGACAGAATCATGTTCGTCAAAGTCGATGACCAACCCGTCGGTGGAGTATTTCAAATCGATGGGTTTGTCGATGCTCGATACCTATCACCGCAGCACATTGCTGGCGAGATCCGTCGGCGACTGCAAGTCGAGCGTCAGAACCGATCCGATGTCTAGTGTTTTGTCAAATTGAAAGCATCCGATCGATTCCCTTTTGCATCGCTTCACGCCATCTTTGGCCGATCTCCGGCTGGTACTCGGGATCGTGTCGCTCGACCGCTTGGCAGAGAGAATCCAACCACATTGCGTACATTTCCGGTGTCACCCCCAAATCATTGTGGCGGTGTGCAAGCCTCAAGATCTCTTCTTCTGATCCGTCGACACCAAGGTCGTAACAAAGCATTTCCAGCAACGATTCACGCAGCATCAGTTTCTGCCGCTTAAAATCGGTATGTTGAAACATCCTGGCGATGTCATCGGACTTGGCCAGAAAGAGTTCGTAGAAGGTATCAACAAACTTGTCATCTTCGCGACAGCGATGATAACTGGCCATCACTGGATCGACGCTCGATTCAGACATCCAATCAATCCTGATTCAATCATTCAGTCATTGCACGGTTGGGCGGGCGACACAAAGTTGATCTTCGCTTACCAGCATGCAGTGGGCAACCAGCCATCCGATCCGCGGGTAGCGGGGTCGTCGGACTGAGGGCAGATTGCCAATCGACTGAAATGCGAATCAGGCGGTTTGGCAAGCTTTTTCCCTCGATGGCGCTGTTTCATGCGATGTTTCTCAGGCTCAATTGTTGGCAAAACGGCCAACCAGCGGGATTTTTTCCGCGTCGAAGAAAATCCGCACAGAATCAGCGTTGACACCTGTTGCCGGCGGTTGTTAATCCCCCCTCATCGACAGGTGAATTGCGTGTTCGCCTGATCAAACCACAATCCACTAAAGAAGTTTCATCGTTGGTAAACGCTTTGCGGGAATCGTTTGCTGGCCTCCCATCGTGGTCGAAGCATATTACACCTGTTACGACGGTTTCTGGGTCAGTCGTCGAGGCGGGTGGCTTCACGTTGAAACTTCACTGAGCATCGGAGTGTCGCACCGCGGCACTCCGATGCTAGGATACACCTTTCGTCGCTTCCTGCATGTCTTACCATGGGGCGCAGGAACACGACGCGATGCCTGCGACCCCCAGAGTGCAAAAGAAATTCTTGCCAATCTCGATGATATTTGTGGCCTGCTCGGCCGCAGTCGTCGCCGCGGTCATGTTTTTGCTCCGGGATGACCCCGATTCGGGGCATTCGGCTCCAGCAGTGCTCAGTCCTCAGCGGGCCTGGGCGGTGACAATCGAAGATGCAGCCACATCCGGCGCCGATCAGATCTGGATTCAGCAGTTTGTGGTCAACGACCAGATGCTTGCTGAGATCGGCCGCGTGCCATTGCTGGAAACGCTGATTTTGGACCAAGGCTCGGTGACCGACGCTGGCCTGGACTCATTGGCGGTGCTGGAGCAACTTCGACATCTGAGATTACGATACTCGCCAATCACCGACGCGGGACTGCTTAAGTTGAGTGCTTTCCAGTCGTTGTCGATCTTGAATCTTCCGCAAGCGATGTGCACATCGCAAGGTGTCGCATCGCTGGCGAAGTTAAAGGGACTGCGAATGCTGCGGCTCGGCTCCGAATTGCTGGATGATGAAGTTAGCGCCGCGATCGCCACGATCAGCTCATTACGCTCGGTGCACTTGATCGGGGTGCCAATAACCGATCAGGGCTTACGAAAAATCGCCGCGCTGCCGAATCTACAATCGCTGTATTTAGATGATAGCGACGTGAGCGAAGATGGCTGGCAATGGTTGTTTGACAACTACCCTGATCTTCACGTGCATGTCGATCAACGTCATCATGATCGTGATCCGGGCTCCCACCCGCACCCGCCGCAAGAGACCAGGCATGACTGATCGCATCAAGAAGATTGCCGCAAAACTGGACGCGTTTGAAGCGGACGCGATGTTGGTTACCGACGAAATCAACGTCGGATACTTGAGCGGTTTTACGGGCGACAGTTCCTATCTGTTGATCCAACCCAAGCGGACTTCGATCTTGACGGACGGCCGTTACGAGACTCAGATCGCCCAAGAGTGCCCCAGTCTTTCGCCCGCTGTCCGCACGTCCTCCAAAACGATGCTACAGTTGGTTCAGGAGGTTTTGACCGGCTCGGGCGCAAAACGAATTGCCATTGAAGCCGCACATCTAGATCTTCACTCCTTTCGCCAAATGGCCAAGAGTTGCCCACAGCAGCAGTGGGTGGAAACCAGCGGCGTCGTGGAAGCATGTCGGATGATCAAGGATACCGAGGAGATCGCGACGATTCGCCAGTCCGTGCGAATCAGTGAGCAAACATTCCGATCGGTGATCGCCAAACTGCGTGGGGATTGGTCCGAACGCGAGATCGCGTACGAGATGGAAGCGACGATGCGGTTTTTGGGGGCCGACGGGGTCAGTTTCCCGCCAATCGTGGCGGCGGGAGCATCCGGGGCGCTGCCCCATTACCGTCCCTCGGACAGATCTCTTTCGGGCGACGCGACATTGCTGGTTGACTGGGGTGCATTCTACCAGGGTTACGCAAGCGACCTAACTCGAACTCTTCACCGGCCGCATGCCTCTGATGCCTTCTGCTCGGCCTACCAGGCGGTGCTGGCTGCCCAGTTGGCTGCGATCGAAGCAATTCGGCCGGGAGTCGACGCCTCAGCTGTCGATGCCGCGGCCCGAGAAACATTGGCAGGGGCAGGATTGGCGGAGGCCTTTAAGCATGGACTGGGCCACGGAATTGGGCTCCAAATCCACGAGTCACCAAGAATGTCGTCGATCAGCAGCGAGACTCTTCAGACTGGGATGGTCATTACGGTTGAGCCGGGAGTGTATTTTGAAGGAGATTTTGGGATTAGGATCGAAGATGATGTGCTGGTCACCGAGAACGGCCACGAGGTCCTGAGTACACTTGCAAAGGGCCTCGATGATTGTCGCTTGATGCTGTAAAACTTTAGGCTTCCAGCGGTCGCCGCAGGTCAGAAAGGCGACCCAGAACCGTGGCCCAAAAATCGTAAATTGATCAAATCGACGGCGAGTCAAGAATGAGCAAAGGCGGAAAGCCAGATAGCAGCGTGTTCGATGTCGAACGGATTCGAGAAATCGTCCAGTTGATGGAGCAACACGACTTGGTAGAAGTTGATCTCCAGGAAGGCGATGACAAGATCAAACTGAATCGTGGTGCCACGACGGCCGCTTTCGCTGCGCCCCAACAGCTGCCTCCTCAAGTTCCAGCGGCGCAGTCGCCGCCGCCTCCGACGACAGCTGAAAGCGACGTCGAGGGCACGGTCACGATCAATTGCCCCATGATTGGTACGTTTTACTTAAAGCCGAATCCTAAAGCAGAACCTTTTGTGCAAGTCGGCTCGGTCATCAACCCCAACACGGTTGTCTGTATCGTCGAAGCGATGAAGGTATTCAACGAGATTCCGGCTGAGTGCAGCGGCACCATCATCGAGGTGCTGGTAGACGATCAACAGCCGGTCGATTTCGGCAAACCCCTTTTCCGCGTTAAAGTTAACGCCTGAGCTAACGTAATCTGCCGACGAATCCTGTGTTTCAGAAAATACTGATTGCCAATCGAGGCGAAATTGCTCTCCGCGTCATTCGCGCTTGCCGCGAGATGGGGATTCAGTCGGTCGCCGTTTACAGCCAAGCCGACGTGGATTCGATGCATGTCCGTTTGGCAGATGAAGCGTACTGTGTCGGCACGGCCAAAAGTATCGATAGCTATTTGAAGTACGATCAGATCATCGCGGCGGCCGAAGTCGGTAATGTCGACGCCATCCATCCCGGTTATGGATTCCTGGCCGAGAACGCTCATTTTAATGACGTTTGCCGTGAAAGCGGATTTGAATTCATCGGCCCCAGCCCGCAAGCGATGGAGAAGCTTGGCGATAAGAACACGGCGCGGTCGATGGCGCTAGAAAACAATGTCCCCGTCGTACCCGGCAGCGATGGATTGATTGAAAACGATAGCACTGCTGTCGAAATTGCCCGGGAGATCGGATATCCGGTTTTGATCAAGGCCACCGCGGGCGGCGGCGGCAAGGGAATGCGAGTCGCAGAGACGGAAGACGACCTGATTCCCGCGCTCAGTCAAGCTCGCAACGAAGCTCAGGCAGCATTCGGAAACGGCGGCGTTTACCTGGAACGATATATCGGCGCACCGCGACATGTCGAAGTCCAAGTGATCGCCGACAGTCACGGTAACGTTGTCCACTTGTACGAGCGAGACTGTAGCGTCCAACGGCGACACCAGAAATTGATCGAAGAAGCCCCCAGTCCTAGTCTTCCCCCCGAGCGGCGCATGGAGATCTGTGAGGCTGCGGTGCGAATGATTCGTGGGGCCGATTACACCAACGCGGGCACGGTCGAATTCATCGTTGACGCCAGCGATAACTTTTACTTCATCGAAGTGAATGCCAGAATTCAAGTGGAGCACCCAGTGACCGAAATGATCACCGGCGTCGACTTGATCAAGTCTCAGATTCGCGTCGCCGCCGGCGAGCCTTTGCCGTTCAAACAAGAAGATATCAAGTGCATCGGCCATGCGATTGAGTGCCGAATCAATGCCGAGAATCCGGAAAAAAACTTCATGCCGAGCCCCGGACGGATCGATTCGCTGTTTGTGCCGGGCGGTCTGGGGGTCCGATTTGATTCCCACGTTTATGGCGGTTACACCGTGCCCCCATACTACGATTCGATGATCGGCAAATTGATCGTGCATCGCCCCACTCGCGAGCAGGCGATTGCGACGATGAGACGGGCGCTGGGGGAAATGCGAGTCGAAGGGATCACCACCACGGCTTCTTTCCATGATCGAGTCCTCCAGCACCCCGAGTTCGTCCAGGCCCGGCACGACACCAAATTCGTCGAGCGAGCATTCCTGCCGCAAAAGTAGCTGACTCAACCCATCGCATCGCCGCGGGCAACTTATGCCTACATCCAGTCTGCCTGGCTTACACCTCGGCCAAATCGCGTAGCACCTGAATGCCTTTTTCCAGAGTTTGATTGGGCGCCGCGAAACTGAGTCGAAAGTGGCTGTCGCGGGCGCTGAAAATCTTGCCCGGAATCATCAGCAAACCTCGCTCAATCGCCAATTCGACGAATTCCGTGCCGCTTTCGATCGGTGCCTTTGCGAACAAATAGAACGCGCCACCCGGCTTGGTAAACTCATAAGCATCTTTCAGACCAGCGACGATCATATCGCGTTTGCGTTGATAGTCGGCGATGTGTCCGGCCAGATCGACTTCCAGAGCACGCAATGCACCCCATTGAGCCGGTTGCGGTGCGCAGACGAACGAGTACTGCTGGAGCTTCAGCATGCTGGCAATGACTTGGCTTGGACCGTGAACATAACCGACTCGCCAGCCAGTCATCGCGTGGCTCTTGCTAAAGCCGTCGATCACGATCGTCTGATCGTTGAACTGGGCCGGCGAACAGAATGGCTGGTCGTAGACAAACCTGCTGTAGATTTCGTCCGATACAAGCGCCACCTTATGTTTGGCGGCCAGCTCTGCGACCGCTTTCAATTCCTGCTCGCCAGCGGTCACGCCGGTCGGATTCGCAGGACTGTTCAGTAAGATCATCTTGGTGCGGGGCGTGATCGCAGCTTCGATTTTCGCCGGGTCGAGCCGAAAATCGGGATAGGAATCGATAGGCACGGCCACGCCCCCGCACAGCCGCAGCAACGCCGGGTACATGACAAAAAAAGGATCCAAGTAAATCACTTCGTCTCCCGGGTCGATCATCGCCATCATCGCCAACACCAAACCGCCGCTGGTACCGCTGCTGACAAAGACATCGCGATCAGCATGTCCATACCTGGAGTCAATTTGTTTTTTTAGTGCTTCCCTGAGGGGTCCGATCCCCTGCGTGGGCGAATAGGCGTTTTTGCCGCTGCGAATCGCCTCGATGGCAGCGTCTTGAATGTCCACGGGAACGTCAAAGTCGGGTTGCCCGATGGACAAGTTGATCGGATCTTCCAACTTGGCCGCCAAGTCAAAGACTCTGCGAATTCCGCTACTGTCGAAGGTCGTTGTCCGCTGGGCGATCCAAGGGTGCATGGTAGATTAATCCGGTGTGTGGAGACGTGCTCTGCACGAAGTTTACAAGCAACGAAGTTTTGCCGCAGCACGGCACCAATTTGATGGCCGCTGTTGAATATGTCGAACCGGTTGTCCGCATATGCGCCGTGATTTCTCGGTATCCGTCAGCACGTGACTGGGCGATCACGGCCCTGCAACAAGCTTGGGGCAAGATCGCCCACCAGACTCCACCGCTACCGTTTCCCGCAGGAGGCTTCTATGACGCTGAGATGGGTACCGAGCTGGTGAAGACGCTCGTTGCCTTCGAGGATCTGTGCGACCCAACAGGACTCGCGGACTGGAAACTGCAAAGCAATTGCTGGGAGCAGCAATACGGCCAGGCGTCGAACCACCCAGAAGCCAGACCGTTGAATCTAGATCCGGGTTACGTCACCCAGGCAAAACTGATTCTTGCCACGACCAAGGATCGTGACCACCGGGTTTACCTCCGCGATGGGATCTTTGCCGAAGTCACAATTAACTACGTTGGAAAACAATGGGTCCACCATCGCTGGACCTACCCCGATTATCGAACGGCCGAGGTCGCTCGTTTCGCTGGCCAGTGCCGTGAACAAATTCGGCATCATGTTCGATTAACGAAGCAATCCAGACAACGGGACAAACGTGATGGTTCGAGATCATGATCGCCGCTTTGCGGCTATCTGAGGTGAAAGCAGAAACAGATTCACGCCAGGAACATACCGAGGAGCCCGGCCACAAGAATGTAATACAGAAATACGAACACTGTTATCCGTATCACATCGCCTTCTTTGCCAACCAAGCCGACCACGGCACATGCGGCGACGACGTTATGAACGCAAATCACGTTGCCGGCCGCTCCACCGACGGCTTGCAGGGCAACCACCCAGATCGGGTCGGCACCAATATTTTGTGCGACGCCGAATTGAAACAGTGAGAACGTCATGTTGCTGATCGTGTTCGATCCCGCCACAAAGGCTCCGATTCCCCCGATCAATGGCGAAAACAGCGGCCAGGCACTGCCGGCCAAACGCGAGACGCCGCCGGCCAATTCTTGCGGCATCGACCCCAGAGTGGCACCCTCCCCGCCGCCAGAATTAATGAAGACCTGAACCATCGGTACGGCGAACAACAATGCGACCGAGGCCGAGACAATCATCCGGCTCGAGCGTTTCACGGCACGGGCGACCGCCTGACCGCTCATCCGATGAAGAATCGCCGTCAACAGGCAAACCACGATAAAAATCGCACCGGGCAAGTACAGCAGTTGCACGGGCGCGATATCAACCGACGAATTGAAGACGGCGCGCGTTGATTCCGCGTCCAGGGGAATCGTGATCGATTTCAACCAGTTTCCAATCCCCAGCTTCGGCAAACGCGTGAGCACTAATAACACGGCAATCAACAGGTAGGGAAGCCAGGCCTTCCACAGCGGCAGCTCGCGTATTGGCTCTTCAAGTTCTATTTCCGTGATCCCGTTCCACTCGCTGTCCCAGCTCTCCCGCGGCTCGAAGTCCCAAGCATCGCCGCTTGGCAACAAGAACCCTCGTCTGGCCGCCGGAACCACGATCGCCAGTCCGACCAGAGATCCCAACAACGACGGAAATTCCGGTCCCAGCAGGTGAGCGATCACAACGTAGGGAATCGTCATCGACAGCGATGCGAACAATGCAAACTTCCAGATCTGCAGTCCTTCGCGATAGCTGCGGCCAGGTCCAAAGAACCGCGTCATCACGGCAACCACCATCAGCGGAATCAGCGTACCCGCCGTTGCATGCAAGGTCGCGACTCTGGCGCCGATGATTGGCAGCAGATCGGTCCAGTCCTGCAAATTTTGGCTGGCAGCAAATGCCGAAACCGCCTCACTGCCGGTCAGGCCCTCCTTGACGCCCACCAAAATCGGCGTGCCGACGGCGCCAAAGGAAACAGGCGTGCATTGAATCAACATCCCCGAGATTACTGCCGACTTGGCGGGGAACCCGAGCCCAACCAGCAACGGAACACAAACCGCGGCGGGAGTTCCAAAGCCGGCTGAACCTTCGATGAACGAACCAAATAGCCAGGCGACGATGATGACTTGGACCCGTCGATCGGCGGAGATATTCGTGAACCCGCGGCGGATCACTGAGAGACCGCCGCTTTCAGTAAGTGTGTTCAGCAACAGTATCGCGCCAAAGATAATGAACAGTAGTTGAAAGGTAACCACCAATCCTTTCAACGATGCCGCAGCGACTTGACTGACATCCAAGTCCCACAGAAACAGTGCCACAAAGACGGCGGTGAAGTAAGCAAGCGGCATCGCTTTGGCCGCCGGCCATCGCAAACCGACCAGGAAGATCGCCACGACAATGATCGGCGACAGCGAGATCAGCGGCGCAAACGATTCAATCATAGATTTCTGGATTCACCAGGTTCGGTGGCCGCTGCCCGGCACATGCCGCGAGACAGTTTTCTGCCGCCATGTTTCCCATTTTGGTTCGCGTCCCGATCGTGGCGCTGCCAAGATGCGGTGCGATCACAACATTGGGCATATCATACAATTCCGGCTCCAATTGTGGCTCGTTTTCGTACACGTCCAAGCCGGCACTCGCGATTTTGCCGTCCTGCAAGGCACGCACCAGGGCTTTTTCGTTAATCACGGGGCCGCGCGATGTGTTGATGATGCATGCGGTTCGCTTCATCAATGAAAACTGAGGCGTGTCGATTAGATGCCTGGTTTCGTCATTCAGGGCAACATGGATGGAAACAAAATCACTGTCCGCCAAAAGATCATCAAGTGCGGCATAGCGGACTCCCAACTGCTGTTCCCGATCAATGCTTCGTCGCGTGCGATTCCAATACAGGACATTCATATCAAATCCCTTGGCCCTGCTGAGCATGGCTTTGCCGATTCGCCCCAAACCGACCAGGCCCAGAGTTGCTCCGGTGACATCAGCGCCAAGCAACTGAAGTGGCCCCCAGCCTTGCCATTTTCGAGTTCGCACGAAACGATCGCCCTCGGCGACGCGGCGGGCGGCATTCATCAACAACGCCCATGCCATGTCCGCCGTTGTTTCGGTAAGGACTCCCGGGGTGTTGGTGACGGGAATTTTTCGCGCTGAGGCGGCTTCGACATCAATATTGTTGAAACCGACCGCGAAGTTAGCAATCACTTTCAAGCTCGGGTTGGCATCCATGATCTCGGCATCGATGCTATCGGTCAGCAGACAAAGCAGTCCGTCGACGCCGCGGACACCTGCAACGATCTCGTCCTTGCTCAAGACGCGATCATCAGGATTCATGGTCAATTCTGCCTCACGATGAAGGAGTTCCATCGTTTTCGGCGGTAGCTCGCGGGTGAGAAAGATCTTGGGCCGATTGGGCATGACAGCGTCGACGGGCATGAAAGAGTAAGCGGACAAGTTTGTAACACGAATCAACAGGTTGTGAAGTGTAGCAGGGAAGCGCGTAGCGAACGACGACTTTGATAGCCTGATCGCAAGATTGCTTAGCCGACGGTACGATAACTAAAATGAAACTGGCTCAACTTATACAGACTGAGCGGACGATTCGCGTGCTTGGCGTAGACGACGCTCACTATCCCGACAAGACGCACGGTAGCCACGTCAACATCGCTGGTGTGATTTGTGGTGGTACGCGTTTTGAAGGCATGCTTTGGGGAAGTCTTGCCAAAGACGGCATGGATGCGACCGAACGAATTGTCGAGTTGATCCGCGAGTCAAAATTTGCGCCGCAGCTGCATTTGATCTTGCTGGATGGGATCACCTTTGGAGGCTGTAACGTTGTCGACTTGCCGGCAATGTCGCAGGCGCTGCAGTTGCCGGTGGTCGCCGTGATGCGGCGCCCGCCTAATTTGAAGGACTTTCAACACGTAGTCGAACGGTTGCCAGAGAGTGATGAGCGTTGGCGGCGGACGCAGGCCGCCGGTGAAGTCCATCAAATCGACGACTGGGTGTTTCAATGTGCCGGCGAAGAGCCAGCAGCGGTCGCCAATGCCTTATCGCGATTGACCGACAACGGAAAGGTGCCCGAAGCCTTGCGAATCGCGCATTTGATCGGTTCCGCCGTGATGCTGGGCGAAAGCACCAAGCGAGCCTGATCGCCGCGGGCTCGGGGTGCGATTATTGATCGAAGAAATCGATTTTTATCAAAGAAATCGGGGCATTCGCGTTTGGCTTGCCTGTTCATTACATTGGCGACCATCGAATTCTCAATACCATCGAGGTTGGTTATGCATCGGAAGAGCCGTTCAACATTGTTACTGTCCGCCACACTGATTCTGACCTTTGCCTACCCGGCATTTTCCGCCGAGCCACTCGTTTACGAAGGCAACGCCGGCCCGGGCGCCGGCAAACACATTGTCTTTCTGGCCGGTGATCATGAGTATCGCAGCGAAGAAATCTTGCCGGCCCTGGCGCGAATTCTCGCCAAGCATCATGGCTTCAAGTGCACGGTGCTGTTCACGGTTGATCCGGAGTCCGGCGTGATTGTTCCCGGCAATAACAACATGCCGCACACCGAGGCCTGCGATACGGCAGACTTGCTGGTGTTTGGACTGCGTTTTCAGGACTTTCCCGAACAACAGATGCAACCGATTGAGGATTACCTGAACCGCGGTGGTCCGGTGATTGGGATTCGCACCAGCACGCACGCATTCAAGATCCCCAAGGATTCCAAGTACGCCAAGTACGATTTCCGCTACGATGGCGAAGAAATGAAGGGCGGTTTTGGACGGCAGATACTCGGCGAGACTTGGATCAGCCATTACGGCAAGAACCACGTCATGAGTACTCGGCTGGACATCGTTGCGGAGCAGGCCGGTCATCCAATTCTGCGCGGCGTGAAAGATCCTTGGGTGGAAGCGGGTGGTTACTGGGTCGATCCCATGCCCGACAGCGTGGTGCTCGCTAATGCGCAACCCCTGCAAGGCATGACTCCCGATTCTCCTCCAGCCGAAGACAAGAAACCGTGTCCGGGTGCTTGGGTGCGGTCTTACAAAGCTGACAGCGGCAAACAGGGACGAGTCTTCACGACGACCTATGGCGCGTCGGAAGACTTTCGCAACGATGGTTTCCGCCGCATGATGGTCAATGCCTGTTTCTGGGCGGTTGCTTTGGAAGACAGGATCACTGCAGACCTGGATACTAATTTCGTTGGGCCCTATAACCCTGCAACATTTTCCTTTGGCGGGCACCGGCAAGATGTCCGGCCGCAAGACCTGGCTGGCTGGGAGGCGCCGATCATGTCGCCCGACAAAGAGGTCAAGTCGCGGCAACGGAAGACCAAGAAGAAGTGACCGCGTTTAGGAGCCATTGCTGAACGGCGTCACTCTTATCAGCCGCCGTGCATTAGCCACGGTTATAGCAGCAGAAATGGACTGAGCCGTGGGCAAACGCCCAGCGGCTCGTGAGACCGCAATCAAAGGTTACTTGGTCCACCGGACCGCTACCTGGAAGCTTCCGTTGCTTTTTGCTGTCCGATCCGTTCTTGCACAATTTGCAGCACGCTGTGCAGGACTTCGTCGGATGTCATCCCGTCCGTGTTCAACACGACCGCATCAGCTGCGGCCCGTAACCGGCCGACTGCGCGCATGCGATCTTCCAAGTCACGTTGGTTTTGCGCGACCAGGATTTCCTCAATCGTCAAATTGCGGCCGGATTCGGCTAACTGCTGTTGTCGCCGACGCGCCCGTTCTTCGGGCGAGGCGGTCAAGAAAACTTTGCACTGAGCATCCGGAAACACATCGGTTCCCTGATCACGTCCCTCAGTAACGATATTGCGACCTTGAGCAATCTTTCGCTGTTGGCGTGAAAGTTCTGCTCGCACGCTGGGGATATCCGCCACGTGTCGGATCGCGTTGGTAACCGTCGGCGTCCGGATCTCGACGGAGACATCTTCGCCATTGAGATAGATCTTCTGATGTTGCCAGTTCAGTTCCACACTCGCCGCGAAAGCCGCCAGCGCATCGGCGTCCTGCATTTTGATATGTGCTCGGATGGCGCCCAGGGTCACGGCCCGGTACATGGCGCCGGTATCCAGAAACTCAAAACCAAGCCGCTCAGCCACTTGATGTGCAATGCTGCTCTTACCAGCTCCGGCGGGGCCGTCAATCGTTACGATCAAAGTGATTGCTCCCAGGCTGTGAATTTATGATCGTCGTCGTTCGCTCCGCGAACGAGCGCTC
>JBFJVZ010000156.1:0-15466 GCA_041623895.1 Pirellulaceae bacterium | reverse complement strand
GTGACCTCCCCCTCATCCCCGGCCCTTCTCCCCCACAAGTGAAAGCGAGCAACACTCGCTTTCACTTGTGGGGGAGAAGGGTGCCAGAACGGAGTGAGTGAGCACACCGAAGCAGAAACCGCGTATTTCTCCGTGCCGGCGGTTGCATCGACCGAGTTCAGTTAGAGATACGGCAGACTCGCTTCGGTGAATTTGACCGACGCGCGGGTCGGTCGGAATTGGCAACATGCGGTTGGACTCAAACCGGGCAAGAGAGGTCGAGTTATGCGACGATAATCGCGATCAGAACGCGACCAGCATGGGAAGTTTGGATGCCATGTCGGTACAACCCAGCATAATGTGCTCAATTGGCTTGTCCCTCGTCAACTTGCGGCCCGTTGCATCGAAATGATCTCTTTGCGGCGGGGCTCCTTTGCCGCTTTTCCGTTGCTGATATTCGTTTGTAACATCCACGCGCCATTTTCGCTTGGTTGAACATTCGTACGACCCTGGATGACTTCTGATTTGCGGAGAATGTTCGATGAAACGGCAATTTTTTGCGGCGATGACCGCTGTGTTCGTGTTCCTTTCAACAACCGCTTTCGGAATGGACGTTCGCGTGATTGAACGCAACGGCGACGTCTACATCACGGGTGATGATCTCCCCGACTCGATCCTGATCGAAGGGGTCGTCGACGGGATGGTGCGAATCTCGGGTCGCAATACAGGCCCGTTTGGCCTCTGGCCGACGCTGATCAACGGATCGCGTTCTCCGATTGCGGTTGAGGTCGACGGCGACCTGATCGTTGATCTTGGTGAAGGCGGCGACGATGTTGAGATTCGCGACGTCTACCTATTCAACAGTTTGCGATCGAACATCACTCTGGAATTCGGCCGTTCTGCTGATTCGGTCCGTGCCGATAACGTGATGTGCAGTGGCAACTTTAAGATCAACATGGGATCCGGTTCTGACGTCGTCGAATCCTACGGGATCGTCGCCAGAGAGGTCCGCTACTTGCATGGGGCTGGCGGTGCTTACTTCCATACGCTGGATGTTCACGCGAGTCGCTTCGAGATAAACACCGGGTCGGGCGACGACGGTATCTACCTGGCCAACATTTTCACAACCCGCCTGGAGGTATTCCTGGGCAGCGGCAATGACTCAGCCTCGCTGGCACGCGGGATCGAAGGCGATCGTTATTCCGTGATTGACGGCGGCACTGGCTATGACAAACGGCTTTGGCCTGTTGTGGGACTTCAAGGGAGACCTGCCCGGTTTTGAGGTCACCAACATGAACCGCCTTTTCGGATTCTGATCTCCGCACAAGGTGATGCCGTATCTAATGCAGGTGTAAGTTCCACCTGTGCAAAATTGTGGCAGACGGAGAACTTGCACGGAGTTTGGGCAAATTGACTTCGGTCGACCCCTATCAGCTGAGACATTTCGTCGCTTAATATTCGTTCCAAACCTCGATTTCTGTGAGGCCACTGCGTGACTCGCCTTGATGGGTGAAGACGACTCGTAACATGGTTGACCTCACGGGTGAGAAGCGGACTGTATTGTTCGCACTGCCCGTCGGCTTTGTTGGTGTCTTCTGAGGATTCGCGACTGCTTTCCATGTCTCTCCGTCGAGGTACTCGATCACATACTCTGCCGGGGGTTGGACTCCACCGCGGTCGTCGTAGATCGCCATTTCGACCCGTCGAAACTCGATCTGTTTGCCGAACTCGATCTGCAGCCAGTCAGTTGGCGTTTTGGATTCGTAGCTGGTCCATCGATTCATTGGCGTTGGCAGATACACGGTCTTGCCGTCAATCGCCTTGTGGGGCTGGCCGCCGAAGCGGTCCGAATGGGAGGCGGATGCTTTCGGAAAACCTTCGGGTTTCGGGTTGTAGGCGAGATTACCTGCCGGTGGCGGAACCGGATCGAGCGGGAGGTACGCGTCACCCCAGGCTTCGATCTCCGTGAGGCCCGACTTGCTTTCGGGAGCATGGTACAGTGTCGCGCGCAGCCTGGTCGTTTCCAGCGGGTCGAATCGTGCGACGGCTGGACGATGACCGACCGGTTTGTTGAAGGCGGGGTCAGCCGGTTTGATCGGCTGCCAGCGGTCGTCGATCCACGCTTCCAATTCGACCTGGTGCGGAGCACGTAGCCGAGATCCTTTTTCACCGTCATCGTCGAGCACAAACAACTTCACCGTGTGAATCCGGCGCAGCGTACCGAACTCCAGTAACACCGAATCGCGATCGTTGGGCGAGTCCTCGCAGGTCCAGCGGTTGGGCGGGTGCTGCAAGTACCAGAAGTTTCCGTCGTTGAGTTTACTGAGCGATGTCCTGGGCGAAGTGTACGACGCGGTCAATCGTGGGTAATACGTTCCGTCATTGTTGACGGCGAAGTTCACCGTGGTCAGACGCGGCTGGTCGGACGTGTTTCGTGCCGCTGAAGCAGCGGGGGCGATTTCGACCACCAGCGGTGAAAGCGTCGGCGAGGTCGCGGCCTGCTTTCCATCGACGAGCACATGCAAGCCGGCTCCGCGTTTGTATCGTTTTCCGGTTTTGTCCCACAAGATGCAGACGCGATGGCCGCGATACGGAACGTCGTCGAGTGCAAAATAATCCCAGTCGGCAGGGGCCAGCGAGTTAATTTCGAGTATATCATCATCCCGTGGGGTCAGCCCGACCAGTCCGGTGATGACGAGATCACAGTAGCCCGAATGGAAGTAATGTTCGGAGTGGTTGTATCCGTCGTGGCCCTCGAACGACCCGGTGTCGGGATGCAAGGCTTCGGCCAGATACGGCTTGCCATCTTTGCGATGGGATTTTGCGTAGATCGTGAGCAGATTCAGGTAATCGGCCTTGTTAACAATGTGTTCGTCGCGCGAGACGACGTTTGCCATCGCCTTGAGCGTCTGCGTGGTGGCATACGGCCACGATTGACCGCTCCACCAGCAACATGAGTTCTTCAGCAGAAACATTGGGTCGTTGCGTTCAACCGTGGACGGGCCGTAATTGGCATAGAAACCATCGCGATTCATCAGTTTCGCCCACGCAGCTTCACGGGCTTCGAGATCAGGCATGTTGAATTGCCATGGCACATACCCAATCAACTCGCGTCCGTGCGGATCGCCCGCGAACTGCCCGGTCTCATAGGTTTTGCTCAGCGCTTTGATCTTGTGCCCGTCTCGCTCTTCGTCGTTCTTGAACGCGGGAAAGAAGAACTGGCGTTTCTCGTCCCATAGCAATTCGATCATTTTGGATTGAATCGCTGCGGCCTTGTCGTCGAAACGCTTCGCCGTCTCGTCTTGCCCGGCGAGTCGTGCGATTCTCGCGATCGCGACCGCATCGGCCCACATATATGCGTTGAACGATGGTCGATAGCTGGGCGCACCTCGCAGGATGTCTGTCGTCTGGCGGCTGTTAATGTTGAACTCCATACCGTCGTCGTGGCCCGTTTGCCAGAACAGACCGACGTCCGGAACGAAATGCCTCTGTTCCCAGCCTTTGTAATTGCTGATTAGATCCGGCAGAAGATCGACTACGAACGCATCGTCGCGATGCACTTGATGGACCGACCAGATTGAATCGGCCAGCCAAGTCGAATAGTTTCTTGGTTGTGCTCCCGGCGTGCGGAGCCAATACCGCGAGTAGTCGTTTGCGATTTTCGGCGACCGCAGCCAACGGGCTTCATAAAGTTGATGCCCCGCAGGGCAACTGATCGCACCATACGCTCCAGACCAGAACGGTCGGTCGATGAATTCGGTGAACGAGTACCCGGTGTTCGGCGAGCCATAGGTGAGGTGTTTCGTCAGTAGATCCCAACGGTAATAGTAGGTTGTCGTGATGTCCGCATCGGGGCATTCAAAGAACGGAATGTTTTCGGCATACCAATCCCAATCGCGGTTGTCCCAGAATGTCTGCCTTTCAAGCTGTTGCTGCTTGTCCAGCACCTGAGCCACCACCGGTGCTGGCAGCATAGCCAGAAGGACAACAACGGATAACAGCAAGGCGGGGCGAATGAGTTGCATGCGGTAATCCAACAAGTTGTCACTTCGGGCCGATGTTGCGCATTATCCCACATAATTGATTATCACCGGTTCGTATCGCGTGAAACAACCTGGCTTCCAGCGGCAGGGCGATGCAAGCGTCGCAACTTAACTGCGCAGGGCTGACGATTCCGGTTTTCGTCGACTAGTCTTTGGGGATCGCCACAAGGCTTCAAAGGTTCGCAGACAGATTGTGCCGTTTATGATCATGGGCGAGGCTGGCATGTCCTGCCGGTATCGTTTTGTGCGACAATCTTAAATTCTCGGCCGGCTTTCACCACGGTGATTTTGCCGTCCCGGGCGTTCCGATAGAGCCCAACACACCATTACTTTGATAGAGGAACGGCAGGTATGCTCGATCACTCCCCCAATACGCACAAGGCAAAGACCAACAGCCCCCGTACCGCCATGCATTACTCTATCCGACGAGACTTCATGAAAACTGCCGTTGTGTTCGCAATCGCGGTGGGCTTGTGCATTAACACGAGCCTAGGTCAGGAGGCCGGGCGAAAGAAGCCGAACGTGGTCATCCTGTTCATCGATGATCTGGGCTTTGGCGATCTGGCTTGTTTTGGCAACAAACGGATTCCGACACCGAATATCGATTCCCTGGCCAGACAGGGCGCCCGATGCACGATGTCATACATCACCAATCCACCATGCTCGCCGAGTCGTTGCAGTCTCATGACGGGCATGTACGCCCAACGCTTTGGCAAGTCAGGCATGGCCCGCGGCCTGCCCATTCCGGACGATCATCCCACCATGGCGGAATTCATGAGAGATGCCGGTTACGTGACCGGGCAAGTAGGCAAATGGGATATTGGCTCGGTCGGACAGGGGCCTCATCAGCGTGGCTTCATGGAAGTGGCACGAAATGCGCCGGGCGAGCAATACAACCGAAAACGTGAGGATGGCAGCTCGGTCTACCTTACGGATCTGGACGGCGATTACATGTCCGAATTCGTTGACCGTAATGCCAGTCGTCCGTTCTTTCTTTACTTCTCGCCGCTGGCCGTTCATTCCAAAGTCAAAGACACTCCACAGCACTACCGGGATCGCATCCCGGGCGGAGATGGGACGGCTTACGAAGGAGCGGTGGTGGCAGTCGACGATGCCGTTGGCAAGCTTCGCACCATGCTGAAGAAACACGATCTGGAAAAAGACACTCTTATCCTGTTGACCGGAGACAATGGCGCCAATATCCAGGAAGGCGGCTCATCGGCTCCGTATCGCGGTGGAAAAGGCCCCTACACGCAACTGGAAGGCTGGGTGCATACGCCCACCATCATCACGTGGCCCGGAACAATTCCCGCTGGCCGTACTTTCGAGGGTATGATGGCAACGATTGACTTTTATGCCACGGTGGCGGCTGCCGCAGGGAAGCCATTGCCCAATCGCTGCGATGGCAAGGATCTTCTGCCCTACCTGAAGGGAGAAAAGCAGGGGGACGTTCACAAATACATCTTTTGGCACAATGCCGATCCGACCGACGCGCCACGCCGCAATCTATATGCAGTCCGCTGGAAAGACTGGCGTTTGATCAAGGGACCGGATGGCTGGCGGCTATTCGACCTCAGGAAAGATCCTCAGGAAACAAAGGATCTGGCCGCCATTGAGCCCGAAGTCGTTGCCAACATGCGAGACCGCTACGACGCGTTCGTTGCCACACTGCCCCCGCTAAAACCCAGCGCCGATTACAAAGGAGGAGGCCAGATCCCTAAAGGCTGGGGATGGGAAATCGGTGATGGAAAATAGCACAGATGAGGTCTCGGCCAGGAACAACACGTTCGGTTTCGTTACTGCCGACACCGAAGGCGTAAACAGCGACAAGGTAGAGATCAGATACGGGGCGGATTTCATGTTGCCGTTTCGATTCCTATTGCAAAAACTCTTGCGTGGCTTGCTGATCAACGCGGATGTAGTGATCCCGCAAGGGTGGGAAAATCGTTCCCTCGGCAGTGTTCAACTTCAGGAAATCACCTGACCGTTTCGGCATGTGGCAATCGATGCAATTCTCTGCAATGCTCGAACCGACCTCGGCAAACATCCCGCAGTGTTGCGATTGGTGACAGTCCAGACAGCGGCTGGAAAACAACGCCATTTGTCCGCGCTCGTTTTCATGGGGGTCATGACATGTCGTGCAAGTCATGTCCGAATTTTTGAAGCATTCACTGCTGGCCATTCGCGCCTGTTGGTTGCTGGTGTGCACGCTGTTGGCCTCGCCGCTGACCGTGCTGGGATGGTAGTGGTCGGATAACTTGTCACCCGGTCGGAACTGAAACGCATCTCCTTTCAGCGGAGACGATCCGTTATGGCATTGGCCACAGATATCCAGCTGTTGTTGCCGGGATAAATCACTGGGAACAGTGACAAACTTCGACTCTTCCTCCTCCGGATGCGCTTCATGATAGTCGACGTGTTCCTTTCCCGGTCCGTGACAACGTTCGCAGGAGATCCCCAAGATCAAGGAATCCGGCGTGTAATGATTGGGAGGTTCACGGAGTTCAAGAAAGGTAACGTGACACTCCATGCAGCGGACGGGAACTGGCCGCGCGTAGGCCGCATCACCGTCGATGTAACCAGGGCTGTTGATCCAGCGGCCAGGATCGCTCAGATAATTCACGTTCATTTGATACAGCTGGTCGCCGTGCCAATACAGATAGGACTGAGCCAGCTTGGAGGAACCAGCAATCAAATCAAAGGGAACTTCAAACTGCCAGCCGTGAAAGTAAACGCGTTGATATAAACGATCGTCTCGCTGGATCATTGTGAAATGGACTTTCGCATCGCTCGTCTTCATACGATTGCTACCGGGCTGGAATGAACCGTGCACGGTTTGCTGATTGGCCAGCTGGCTGGTGTTGTGATGAGCCGTCTGGGCAAAGGAGTCGTGCCTGTCCGCGTGACATTTGCGGCAGCCGCGGGCGCCGACAAAGCCGGGATTTTGCTTCAATGGTTCTAAGCCCGGGGGCGGCGTGGGAATGCGTCCCGGTGCGAACGGCACTTCGACACCCGACTCGATCGACTCCTCACCGACAAACCAATACATCTTGTCGGGACTGGGATGGACTTCCAAATGAGCGGGCACCGGCTGACCCTTGCCCGCGGATGCCAATGCATCGAATTCGGCGGTCGATTCTTTATTGGGCGATTTTTTTTGGATGGTTGATTGTGTGCTGGCCGCGCGCCGCGCGAGTTGTTCGGCGTCAAGCCGATCTTGGTCGCTGATCAGCGTGACGTAGGCCAGCAAACCGGCCATCAGCAAACAGGCAGCCAGTATTAGTATCGTCTGCGGACGCATGAAAAATCTTTTCGCTGTTACTCAACCACGAGCGTGCCGTTCATCACCATCCAGTGCCCGGGAAAGGTACACATATAAGGATAACGCCCGGGCTGCCGGGGTGCTCGAAAGTAGATCGTAAACTTGGAGTACGGACTAACGACATCGGTGTAGGCGAGTACGTCAGCGGTTTTGGGGATGTAATGCCGGGCCGCCGCTTCGGGGTCCGCAATCAGTTTGTTGCACAGCTGACCGACTTTTTGCAGAGTCCCCGGTTTTAGCAGTGCCCAATTGTGCGGCACCGCATCGGGATTGTTGAACACCAGGTGAATCGGTTCGCCCGCTTTGGCCCGCAACTCGCGCCTGTCATACATCAGGTTCTTGGCAGCCGCGATCTCGATCAGCCGTGCATCGGCCAGAGCTTTGCGATGGGGATTTCGAACCTCTGTTTTCGGTTTATAAAAATCGGCCAACATCGGATGCGGAAGGATCGCTTTGTCTGCCGCCACGTAACCCTCAAACTGCTCAAAGCGCCGATCCAAGTGATTGACGGTCATGAACAGTTCGTGCGATTGTCCTTTTGACGTCCGCACGAACAGGTGAAGTTGATTGACTCTCTGCAGCTCGGGGATCTCCAGAAACAGGCTTCGTCCATCGCCCAGGACGTGCGCCGACTTGATCGTCAAGACATCGTGCCCGCGCAAGCCCAATCGCTGCGTCGAAAACTCCGGTGATCCGTAAGCGCCACTGTATCGGTAGTTCCAACATTGCGCAAAATGACTGTTAATGTCAGTGACGTCCTCCGGGTATTCCAGCGGCTGCGAAAAGTTCACACGGATCCCGTTTTCGTGCACGTGAAAACCAACCGGCAATTGTGCCTCTTGATTTGGATCGTGCCCGCCCGTGTATCGAACTCTTTGAAAACAACCGTCGTCGGGCGTGTAAGTTCCCCAGCCGGCCATGCCGGAAACATAAAGTTGTCCGTCAACGGGGTTGAATTTTCCACGATGTGCTCCCGAGGCGAACTCGACGCCCAGCGGCACTGCCGCGCCCTGAATCCAGCCGTCGAATTCATCCCGCAATAACAAGAACGCGGTTCCCGCACCAAAGGACAGGTGCACCATTTGATCTTTCACCGGTCCCCAGCGGTCGCTGGAGACGTGAACTTGACCGCCGCTGGAGTTGTCAACACCGCGCGGAAGGTACAACATCGGCAAGTCGGGGGGATTCTTGCGGTTCGAACCCGGGCGACCAAAAAACGGCAAACTTCCAGGATCCGGTGACTTGCCCGGCAGGCGATTCAACACCGGTCCAGCGGGTCGAATGGCTGCAATCATCGATGCCGGCATCCAATCTCCTTCACTACTTGGAACGGTCACCAGTCCATCGGGATGCAATCCAATCCCATCCGAATTCCGTAAACCGCCAGCCAACACGTCGGCGGTGTCACCGTTGCTGGAGATTCGCATCACACCGTGCTTTCCGGTGACGGTGTAAAAGCGGCCCTGCCCGTCACGGACCAGTCCGCAAGTAAAGTCGTGACCGCCGCGGGAGGTTTCGATCGCTTGACTATAACATTCGTAAAAGTCAATCTCCTCGTCGCCATTCAGATCTTGCAGCCGCGTCAATTGATCACGCCCGATGACAAAGATTTGATCGTCGTAAACGACCACGCCTAACGCTTGATGCAATCCTGTCGCAATCCGCTGCCAGGTCACGGCGGCCAAACTGTCATCCAGTCCGGTTGCTTTCCAAACATCGCCCTGCATGGTGCAAACGATCGCGGAGCCATCCGATAGAAAGTCGTGGCCACCGCAATAGATCAGCGCCTTCCAAGGGTTGTCAGCGGGCAACTCGATCTTGTCGACCGCGTATGGCTTGGTTGCTCCAAGCGTTCCTTGGGTGACAATCTTTTCGGGCCACTGCCGTGGGCCGCCACCGCAAAGTGCGCGATCGGGATGCTGATCCCGAGCCGCGACAACCCGCTGGAACTTGCCATCGGCGATCATCGGAGCATCCAAATACTCCGTGTCGCCAACCCGATAGGAAAAGATCACGCGTGATCCATGACGGTAAAGGCCCAAATACTTTCTTGGTTCATTGATGTCAAAGGGCAGCGGTGTCTTCGGAACAGCAACGGTTGGGCCATCTTGATTCAAGCCCTGCATGAACCCGTGCCGAACAGAAGTGAATTTGACAAAGCCACCCGACCAAACTCGCACGTACCGCAGAGTGTCGGGATCAAAGCAGGTGGAAAGTTGTTGCCCGCCGTCGCTTAGACGCACGCAAATGCCGCGGGCCACATTGACCTTGTCACCGTGAAAAACTCCGGACAGCAGACTTCCCAAATCTGTCTCATTCCAACGCCCATCGGCCCAATCAGGTTCGCTTTGATTGCCCCAATGACCCAGCGTGCCGCCATCGAGTCCGGGAAATTCGGCCAGTAGCGTTGGTCGCGGCTGAACGTCACGAAAATGCCTTGCTTGCTTGGCATAAAAGTCGTAAATGCGATCACGATTCACGTGCGCCTGCCAACTTGGGAACTTTTCCGGCTCAAGCGGAGCACGCGGCATCTCGAACGTGGCCGGGTGATGTCCGTGGGCATGGGCCAACAACGATTGGGAGGCTTCCAGGCTGAGTTTATTGTGCTTGCCCAAATCGGCAATGAAGGCAACCAGATCCGCTTTATCCTGTTCGGAAAAAGTTGCCAGCAGACCATCGGGCATCAGCGTTCCGACCTGTTGGACATCTTCGATTTCATCCTGGGCGATCGCTCGAGTTTGCCCGTTTGCGGTGGCACGGATTTCCAAAACCTCGTCCGTTTCGCGAACTCGATAGCCACGAATGACGTCCCCATCAGCAGTCAGCACCGCGATCGCTTTGTACTCGTCAGCGACAACGGCTTTGGGCCACAAGACGGACTCGGCGATTTGTGCGATCTTTTGCTTGCTGCCGATCTGGCTCAACTCGGGTCCGACGGAACCGCCCTGCTGGCCAACTTTGTGGCACGAAATGCAAGCGCTGGTGGGCGCCGCAAACAACACCGCACCACGTGCTGGATTCCCGTTGACCGCCAAATCCGCCAAACGAGCGATCGCTGTCTTGTCATATCCTTCGACGTGGCTGCGGTCATCCGCATCAGGAGTTTGCGCTGTGGCGACGGGTGCCCCGGCAAATACGATCACTAACAGCAATCCACTGATTACAAAGAATTCTTTCATCGCACCGAATATTCACCAAGGATGGCATCTCTAGGTAGAACGGAATGAATTCTGTTCTACATGGCAAGCCGCCAATATAGTCGACAACGTGTCGATCGACGTTGCGCCCGGCGCCTTTGCTGGTGATGATATCGAATTCGGAGAATTCGACGACAATAAGGCAAGATAATGACCATGCGACAATCTGATCTGAGCGACGCGGCCGAGATTCTGCGATCGGCCCAACACGTCGTTGTCTTTACCGGCGCCGGCATGTCGGCCGAGAGCGGGATTCCGACTTTTCGCGATGACGATGGATTCTGGCAACGCTTTCCCGTGGAATCGTTCGCGACCTGGAACGGAATTCTGCGGACGGCTTTGTGGCGGCCTCGCGCGCTGGCCGAGTTTGCTTACGAAGTCATTCATCCCATCGCCAACGCTTCGCCCAACGCCGGACACCAGGCGCTGGAAAACCTGGAACATTTCGTCAAAGTGACTGTGGTGACGCAGAATATTGATGCGTTACACCAACATGCGGGCAACACCATCGTGCACGAGATTCACGGCTCCTTGTTCGAGTTGGTTTCTTTGCATGGTCGGTTCCGCAGCTTGCTTTCGCGGGGCCAGTTGCAAAGGATCGCAAACCGCGTGGCAAAATGCCGGCGAGGCCCGCTGGCCTTGGCACGACTGATGCTGGCCATGCGACCGTGGCTTGGTTTGGGCATCCGCGGCTTGCACCGACCCAAGCTGGTATTGTTTGGCGATGCGATGGCTGAGCCCGATTGGACGATGGCCACTCGCGCGGTCGAGGAATGCGACTGCTTTTTGCAAGTCGGCTGTAGCGGCGTCGTGTTGCCGGCAGCGATGCTACCGGCCCAGGCCAAAGCGGCCGGGGCAATCACGATCGCGATCGATCCGCAGCCGGCAACCGCCGATATTTGGTTGCCAGGTACCGCCGCCGACATCCTGCCAGCCTTGCTTACCGCGGTCAAAGGTGACTCGCCGTAGCGGGTAGTCGATGGCGGAATTCAGCGGACGTCGCCAGACTCTCGCCTAGTACGATCGAAACGCTGGGCGAGTTCCGCTACGCCGAAACTGAAAACGCCCTAGCCAGCTCGGTAAAGTAATCCGACACTTACTCAATTCACTAGCGAGGATTATTGATGCCAAAAGCAATTTGGAATGGGGCGGTGATTGCCGAAAGCGATCAGACGGAAGTCATCGAGGGCAACCATTATTTTCCACCCCACTCGATACATCGCGAGCACATTCGCGACAGCGATCATCACACGGTGTGCGGTTGGAAAGGGACGGCAAGTTACTATGACCTGGTTGTCGATGGGAAAACAAACGTGCAAGCTGCGTGGTATTATCCCGACCCAAAACCGGAAGTCGAAAACATCCGCGATTACGTTGCTTTTTGGAAAGGTGTCGAAGTTCAGTTCTAATCGCCTCAACTTGCTTTCAGGCGATGGCTAACGGCCGCGTGATGGTGGAGCGAACCCTCGGCCCCTTGGTGGTCCACCGCCCCTGCCGCGATCGATTTTTCCATCACCGTCGCGGTCTTCGCCGTAAGGAACCGCGCCCTCAAAGTACACGCCACTGGCCTGTCCCTTGGCGACATGTTCCGAGTAGACCTTTTTCTTCGTCGTCTTGGCAAACCCCTCATTCGCTTCGGTCAACGCTGCAATCAATTCAACGGCAGGGACATCCAGCGGAAGTTGTTTCATCACCTTGCCCGTCATCCCGAACTCGCCTGGATTGATCAACACGATCCCACTGCCTTGCTGAGTGCCTTCGATCTGTTTTTTCCAGGCCTCGCCGCGCTCAAAATCGAAATGAAATCGCCCAACGATTCTGTCGTCGCTGGCAACCTGGCGAAGCGAATCACGTAGTTGCGTTTCTTGATCCTGCGAGGCGTTGACCAGCACCAACACACGCTGATCCGCGGAAGCCACATTCAACGCCTGCCGAAAGCTGTGGAAATCTTGCACAATCGCTTCGCGTAAATCTGCCTTGGCCGGATATTGAAGTGCAAAACTTTCCATCCGCTGCACACTCGACCGGCCCAATACCATCTCCGGCCCGCGATTGGCGTTGGTCAACCACTCGCGGCCATCCGGCGAAAGAATGCAGAACACACTGTTCTCGAAGCGACCATCCAGGAAACGCCGAACCCACTGCTGGTGTTTTTCGCTCTCGTACGAATCGAGCCTGACACAGACAAATTCCCGGGAGATGTCAATAAAATCTTTGGATGCGAACAGACCGTTCTGCGTGGCGGTGTAGCCCGGTCAGAACACGCCCGAAATCCCGTGGCATTGGGTGGCAGCGGCGACAAACATGATCGGCCGGCCACTGCGTTCGGCTTCCGCTAGCGCCGTTTCCCAGGTGGTGTACCAGGCAATGCCCGGCTGCCCAAGATCCAACTTGGAAGCGCCAAGATCACCGGGCCGTGGACCTTGACCACAGGCGAACGAGCCAACAGCGACGATCCCGATTGCCATCAAGGGTGCTATGCGAAATCCCACGATCTTTCCTTTCGATGATGTTTTCCGGCGATTCTTGGTTCCACTTTCCTAACGGTTGGAACACCAGGAGATCCACCGGGTTTTTGAACAATTGGGATTTTTGCTCGTGAAAACAGCGATGATGATCAAACTGAGGGCCGCGGAGATACGCTTCGAAGCATCTCCCCGGGAACTCGGTTCAAACGCTGTGACACCAACAACGACGGCCAACTGACCGAAAACGAATTCGTTGGCCGCACGCACAACGAAGCCGGTACAATCCATCGCTCGTATCTGACTCGGAGGATTACTAATGTCTTTTTGTTTTCCGTGCGTCGATCGTTTTCCCTTCATGCATCCACGTCGGGTTTCTTTTTTCGCCTACCTGGCAGCTGTCACGTTCTGCACGTTCGCGATTCCCGGACAGGGATTTGCTGAAGACGGGATCAGCGAATCAATGGCAGCATACGCCCAGGAAATTGACCAGGCCCAGTCACACCTGAACGAAGGAAGAATAGATGACGCCAGAAAGCAGCTCAAGGCAACCGCCAAATCGAGTCGTGGATTCGAGTTTGAATATCTGCTGGCTCGGGTTGATCAAGCCGATGCAACAACTGCACCACACTTGATCGAAGTGGTTCCAAAACCGGATGTAGAGACTCGCTACGGCGTGCTTAACCAGCAAACACGGCAAGTTGTTTTCATTTGTCGAGACGGAGGCTTGAGGATTTACGATCTTACTGCGGATGCTGCTCCCACGAAGTCCGTGATTCACAGCGAAGGGGCAGCAGTTTGGACGGGCGTCTTTAGCGATGACGGAAAGTTGTTCTTCTCGGGTCATCAGAACGGCGAAGTGCTGGTGTGGGACGCGGCAACATGGGAGTTGCTGCACACGATTTCGCTGGGAACAGATTGGCCGGTCAGAGAATTGGTTGCCGCACCAGATGGGACCGCCATGGTAGCAGAGAGTAAGCAAGCTTTAGAACTTTGGACGCTGGTTGATGATCAGCCAAGCAAGGTTGCGGAGCTTGGCAAACGACTGAATTTTGGTGAGGGCTTGGCGTTCAGCCCGCAAGGCGACTTGATCGCAACCGGCGGAATGTTTGACATCGTGTTGCACGATGGCAAAAGCGGAAAACAACGAGCCAGCATGCAGCACGCTTCCTACACGATGGGCCTGAAATTCAGCCCCGACGGCAAACTTATCGCCAGTGCTCCGCGCGGAAATGTGAACAAGTTTCTGGGAGTATTTGACGTTGGCAACAAAAGCCGGCTATTCAACGCCGGGCCATTCAAGCATTACATCTCCGGCATCGCGTTTTCGCCCGACGGCAAACGGATTGCCGCCACTGGCTGCGAGAAGCTGCTGCGATTGTTCGACGCCGCGACAGGTGAAATTGTCCTGTCCTTGCCTCGTCAAAACTGCGGCAGCGAACCGGCTTTCACACATGACGGACAGCTGCTGGGGTGGTCCGAACCGGATGGTTTTCATTTCATCGATTTGGAAAAAGCGATCGTTAACAACGCTCCGTGAAGAGAACAAGAATCGCGGCTCCCCCTACTACGGAAAGCAGGATTGCCAGGACCGGAGAGCGTCCGGCTTAGCGTGCATCGTCGACCAAGACGGCGACCGGGCCGAAGGCCCAGCAGTTTGCTTAGCCCAGGGCAAGTCAATCGCGGGTGTGCGAGCGATGACGACGCCCTTGGTTTGTTGCGATCTATTTCCTTCTGCCACCAGCTCCAACGCCTGCATTCGCTCGCGGGGCTCGCTCTGCCTAGCCTGCTATGCAAATTGCCGCCCACTTCGGGGCTACTAAGCCGGACGCTCTCCAGGTCCTGGCCTACGAAACTTGGAAGACACCGTCGACTACCATTATTCGTTCGGCAAATCGAAATCGCCCGTGACGTCGCGCCACACACAGTGAATGTGGTTGGCGGGATTGCCAGCCGCATCGGCTTGCGTATTGACCAATTCGATCAAAAATCCTTTGCCGCGAATTCGGTAGTAGTGGCCGACGCCGGGCTTGGTTGCCCCCGCCCAGGCAAAATGCACATCGTCCCAGCCACCGGCTTCGATTCCGTCACGCCGCTGCTTGGCAAGCGTCTCGGGAACTGCATCGGTGTAGGTGTGAAGCAGCCGTTTGAGTAGCTCTTGATTTTCTTTGGACAGATCTTTGGCAGCGATTCCTTCAGGGTCATCAACTTTCACCTGCGCCTCGCCGGCGAAACGCAGCTCCTTGGGTGCTTGCTCGGCGATCATCGCTTGGGCAAGCTGCTCTTCGCTTAGTGACTGAACAAGTTGAAATCCAAGTTCTTCTTCGCCGCGAAGCAAGCGTGTTCCCTTCTTCAGAGGCCCGCTCACGTCGTTCATGATCGTGCCCGGATTAGCCCCCCAGAATTGCGGCGTGCTATCAACGACTTTGCCCCCGCGCATGGAGAAGTTCAACGAGAGGT
>JBFJVZ010000155.1:0-15524 GCA_041623895.1 Pirellulaceae bacterium | reverse complement strand
TGCACGTCCGCATGGCCAAGGTTGATGGGCTAACCCTGCTCGCCCAAATCCGTGAATCTGACCACGAATTGCCGGTGCTGATGTTCACAGCGCACAGCAATCCGACGCACATCGCCCGCGCGGCGGCACTGGGCGCCAACGATTATCTGCTCAAGTCTGATAGCCGAGAGACGATCGTCGCGGCAATCAAAGGTGCGGTGGCGGGTCAAACGCCGAACCCGAATGGAATGTTCTGCCGAGTTCGACGGTTGATGCAATCGGAGCAAATGCCCGACGGTCTTCCGTTGGAGTCGCCGCTGACAAGCCGAGAAGCTCAAGTTTTTCGGCACATTGGATTGGGATTGAGCAATCGCGAGATCGCTTTGTCATTGGGGATCAGTGTCGAAACGGTCAAGGAACATGTGCAGAACTTGTTACGCAAGATCGGGGCCAACGATCGAACGGATGCAGCGGTCTTGGCCGTTCGCTCCGGGCTGGTCGATTATTAAGAGCCGTTTACAAAGAATTGGGCGGCTGCCAGTTCTCCGGTGGGTCGGGTTGCTGCCAGGCACTCATCCCGCCATCGACCAGGATCGTTTGGCCGTGAACATGGGCGGCGGCATCGGACAGCAGAAAGACGGCTGCTCCAGCACAAACCTCGGGACCGGGAACCTGGCCGTTGGGAGTGTGCAGTTTCATCCATTCGTCAAGCTGCCGATTTTGGTTCAGTACATCGGTCAGCGGCGTTCTGACCAGACCTGGCGCCATCGCGTTGACGCGGATTTGATGCGGCGCCAGCGAGACGCACAGCGAGCGGACCATCGCGGCCACGGCGCCCTTGCTGGTGTCATAGGCGGTGTGGTCCGGTTCCGCCAGAAAACCGTTGATCGATCCTGTAAACAGCACGCGACCGCTGACCTTGTTTTCGATCCAGCAGCGCGCAAAGGCTTGTGTCAAGAAATAGCCGGCAGTCACATTCAAATCGATCGTGCGCCGATAAAGATCGTAATCCATTTCCAGAAATGGCTTGTCGATATATGTGCCGGCGTTATTGACCAGCAAATCGATGCCGGGCATCAGCTGATTCGCTGCCGAGAGCAATTCGTGCAAATACTGGCTGGGTGGCTGGGCCAGGTCGGCCGTGATCAATTCGGCGCCAGCCCCCGCTTTGCGACACATCTCGAGCGTCTGCTGGGCCGCTTCGTCCGCCTGTAAGCCCACCAACAGGACATCGCCACCGGCGGCGGCGATGGCGGTTGCGATCGCCGCGCCCACGCCTTGAGTGCCGCCGGTGATCAGGGCCCGGCGGCCAGTCAGGTCGAATAACTTGCTGGTGGAGTTCGTCATCAGGCTGGTCACTGTAGTTCCGGGCGCGGATCATTGGCGTACTTTTCAGCATCGCCCCTCGTCGCTTCGGCATCCAGGCCATTGGGATGCAGCACGACGCGATAATTCAAACGCATCTTGGTTCCCTCTTTCAAGACGACGCCGCTGCGTTTCGGACCACCGTCGAAGTGGTGTACGCCAAATGGATTGGCTGCGAACAGGCCGTAGGTGCGCACATGCCATCGACAGGGTGCCCCGAATCCGCTGGGGTGTGCATGGACAGTGATACCAACGGTCTGACCATCGACTGGCCCGGAGTAGTCGACCCAGGGTGATTTCTTGCCCCACGCATCCTTGTTGGTTTCGCCTTCGGCATTGGTGATCACACCGCCGGCTTTGGCGTCGACTTTCATTGTGCTGGCAACGCGGATACCAAAGGTGCCTTCCTTGGTGTCGCCAAAATTAACATCGCCATCGGTAGCTTTGAGCAGAAAGTCGCAATCGATGATGCGGCGATCGCCATCAACGATAAACTCAAACCGCCGAACATCACTGAAAATTCTCTTTCCGTCTGGACCGAGCCAATCGTTGGATGTCAGCAGGACGACCGTGCCGGCATCGGTGACGGCGACTTCACCCTGTTGATGCACGATCCGTCCACAGCCCTGGTCGTCCAGCCAAAAATCGACTCCGTTCACATCGCCGTGAGTCAGCCATAGCGACCGGTGATGATCGTGGTCGCCGCGTTCACCTGTGACATCCTTTCGCATTGGAAAATGGCGCGTCATGCTGCGGTCACCCGGTCCATGAATCGGGTAGACGATCGGTTTACCACCATCGTCAAAGCGGTAACCGGCAAACAGATCATCGCCGATGAGGATATTCCAGCCGGCGGGCTGCGGGACGCTGGTAACTCTCAGTCGAGCTTCCTTCGGAGGTTGGCCGTGAACCAAGGGAGCTGTGCCGGCAATCACCAAGATCGCCGAAAACCAGCGCCTCATCCGGGTGCAGGAGCCAGTGCCATGCTGGGTCGTCATCGTTATCGCCTATGCGTGTAAAAGTTGCAGTCGAACAAAAGAGGGTGGGATTATCGGGGCGAATCAGCTAATTCGTCGTGCCGGTCATTCGTCCTGCCGGCCAAATTGGCTCCTGACATCAACCCGGGAAGGCTCGCCCAATCTGTGCCGAATTGATTATGATTATGGCAGTGTCTGCCGATGGCTGTACCCCGCTAGATCCTGCTGGCGAGAATTCTTCCCAAGAGTTGGTTACGTGATGAAAGAATCTGTTTTCAGAACGGTTTTGCTGGCGAGTCTGAGTGCCACGCTGTTGCTGGCGCCCCAGACCGTCTTGGCCCAGAAGAACAAGCCGAAACCAAAACCCGCCCCCAAGATTCGCCTGCCGGAAAGCGTGCGGCAGGGCAAAGTCGCGATGCAGGTGGCTCCCGTTCTGGAGGGGCGGAGATCGCAACTGATGTCTGCCGCCAGCCGCTTGGACGGCTTGGTGGAGCAAAAGCTGATCAAAGAGGGCCAAACTCCCAACGATTTGGCCAGCGACGAGGTGTTTTTGCGGCGAGTTTACCTGGATGTTGCCGGTCGCATTCCAACCTTAAAGGAGACGATGGGTTTTCTGGAGTCGGGCGAGCCTGACAAGCGGCAAAACCTGATTGACGAATTACTGAGCAGCCCCGACTACGTCAGCAACATGTACAACTTCTGGGCCGACACGCTGCGCCTGGTCGATCGTCCGCAGCCCAACATTGTGTCCGACCCCTACCTGTTCTACGTCAAGGATTCGATTCGAACGAACAAGAAATACGATAAATGGGTTTACGAGATGCTGACTACCGACGGCAAGGTTTGGGAAAACCCGGCAGTCGGATTTCAGCTTCGCGATGACGGGATGGCACTGCCCTACATAGACAACACCGTAAGAGTCTTCCTGGGAACGCAGATTGGATGTGCCCAGTGCCACGATCATCCCTTTGATCAGTGGACGCAGTATCAGTTCTATGAATTGGCTGCGTTCACCGCCGGCACTCGGACTCGTTTCAAACGGGGTGATCCGGGATACACGAAATCGAATCCCGCGAATGATTTGATCAATGAAGCTCGCAAGTTACACGACAAGGGCCGCGTGCCGGGCGAGTTCCAGCGGCTGGTGCGAGCCAACACGTACCGCGTCAGCGAAGTTCCAGCGACGCTGAAACTTCCGCATGATTACGCCTACGAGGACGCCAAGCCGAACGAAGTCGTTAAGCCGGCTGTGCTGTGGGGCGAAATCCCGACGTCCGCGAAAAACAGCAGCCCGCGAGAACAGTTTGCGGCCTGGCTGACCAGCAGCGAAAACCCGCAGTTCAGCAAGACGATTGCCAATCGATTGTGGCAGCGTTTTCTGGGTGTCGGATTGGTTGAGCCGATCGACGATTTTCGTGACGAGCATCCTTGTGTGAACGAGGAACTGCTGGACTATTTGGCCGCGGAAATGATTCGTGGCGACTTCAACATCAAAGAGTTCTTGCGGATGGTGCTGTACAGCGAGACGTACCAGCGGCAGGCGAGCGATTATTCACTGACCAGTGGCGAACCCTATTATTTTCCGGGCCCGGTGGTTCGCCGAATGACGGCGGAACAGGTTTGGGATTCGCTGCTGGCGCTGGCGGTGCACAATCCTTGGCCGTTCCAGCGTCCGACGGCGAATGAAATGTACGACGTGATGGATATCGATTTTTCTGTCGCCAGTTACAAATCGGTAAAACAGCAATCGGAAGTCTTCAAAGAGACCTACTACCGGGGCTACTACCAGCGTTCGCTGAACAAGCATTCTTATCAGGGAAACGTGTTGTGTCGTGCCAGTGAGCTGCCTTCCCCGGTCGCTGCCAATCACTTCTTGCGGCAGTTCGGGCAGGGTGACCGAGAAGTCATCAATACAGCGCAGCAGGACGCCACGGTCCCTCAGATTTTGGCGATGTTTAACGGCCCGATCACCCACGTGATGCTGGAGGCGGGATCGGCGATTGTCGACAACGTGTTGGCCATCGAAAAAACAAAAGACCGCATCGACGCGATTTTCCTGAGTGTCTTGGCGCGACGACCCAATGTCCAGGATCGGATTATTGCGGCGAAAGAGTTGACGAAGGTCCGCAACGACAATGTTGGTTACGGAAATATCATTTGGGCACTGCTGAATACTCGCGAATTCTTGTTCATTCAATAGTTCAACGCGGTTTGTTAACCCTGTCAGTTTTGAAGAGAGAAATCAACCAATGGCTCGCCCCGAATACACCACCGACGATCGTCGCGCGTTCATGAAATCGGCCGCCACTCAGTGCTTGGGGGTCTCGTTTGCCGGTGCCGTCGGCTCGCAAGGGTTTTTCGGTGAAGCACAAGCCGCTTCAACACCGCCGGGAAAAGCGAAGCACATCATTTACATGTTCATGGATGGTGCGATGACTCACCTGGATACGTTTGATCCAAAAGAGGGCGTCGAAGAAGCCGGCGAAACCAAGCCGATCCAAACGCGTGTGCCGGGAATGATGGTCGGTGACCGGTTCCCCAAGCTTGCCTATCTGGCTGGCGCCATGGCGATTGTTCGTTCGCTGAGCACCGAGACCGGTGCGCACGACAAGGGCAAGTACCTGATGCGAACGTCGTACAAGAAAATCAATAGCATCCAGCACCCCGCCATGGGTGCCTGGATGGTGTCGGAAGTTGGACGGCTGAATACCGAACTGCCCGGTAACTATGTGATCGGCGGCGGTAATCGACATCCGGGCGCCGGTTTTTTGGAGCCTTCGCTCTCGCCTGTGCCGATCGCCAATGCCAGCGCGGGTCTGGAAAATACGAAGTTGCCGAAGTATCTGCCGCCGGAGTTGTTCGCGCGGCGGCTTTACCTGGCCTCCCAATTTGACGAGGCTTTTCAAAAAAGCCGCACGAACGGCAAGGTCGAAGCTTACAACCAGCTGTACGGTGAGGCACGACGGTTGATGGGCAGCGAGCATTTGAAAGTTTTCGACATCAAGGCCGAGCCGCAAAACATTCGCGATGCTTATGGCAATAACACTTTGGGGCAAGGTTGCCTGTTGGCCCGGCGATTGGTGCAAAGCGGTGCCCGGTTTGTTGAAATCAACTACGGCGGCTGGGACATGCACCAAGACATCTATACGCGGCTGAACGACAAAGCCAGTCAGTTGGATACGGCTCTGGGTAATCTGATGCGCGACCTGCACAGTAAAGGGCTGCTCAGCGAAACCCTGATCGTGTTGACCACCGAATTTGGGCGGAAGCCGAAAATAAACGTTAATGTTGGTCGCGACCATCACCCGGGTGCATTTTGCAGTCTGTTGATCGGAGCCGGAATCAAGGGCGGCCAGGTTTACGGTGCGTCGGACGAAAGAGGATTTTCGGTAGCCAAAGATGGCGTTTCGGTATCCGAGTTCAATACCACGATCGCGGCCGCAGCCGGGTTGCCGATTGGCCAGGAACGTTTTGCTCCCAATGGTCGACCGTTCAAAATCGGAGGCGACGGCGATCCCGTCAAAGCGCTATTGGCTTGAGGCTACGCTAAGAATTCCGCGACGACAGCCAACATTTCCGCCGTCACGGCATTGGCGTCCTGATCGGCATTGATCACCGCGGTCCGCCCGCTGGCGGACGGCAATTGTTGTAGAAAAGCCTGACGCACTGATTCCATGTACTGCAGGCCACGCGATTCCATGCGGTCAGCAGGTCCGTCCAGCCGTTTCATGGCTGCGGTGGCGGGCATGTCAAGCAATAGCGTGAGATCCGGTTGCAGTCCGCCATTTGCCCAGCGGCCCATTTCCCAAAGTTGCTCCGCTGAGACGTCCCCGCCGATGCTCTGGTAAACGACGTTCGCCAATAAGAATCGGTCCGAGACGACGGTTTTGCCATGTTCCAGCGCCGGGCGGATCGTTGTTTCGATCATCTCACAGCGGCTGGCCATGAACAGCATCGCTTCGGTGCGGCGATGCATGACCAGTTCGCTGTCCAGCAGGATCGCCCGCAAGCGAGCACCGATTTCCGTACTGCCGGGATCACGAACGGAGATTACGTCGTGGCCTTGATCGGTTAAGTATTGCAGCAACTGGGCGGTTTGCGTCGATTTGCCAACGCCGTCGATACCATCAAGCGAGATAAACGTCATGCGAGCGATCTAGTATCGTCGTGAGGAGTACGTATCGGGCCGTCCATCCAAAGGGGTGTGGTTGTAGTCGACCACAACCCACTTCCCATCATCGTTCTTTTGGAACTTCAGGAACAGCCGTCTGGGGACTCGCATGTTAGTGAACTGGCCTCCTTTTGCGCTGACCACCGCCAAGGCATTGATGTCAACGTCCGCCTGGGGCGGGATGCTGCTTTCCGCGATGCGAATCTGGACGCCGCTGACTTTGATCAGGTCGAAAATATATCTCGGCAGTTCAGCCCTGGCTCGATTCTTGGTCTCCACGTTCCCAATCACGGCCACGGCGGTCTCGTGATCGTTGGCTCCCACAGCGGCCGCCGTTTGATCGATGAGGGCGCGAATTTGCTCGCGATCGGTGACCCAACTAGTCGATACGTACCAGCCGACAGGAACCATCACTGCGACCAACAGGCCCATGATTCCAAGCTGCTTTTTGCCGGTTTGCAGCCACCCGTAGATCAGCGCCGCGGCGGTGATTCCGATCATCAGCGACAGTAGGACGGGATACTCGGCAAGGACGGTCTTCATGATAGGGACCAGTGATGGGAAGAGAATTTGCTGAGCCGCTTGAAAGTACGAAAGATATTGGAATTCAGTTCAAATCGCGTCACCAAACTCAGGCTCCAGGCTGAACCCGCTCGGCGGCTATCCAAATGCGCAACTTAATAACTTAACTTGCCTGGACGAACACCATGCTGCCGGAGACGATGGGGCGTCTGCTGGAGCAGATGGAACACGAACAGGGGATGACCGAATGAAACGGACGAGGATTATTTCGCTTGGTGAAACGCTGTGGGATGTTTTCCCCGACGGTCCACGTCTGGGCGGCGCTCCCTTGAATTTCTCCTGCTGTGTGGCGGAGCTCGCGCAGGCAAATACCCAAGTCTTTCTGGTCAGCGCGGTCGGCGACGATGAATTGGGGCAACGGGCTGTTGATGCGGTCCATACGCATGGAGTCGACACGTCCCATGTGCAGACCGATCAGCGACCAACCGGCCAGGTGTTGATCGAATTGGATGCGGCGGGAGTCGCCAGCTATCGCTTTGCCGACAACGCGGCCTGGGATCATCTGTTGTGGAACGCTGACTTACAGCGACTGGCTGCGGACTGTGATGCCGTTTGCTTCGGTACACTGGGCCAGCGAAGCGAATGTTCGCGGAACTCGATTCAACGCTTCGTTGCGGAAACATCTGTCGAAAGCCTTCGCATTCTGGACGTGAATCTGCGAGCTCCTTTTTTTGATGATGAAGTGATTCGTCAGTCGCTGGCTCTGGCCAACGTGCTTAAATTAAATGACGAGGAACTTCCGATTTTGGCGAATCTGTGTGGTGCCACGGGAAACGACATCCAGATCATGCAGCAGGTCGCGGATCAGTTTCAGCTGCGCTGTGTCGCTCTCACACGCGGTGCCAAAGGATCGGTGTTGGTTACCGATGATGCCGTTAGTGAATTGCCGGGAGCCAACGTGGATCTTGTCGATACCGTTGGAGCGGGCGATGCGTTCACCGCTGCGATGTCACTAGGTCTACTCGCTGGGCGACAGATTGACGAAGTGAACCGCCGTGCGATTGCAACAGCATCCTACGTTTGCTCACAGCCGGGGGCGACGATGATTTTTCCTGACAACCTGAAGCAAGGCACTTCGACACCGAGTAGTTAGTGGCTCATTCAGTTTGTATTTGTGGGCAGCCTTTCAGGCGTAGGCCAGGACCGGCAGAGCGTCCGGCTTAATCCGGAATTTAAGCCCGGGTCTTCTTATGAGTCACGGTGTTTGCAGGCATCGACGTTTTCGTTCGTCACAACCAGACGACGGCTGCGTAGCAGTGGCAGCGTATAGTCTGGGGTCAGGATTGCTCGTCTCTAGCGAGCATTCCGCAGCCCCAGGAAACATGATGTCCAACCTGAGTTTCCCCGCGGCGATTAAAGTTTCGCCTACGCAGTCTATTTCGTGGGAAACCAGGGGCCGCCGTACTGGGCGGTGTCGCCCAGCAGTTCTTCGATTCGCAACAGCTGGTTGTACTTGGCCATGCGGTCGCTACGGCTGGCCGATCCCGTCTTGATTTGCCCGGTCGACAGCGCGACGGCCAGATCGGCAATCGTGGCATCTTCGGTTTCGCCACTGCGATGACTGGTCACGGCGGTGTAGTTGTTTCGGTTGGCCAACTGGATCGCGTCAATTGTCTCGGTCAGTGTTCCGATCTGGTTGACTTTGATCAGAATACTGTTGCCGATCCCTTCGTCGATGCCGCGTTGCAGACGTTCGACGTTGGTGACGAACAGGTCGTCGCCCACCAGTTGAACTCGATCGCCGATCTTTTCAGTGAGCAGTTTCCAGCTATCCCAGTCGTCTTCGGCACAGCCGTCTTCGATGCTGCAGATCGGGTATTGGTCACACCAGTTGGCCAGGAAATCGACCATCTCGCTTCCGGATAGCTGTTTGCCGTCGATCGAGTACTTACCGGAAGTGCTATCGTAGAATTCGGTCGACGCCGCATCCAGTGCGATCCAGATTTGTTCGCCCGCTTTATAGCCTGCTTTATCAATCGCCTGCAGAATCAGGTCGAGTGCTTCCTGGTTACTTTTCAAATCGGGTGCGAATCCACCTTCGTCGCCGACTGCAGTGTTGTAGCCTTTATCGCTGAGCACCTTTTTCAAGTTGTGAAAGACTTCCGTGCCGGCGCGAAGGGCGTCACTGAATCGCTGGAAGCCCAGTGGCATGACCATGAATTCTTGCACATCCACTGAATTGTCGGCGTGCTCGCCGCCGTTGACGATGTTCATCATCGGTGCCGGCAGCAACCGTGCACCTGCGCCGCCCAGGTATCGAAAAAGGGGTTGGCCGGTGGAAGCAGCAGCGGCGTGTGCGGTCGCCAGCGAGACTCCCAAGATCGCGTTGGCACCCAGGTTTTTCTTATTTGGGGTGCCATCCAGATCGATCATGGCGGCGTCGATGCCGGCTTGATCGGTGGCGTCCATCCCTTGCAACGCTTCGGTGATTTTTTCGTTGACGTTCTTGACGGCGGTCGAGACGCCCTTGCCCATGAACACCGATTTGTCGCCGTCCCGCAGTTCCCACGCTTCGTGAGCACCCGTGCTGGCACCGCTCGGCACGGCAGCACGCCCGTGAGCACCATCGCTGAGCAAAACTTCGCATTCGATGGTGGGGTTGCCGCGGCTATCAAGAATTTGTCTTGCGTGGATATCTTCGATCAGCGTCATCGGGACCTCGCCAGTGGATCAGTTGGGGTATAGTCTGTAAAAGTGGCGCGGATTTAGCCGGCCTATTGTGTGCGGTGGGCGAGCATTTTGTCCAATGCTGGAACCAGTGACCACCCCTGACAATTAGGTGCGCGGTAGGTCCGCAAGTCGCATTTGTTGTCTTTCCTGTTGCCCTTACCGTGTTGTCGCGGCAGAGCGGCGAAGGCCAGGAGTTGTCCTGGCGACCAAACCATCAATGCCGGGACACATCCTGGCCCGCCAAATCATGTTCACCGGTCTTGTTGAAAAGATGGGTCGTATTACGGCCCTCACCGACCAGCCCCCCGGAAAGCGATTTTCGATCGATGCCGGCGCCGTCAGTGAAGATGCGCAGATTGGAGACAGCATTTCGATCAATGGATGTTGCTTGACGGTTGTCGCCATCACGAATTCAGTTCTGGATTTTGAAGCTGGCGAGGAGACGCTGTCGCGGACGAACCTGGGTGAATTGGTCGTTGGATCGGGCGTTAATCTTGAACGCTCGCTGGCAGTCGGTGATCGATTGGGAGGCCACTACGTCACCGGCCACATTGACGCTGTTGGTGAATTGATCGAGCGTCGCGAGGATCCACCGTGGGCGCAGCTGCGATTTCGCATGCCGGCGAACCTGGCTTCACAAGTCGCTTCCAAGGGCAGCATCGCTGTGGACGGGATTAGCTTGACGGTCGTTGATGCGGACCAAGATTCATTTTCGGTTGCCCTAATCCCGCATACTTTGGCGGTGACCACGCTGGGTGGTCGCAAAGTTGGTGATCGCGTGAATCTGGAAACGGATGTGCTGGCCAAATACGTGCAGCGGTCACTCGCCTTTGTCACTGAAAGAGCAACGGACGAGTGAATCAAGCACGCCAGACCGTGTCCTACTTATCCAAGCGACTCGCCGCCGCGGGCCTGCGTCCCGTGCCGCGCTTTGGGCAAAACTTCTTGATCGATCTGAACTTGATTGATTTGATCGCGCGGAGCGCAGAGTTGCGAAAAACCGATGTCGTGTTGGAAATCGGCACGGGTATTGGCTCGCTGACCACGCGTTTATCTGATGCGGCCGGCGCCGTGCTGTCGGTAGAGATCGACGCGGATCTTCATCGCCTGGCATGTGAAGAACTCGCGGGAAGACCAAATGTTCGCTTGATACAGGGCGATGCGCTCCGCAATAAGAACGCCCTGCGTGACGATTTGATGGAACAGATTCGTGAGGCCCTCGGTCGGATCGGTCCCGAAGCGCGATTTTTGTTGGTCGCCAATCTCCCCTACAACGTGGCAACACCGATCATCGGCAATCTGTTGCATGAAACGCCGCCGCCCGATGTCATGGTCGTTACGATTCAAAAGGAGTTGGCCGACCGCATCGTGGCTTCCCCGGGCACCAAGGACTACGGAGCGCTCAGCGTTTGGATTCAGTCCCAGTGTCGCTGCCAAATCGTCCGCATTCTACCGCCCACGGTCTTTTGGCCGCGTCCGAAGGTACATTCGGCAATCATCCGTCTGGACCTGGTGCCGGATTGGCGATCAAAAATTGAGAAATTGGACTACTTTCACCAGATGGTACGCGCCTTGTTTTTTCATCGCCGTAAGTTTCTGCGCAGCGTGGTGATCAGTGCCATGAAAGGTCGATTAGACAAGGCACAGGTGGATCGGGTGTTGCAGTCGTTGGGACACGGCGACACGGCTCGCGCTGAGGAATTGTCCGTGCAACAGATCCAACAGTTAGTCGAAGCCCTGCGGCTGGCGGAAACTTAGCCCAGCAAAAAAAACGCATCACGGGAGGGTAAGGCGATCAGCGTCTCTCCTGTTAACCAAAGAAAGAATGAGAACATGTCTCGCCGCGAAAAAATTGAAGCCATGTTGGCTGACGATCCCAGCGATACTTTCCTGCGATATAGCCTGGCGATGGAGCTACGGAGCGAGGGCGATCACACCGCCAGCCTGGAGAAACTGAGTGAGCTAACCAAGGACGATCCGCCCTACGTGCCGGCGTTCTTTATGGCCGCTCAGCAGCTGGTCGATTTGGATCGTGTGGATGAAGCCCGGGAGTTTTTGGATCATGGGATCCAGCAAGCCAGGGTGCAGGGCGACCAGCACGCGGCCGCCGAGATGAGTGATTTGCTGCTTTCACTTGGTGCTGGTGATTTGTGAAACATCGCGCAGGAAACTGAATCAAACTTCGCCACTGGTCCTTTGTTGTTTGCGAGCATTCCTGTTGGCCGCTGATCAAACCACAGCTCTTGTCTTACGGACAATTGAATTTAGCGAGACCAGTTTGGTCGTGACGCTGTTGACCAGGGACTTTGGGCGAGTCTCGGCGCTGGCCAAAGGTGCCCGCCGTGTGAAAGGTCCTTTCGAAGGTTCGCTTGACCTGCTAAGCGTTTGTCGTGTAGTCGTCATTCGTAAGCACTCCGAATCGCTTGACCTGTTGACCGAAGCCAAGCTGTTGCGCCGGTTCCGCGGGGCCGAGCGATCGTTGGAGCGTGTCTACGCCGGCTATTATTTGGCCGAAATGCTGCGACTGTTGCTTACCGATGACAACGATCCTCATCCGGACGTTTACGACTTGGCACTCGAAACACTTGATCAAATCGACAGTCACGGCCAGATACCATCGTCTCTGGCATATTTCGACGCGCAGTCGTGGCGGATGCTCGGTCATGCGCCGGCAACGACCCATTGCACCGGCTGCGGGAAACCGGTCGAATCGGCGCCGCGAATGAGCTTTGCGTTGATCGGTGGCGGCGTGGTTTGCCGCGAGTGCCGGCCCCGCCAAAAACAGACCTTATCGGTCCGCCGCGAGGTGATCGGTGAGTTGGGGCGTCTGCAATCTCAGCACACACGTTTGCCCACCACAATCGCTCCCGAGCTTTACGGTGAGTTACGGGCCGTGATGAACCGATACATTCAAACAATGTTGGGCACGACGCCTCGCATGCAGTCTTATTTGCCAACTGTGATTCGGACGGAATCGAGCGGATGATGCACGAAAACGATAATCACGCGACCGGCCTTTGCTGCCAAAAGCTCTTGGTCGGTTGTTCACTTAGCCTGCTGCTATTGGCCTGTGCGGGCTGTCAAGGATTTGGACGGCTAAACAACGAAGAACCGTTTTCGGATTCGAATCCCTGGCTGGCGTCCAAGCCGAAAAGCGATGTGACCTTGGCCGATGACGTGCAGGAGGACGTTGAGCAGCAAAGCGCGACGATTCGCTTAGTGAACTTTGTTACTGGAAACACCGCAAATCCGACGAAGGGCAAGGAATTGTACCAGCAAGCGGATGCGGTTTTCCGGGCCGCCATTGCAAAGCCGAAGGACGAAGCCGTCGACCAATACAACCAGGCGGCCAAGCTATTCCGCAAAGCCGGCGACGCGGCGAAGGGTTCCGCTTTGCAGCAAGATGCCTTGTTCATGCAAGCGGAAAGCCTGTTCTTTGCCAATCGCTTGACAGATGCGACCAAGGCCTACGAAAAACTGCAAAAAGATTTTCCGCGCAACCGGCACAATGACCGCGTTGCCGCCAGGCTGTTTTCGATCAGCCGCTATTGGATCGACGCCGCGCGGGCCGGCGATGATAGTTGGTTCAAGCTGAATCTGACTGATGAAAAGCGGCCCGCCTACGATGCCAAGGGTCACGCCATCCGAGTGCTCGATCAGATTCGTTATGACGACCCGACCGGCCGGCTTGCCGATGACGCGACGATGGCAGCTGCAGCTGAGTACATCCGCCAAAAGGACTTTGAGAAGGCGGATGAATTCCTGACCGATCTGCGCGAAACCTTCACCGATAGCGACCACATGTTCTTGGCTCATCTGCTTGGCCTTCGTTGCAAGTTGGAAATGTACGCCGGTCCAAAATACAGCGGACTCGTGCTGGAGGAAGCTGACGATTTGGTCAAGAAAACGCGGGCTAGATTCCCGGACAAAATGCGCGAGAAGAAATACAGCGAGATGATAGCACGGGCTGCCGGTGAACTCGCCTTTCACCGCGCCGAGCGGCTGGCTGACCGGGCCAGGTACAACGAAAACAGACAAGAATTCGGCGCAGCCAGACAGAATTATCGCCGCTTGCTGGCCCAATTCCCGGATACGCCGCAGGCCGGTGATGCGCGAAAACGTCTGGCACAAATCGATGACCTGCCTGCTGTTCCGGAACAGCGTCTTGCCTGGCTAACGGAGTTGTTCCCCGATTCACGGAAAAAGTCGGCACCGCTGGAAACCATTGATTCCAAACGCCCCGAACCAACATCACAGCAGGGGACGATGTTGCGATGATGGTGCACCAGGGACAGCGGCAAGGGCCCGCCGAATGTGGATTCAGAATCGGTGGCAAAGCGCTGTTGATCCCGTTATTGGTGTGCGCCATGTCCGCGACCGGTTGCCGTTCGTATCAGTTTGGTGCCGATGCTCTTTTTCCAAACAGCATTCAAACGGTCTACGTACCGATTGTCCGCAATGACACCTACCGGCATGATTTGGGCGTGCGGCTGACGGAGGCGTTGGTCAGGGAAATCGAGCGACGGACACCGTACAAAGTGACCGGCGACCCGAACGCCGATAGCACGCTCGCCTGTCACATTGTGGCTGAATCCAAGCTCGTCTTGACGGAAACCGACTCCGATGACCCGCGCGCCTTGGATTCGATGGTTTCGGTGAAAGCCACGTGGACGAATCGGCAGGGTCAATTACTGATGAACAATAGCGTCGTCCCGTCCGATGACCCAGCGATCATTTTTGGACAAGATGTTAGATTTATCCCAGAAGCCGGACAGTCAATCGATACGGCCAATCAGCGATTGATCGAGAATCTGGCGGAACGTATCGTCTCTCAAATGGAAATGCGTTGGTGATCCAAAGCTGGAATCTCGGTTGCCGCCAACTTTCACTGCGGCGCCGACCGCTGGTGATGGGGATCTTGAACGTCACACCCGACAGTTTCTCTGACGGTGGCAGGCACAATTCGCTGGACACGGCTGTTGATGCCGCGATCAGAATGGTCGCCGATGGCGTTGACATCATTGACGTCGGCGGCGAAAGCACTCGGCCGTACAGCGATCCCGTGGCGACCAGCGAAGAATTGGAACGCGTGATTCCCGTCATCAAGCTGCTGGCGGGGCAAGTCCCGGTGCCCATCAGTATCGATACCAGCAAGGCAGACGTGGCCCGCGCAGCCATCGAATCAGGCGCCCAGATCATCAACGACGTGACAGGCCTGGAAGGCGACCCAGACATGCCTGAGCTGGCGCGAGATAATAACGTCGGGATTTGCGTGATGCACATGCAGGGCACTCCACAGACCATGCAAGATGAGCCTCACTACGAAGACGTCGTTCAGGAAATCTGTGATTATTTACTCGCGCGGCGGCAAGCGTGTTTGGAATGGGGGATTCCCTTTAACCGCATCTGTTTGGATCCGGGAATCGGATTTGGCAAGACCCACGAGCATAATCTGGCGTTATTGCGCGCGACATCACGGTTTGTCGGTCTGGGATCGCCGATTCTGATTGGGCATTCTCGCAAAGGCTTCATTGGCAAAGTCCTGGGTGATAAACAATCCGATCGGACAGCCGGAACACTCGGCGTCTCGCTTGCTGTGGCCGCCGCCGGAGCTCACATCGTTCGCGTGCACGATGTGAAAGCCAACGTCGACGCCTTGAAATTATTCGAGGCGGCCGGGGGTCTTGCCGAGTAGTCGTAGCCCTCCTTCCGGGCATTGGTGTCTACACAACTTAATTGCGTTCCTATCGAAGGGGATTTAGCTGCGGAGCAGCGGCAGA
>JBFJVZ010000154.1:0-15544 GCA_041623895.1 Pirellulaceae bacterium | reverse complement strand
CCTGGGGCTGCGGAATGCTCGCTCAGACGAGCAATCCTGACCCCAGGCTCTACGCTGCCACTGCTACGCAGTTGTCGTCTGGTTGTGACCCACGAAATCGTCGGTGCCTACAACCACCCTGACTCATCAAAAAAGCCAGCCTTAGATTGCTGTCGAAGCCGGACGCTCTCCAAGTCCTGGCCTACCGATGATCCCACATCAATGATGAAATTGCTCTAGCGGATTCGTGACGCGGTGAAGGTGACTTCGTAGCGGCGCGAGGGATCACAAGTTCGCGGATTAGGAATCAGGATGAAATCGTCGGTGATCACGGGATCCAAGTCTTCTCCGGCAACAATCGTCGCTTCACCGATTCGATGCGGAAGAAACTCGACGATCGGTCGCCAGCCCCGCTGGGAACCATTGGTGTTGATCGGCCGAAAAGAATCTTGGCCCCGGTTCGGTTTGATGGTCAACCTATACGTCTCTCCGTCAATTGACAGCGACTGCTCGTAGGCCGTTGGTTGCTGAGCCATGCGAGCCGCCCAGGCAGGGTCGCCATAGAAGGCAACCGTGTCGCGATCCCAAAGTAATCCGCGACTGTCGGCGGCGCTCAGACCCAGTGACTTGCCCGCTTGATTGGGTGCCAACGAAGGCAGCTTACGCGAACCGATAGGGAAATTCACGTCGGCCGCACCGTCGAAGTAGCTGTCCAGGCGATGAATCAAAGCGTGATGGTTGGCATGAAACGCTTCGCTAAAAGTATAACGCCCGGGCTGCTCGACGAAATAATCCAGTACGCCCCAGCCCCCGTAGCCATACCAGGTGACGACGGTGTAACCAATCATTTGATGCACGCCAACGCTGTTCATCCAAGCCAAAGCCATCGCGTCGGGACCATCGATGTGCCCCATCAAACAATTGCCGATCGGCAAATAAACTTTTGGATGCTCAGAGTGAATCTCGAATCGTTCGCCGCCGGTGGTAACGCCAAACATCTTGCCGCCGCTGGAGCGGAATTGCCCGTTCCGGTAGCGGAATCCGATTTGCCAATCACGCTCGGTCGCATGTCCGGACGTCACAAACAGATCGGCTGCTTGATCGGTCAACGTGGCTGCCAGCGCGTGCGTCGTGTCCGCTGGCCCCTGCTCTTGTTTGGACTCACCACCCGGTTTTCGACTGACTTTCTTATGCTTGACCAGTTCGTCGAACCAGACACCTTGAGCACACATCTCCAATGCGATCTCGGTGCCGGAAGCAACGTTCTGGACCGTCAGCGGTTCGCGATGCTCGGCAATGCGCAGTGCGTTCGTTGCATCGTAGCCAGTCAAGATCCCCCACAGCGTGTCGGTGTACGGATCAGCGTCCAAGCCGCGAGTTAGCCGATGGACGTCGCCAACAAATTCACGCGTCGTTTCCTCGCCGGTGGAAACAAAACAGGTATAGCTGGGATGTCGCTTGCGTAACTGGGTGCTCGCTTCGCTGACGTGTTTGTCCCAAGTCACGACGGTGGCACCATCGTGGGCTGCAACCAAGGCGTTCACCACCTTGCTCCAGTCTGCATCTGCCTGCGTCTGCCTGGAAACAACAATCACATAGTCGTCTGCGCGAGCAGTGACGGTGAAGAGCAGAAGCATCGACACGAAAATCAACACGACGCTTGGAATCAATCGCATCATGTCACCTCTTGATATCAAGATCCAAATGACTGGTTTGAATTGGCCACTTCGTTTTTGCGACGTTTGCCGCCCTTCTTCGTGAGCCACAGGTCGATTAGATCGAGCCTCGGCGGGAGCCTCGCCCGCTTGCTTGCTGATAGCAAAAATGAAACGACTATTCTGCCGGTGCGAAGCAAAGCAGCTGTCCATTCTCCAGTGACACATAAATGCGGCCGTTATGATCGATCGAGGTGCCTCCCTTGACCGGGATCGCCGGCAGCGTCTCGATCCAATTATCGGTGCCGTCGGCGGTGTTGATGGAAACTAAAAACGCATCGCCGCCGTCTGGATTGATGTGCCCGGTGGCCATCAGCGTCGGCTCGGTGACAACAAAACTGGTAAAGCGGCGATTGGTCTTATCTTGCCAGATCGGTGCGGGCAGCTTGCCGCCGCGACGGCCCCAGCGCGCAGCTTCCTTGGTCGGTTTGGGTGTTCCCGGCGGAAGCGCCGGCTCGCGCGACAGATTCACAAACTGGCTGCCTTCGTAACTGGCGTCGTGGCTCAGCGAACAGCCGTCGCTGCATGGATAGTCCAGCGACACATACTTTCCATACTCCGGATAATAAGGATAAAAGGCGGTCCGATATTGCGAGTTGACTTGCTTGCGGGGCGTATTCAGGCACTGCAAAGTTTCCAAATCATATCTGGCCGTTTCGTAAACACCGCCCGCCAGAAAACGCAACTCGCCATCAACGATCATCAAGTTGCCTTGCATGCTGATGCCGTTGTTGACTTCCTCTTCCAGTGTCCCCGAAGTGGCGTTGGAGGCTTTTAGTTTTCCGGTCAAAGCATCCAGTGCAACGACGTGCGTACCGTCGTAGTGGGTGATTCCGGCGGCGGCGTAAACGGTATCGCCCTGGACAACGACTCCCCCGGCAACCGGCCATGCGGAAACGAGACGATCGTAAATCGGAATCCATTGGTCGCCGGGGCCAACGCGATAGGACCACAGGAATCTGCCATCGGCGGCAGCCAGCGCATAGACGCGTCCATCGGCCGAGCCAACGTAAACACGATCGTGTGCAACTTGCGGCGGATAATAGATCGGCCCAGCGGTGTAAGTTTTCCAAACTTGTTGACCATCACCACCGAGTGCTTGCACGGCACCGCTGCGATCGGCAACAAACACCATTCCGCCGGCAGTCACCGGTGCCGTTGGCAACACATCGTGACTGACCTCGGCGGTCCACTGCAGCTTGACACTCGTGGGAATCGCGATGCCGGCAACATCATCACGCGCGTTGCTGCCGCGATAGGTCGACCAATCGTTTTCGTGCTCGGCCAGCGGTTGCACATCGCCCGCGGAGTCCCCGACCAGCAATGCCGGCTGGACATACCGATCCGGATTCATATCCCCGGCGGGTCTAAGTCCGATGTTGCCATACAGCGACAACTGGCAACCGCACATCCAGGGTCCCCAGTACAAATGTCCGCCCGCGACAATCACACCGTCCTGGCATGGCGGTCGCATCGGATCAATGTGCTGGGCGGTGTTGGAGTCGGTCAGCACGCGGACGGTCCCGCCGCTGGCGCGATAGAAGATGCTGTCGGCGCAACCGGTGGCCCGGGTACAGGCCCGTCGCGCTGGAAATGTGGCCAGTACTTTGCCCGACTTGTAGTCGAATTTCATGCCATTTTCGGACTTCTGCGGACCGGCGGCCCAGATCCCGTCATCGCGGAGGACCAGTTGCAGATTGCCGGTGGAATGCGTCCACGCCAATTTGCCGTCTTTGGCTGAGGCGACGACCATCCGAGTTCGCTGGGGACCGGCAAAGAACAGGTAGTCGTCGTTGCACTTCATGTAAGCAGTTGTGGCATAGCCCGTGACGTAGTGCTGTGCCTTTTCGTTGTCGCCGATCGCGTCCAGCAACTCTTTGTCCTCGTTCTTCCACTGCAGTTTACCCGTGTACCGGTCGATCGAAGCGAGAAACTTTCCGGGGCAATAGCAGAAGATCTGTGTGTCGTTCATGCAAACGGCGCGGGCATCCAAAAACTCTTCATCGCGAAAGTGCCAGATTCGTTCTTTAGTTTTCAAGTCGATGGCGACCACCGTGCGCCCGAACCCGAACGACGTCCGCGGATCGTCGTAATCGTGGCCGTCCCACATACCCCAGGGCCAGTGGCCCAGTCCACGACGGATGGCACGTTGCGTTTCAATTTTAACTTCCGGATTGCCGACCAGTGCATACAGCACTCCGTCGCGCATCGCCATCCATTTCCAAACCGGTCCATCGCTGATGTCACTAGCTACGGTGATTTCCTCGCGGACCTCGCCCGTTTCGCCGTCAATGATTTTGCAAGATTCGTGATCGCCCATGTACAGTGCGTCATCGGTGGCGATCATCGTGTTGCGGTGCAGCATGAAACCCGGTGACAGCGGGCGCCTCCAGAGGATCGTGCCGTTGAAGGCATTGATACACAACAGCGTATTGAGCATCTCGTTTTGGTTGGCTTTGTGGGCGATGTGGCCCATCGCTTTGTAAATACGGCCGCCGGCGATCACCGTTTGCTCCGGCATCGGGCTGAATTTTGGATAGCCCAGGAATTGCGTGCGAAAACTGCCTTTGACCAGTTGGTCATCCGAATTGGGATTGTTATCGGGACCGTGATACGGATGTGACCAATCATCCACGCCTTCGGGAACCGGCTTGGTCAACTTCTGATCTCCGATGAACGCCACACCGCGGGGACGCAACGCCCGGAGCAGTTCTTCTGTCGGCGGCGATTGGCCAAAAACAAGAACCCGATCGGCCACGTTATCGCCAAGATGAATCGACTGGGGCGAGGCGGTTTGAATAAACAATCGCCTACCCAACAAATCTGCTTCGTCGGCGGCCTTCCGCGCCGCGATCGCCAATTTCTGATCAGCCGTCTGAAAATAGATCGTCCATTCACTCGACCGGCAAAGGCCCACCAGATCGGCGGCATGATCACTGTGCGATCCGCTCCCACCGGGCGCTCCGATCACGGCAACGATGCCGCGGTTTAGGTCGACCTGTGCAAATATTTCGGCGACCCGATCCGCCCTGGCTGTCGAACAAGCAAAGAAACATGCCAGCAGTGCAAACGTTTGTCTCATCGATCCGCCCTTGTGTGATCGGGTTCATGGATTGGCTGGATAACCATTCTATCCGAGTCCGAGACTGCTGGGTGTGCCAGCGCTGCTCATTGGGCAAACGCCCCGGCTCGAAAGTAGAAACGCTGCGATCCCTGGTCGTACGGATGAAAAAGGTTGTTGAACTCTTGATCCCGCAGTCTGTTAGCATCCTCGGGCGATCTGTTTCTTGATCGCCTGGACTGCCGCAGCATCAAAACTTCACGGTAATTGGCCAAAACATCGATCGCCGGCATGCTCGGGCGTGCGTCCGATTCAATCCAAATCCGCAAGTTGGCCTGCCGCCGAGGTAGTTTCGGTTTGTCTTCTTGAATGAACATCGAAGCCAGCTCCGATACTGGTGCTGACTTGCCGGCCTCGAAGTGTTGGCTGGCTCGCAGATCGAACTTCATCTCATTTGGAAACGCCGGAGAACGCCGACGCACGCTCAGACCAAGACGACAAGGTGCATCCATGAACGGCAAACTCTGTTGGTGAATGAGTTCGTCTCGGGGGCCGAAGAGCGAGACCAGCAAAGTGCCCCGCCCATCATGCGCAAGCACCAACTCGTACACCTGCCCGGTGTCGGCCAACTGGACTGTGACGGCATCGTCGATCTTGCGCGCATCTCCGGTTCTAAACGCGGTTCGATCTCGCGACCGATCCGTAGCGAGAGAAGCGTATTTCAGAGTGTGTTTCCCAGCGGGTACGTAGATCGCGATGCGTTTGTCGTGCTCAGTTGAACTGCTTAATTCGCTCCATGCGAAGCGGGGACCTTCCCGGACGATGAAATCCTTGCTTGATGAGCAGGCGCTCATCATCACATTCAATTCTTTATCGTGGCCGGTTTTTTCGTAGGCACGATGGCTGGCAAGGTTTTGTAGACGACCCAATTTTTGCAGTTCGCTCTTGCGGCGGATCGTATCCGCGCGTGCTTTGGAAGCTTTTTCAGTTTCGACAACTAGTTCCATACGAAGCGTTCGATTGCGGATTGCCAGCCAGGTATTGCCAAGCAACAGACCGACGATCACTGCGATCGTGGTTAGCTTGCCCAACTCGGTCAATAGGTGCCGAGTCTCGGCGCTCACTTCTGACTCCCCTTTGGAATCAATTGCCGGAATCGTTGGTGAGCCGTCGCGTACGCCTCCGCTGGGCGCTGGCAATCAGCCAAGACTTGCTCGTACATTTTGTTCATGTAGTGCAAGTAAGTCAGATTCGGTCTGGGCCCAATCCAGGACACCCGGCGCTGGGCAGATCGCTGGACTTGCAACTCACGCTGCAGTCGATTGATTTCTCTTTGTTGCAAAATCGCCTGCGAGATCAAGGCAACCAGGAGCGTGAGCACCAGCAGGAATCGAATCGAGACTTTCATGGTTTGCTGTGTTAATCCACCAAACACCCGCTACCTCGCCTACGGAGGGGCGTTAAACGAAAAGACTCCAACCAAAATGCGTCACGGCCGGAACGGGGAACTTCAGAGATTTTGGGAAGAGAGATAGTATATACAGCGTTAACATACGCCACGAGTCACCGTAACATCATGCGACTAACGTTCCACGATTAGCTTCCGGAACAACGAGAGACGACGTTCTTGTACACTGGTGACGAAATCACGACGATCCTTGAGAGCTTGCAGGTCACGCATGTGGTTTGGTTGCCAGACTCCACGCTCGGACCCTGGGAAGACGCGTTGCAGGATTCAGCGAAGCTTCAACTGGTCCGCGTCTGTCGCGAGGGGGAAGCCTGGCCGTTAGCCGCGGGATTGTTCGTCGGAGGAAAGAGTCCGCTGGTCATGATGCAGACGACCGGTTTCTTTGAATCCGGTGATGCCATGCGAAATATTGTTTTTGATTTACGGCTTCCGCTATTCGCGATCATCGGCATCCGCAACTGGCTTGATCCCCACTCCGGCGACTCGGCCAAAGCATTCGCCGAACCAATCGCCGCTGCTTGGGGCTTGAACTGCGACTGGATCACGAGTGCAGGCGACAAACCGAAACTCGCCGAGCATTACCGCCACTGCCGGCGCACACAACAACCGGGCCTGATCTTATTGGCAGAGGGAGCGGGATGAGTGGTGCGGGCGCGTCGGAAAGAATGTCGGTGGAACAGGCACTGGCACATTTGAGTCAGCGAAGACGCGATCGCGATATCGTCGTGTCCAATCAGTCGTCCGCACGATTGTGGCCGCGGTTGAGCAACCATCCACTCGATTTCAACTACAACCCCTCGACGATGAGCGGTGCGGTGCCGCTGGCCGTTGGGCTGGCGCTTGCACGTCCCCATGACGAGGTCATCGTGCTTTCGGGTGACGGCTCACTGTTGATGAGTCTCGGTTGCCTGGTGACCGCAGTGGCCAGTGGTGCAACCAATCTCAGCATTCTGCTGTTGGACAACGGCATGTACGAAGTCACCGGTGGACAAAAAACGGCGGCAAGCGATCTGGAACTCGATTACGCGGGGCTGGCAGCCGCGACAGGTTTCGAGCAGATCTCACGCTTCAGTGAATTGAACGCGTGGCAACGGGGAAGCGATGATTTTTTTGGATCCAGAGGACCAAGATTCGCGTCGCTTCGGGTGGGGCCGACACCGAAACAGGAATTCGGTGATGCGTACTTGCCCATTGATCAACGAATTCGCAGCTTCCAAGTCGCGCTGGCCACGGTGTGACATTGGTCATCAATTCACCCTCCCTCGGAGGCCGTGCAGTCTTTAGTTTCGATCATGCAGAGGTTTACGTGAACCTCTCTCCCTTCCCGGAAGAGTCGGGCTCTCAGGACCGGAGAGGACGAGTTGCTTTCTGCGCAAAAGCCCCCTCCCCGAAGCCTCGTTCCTCGGCGTCGACCCTCCCGAGGGAGGGTGAAGAAGATGTGCAGAGACCACTCACCGCCGGCTGGAGTGGTCTCCGCTACCAGGCACAAGAAGACGCTGCAGCGTTTCGCTCGGCCTTCTGCCTAAGATTCTTGCCGCTGAGTCGTTGAACTCGTTACGAGGGCGTTACAAACGTGTCGTGACGAATCGCCTAAACTGAATGTGGTGCAAAAGGGGTTCCGGTACGGGTCAGGTACCGTTTTTCACCAAAGTTGATAGCGTCAACAACCGCTAAGCAACAACTGTGGCGCCGTGCGCTAATGATATTTCCAACTCTTCTCATTCACCGTCTGAGGAGCTTATCCAATGCGGTCTTCTGTGATCTGCGTCGCGTTTGTTGCATTTTTCGGCCTGGCATTCAATCCCACGGCGGCAACGGCTCAATCCGATGCGGAAATTGCCTTTGAAAAAGCCCGCACGACGTTTGCCGAGCAGCAGTTTGCGACAGCTCGAGACTTGCTGATCACCGCCTCGCAAACGGATGCCGACAATCCAGATGTTTTTCTGCTATTGGGTAAAGCGCATTATCAGTTGGGTGAAGTCGACGAGGCGATCACGGCTTGGCAGCAAACACTGCGACTCGCGCCCGCTCAGGCCTACGCCCGACGCATGGTCGACGTCCTACGAGGAAAACTTGTCGACATCGATGCGCGCATTCGCGTTGTCCGGGAATTGCTGGATGAAGGGCAAGCGAAGATGGTACTGTCCGACATCTCGTCGCTACGACGCGAGCCATTGTCTGCAGCACAGTTAACCGAATTGCTGCTGCTGGAAGCAGAAGCGCTGATTGACGTTGGTAACGCTAGTGCAGCACTGAAGCCACTGAGTGAATTGGTCATCCGCGACCCTACGCAAGCAGACACTGCTGGCACGCAATTGTTGACCGGCAAAGCCAGGCTGGGCAGCACAGATTCGATTAACCAGGGCTTGGGGATTCTGCAAGCCGTGAAGACTGACTTTCCCGATAGCGGCGAAGCGCTCGCTGCCGACCTGGCGCTGATTTCGTTTCGTATCGATCAGGGCGAAAATGCGGTGGATGAATTGGCCGCTTGGATCGCTGCTAACGGTACGAACCGCGAGATCCGCGCGGCGCACCAAACGATGATTCGCGCCGTATCGGTTTTCTTGCAACAGGGCGCAGGCACAGAACCCGATCCGGAAGCCCCGCTTTCGGAAGCTGAGATCACGGCATTGAAAGCTGCCGAACATGCGCTGAAATCACTGCAATCATCAGAAGAATCTTTTCAGCTTGTGCAGCAGATCGCCAATCACATCGAAGGCAGGCTGGTTGGTCATGGTGCCTATGCGGCGGCAAGCGACGCTCTCAAGCGGTTATTGAATCTTGAACTTCCACCCACAAGTCGCATTGCGTTGGAAACCTTACTGAAGAAAAACGAACAGGCTGCCGCCTCGGTGCAATTGAATGCGATCATCACAGCCTTGAATGAGGGTGACGGGCAGCCCGAAACGCTGGCCAAATGGATCGCTGACAATGGCGAACATCCTCGGCTGATCGAAGCCCGGAAAAGATTGGTAACATCTTACTTGGAGCAGACACGCAGTCGCGGTATCGTCGACTCGGATGCCGAGCTGACTGATTCTGATAAGGCTGCCATCGCTACGGCTGGCCAACTGTTGGCTGCCCTGGAAAGCTCGGCCGAGAAGTCAAAGCTGATTTCTGAACTACTCGCTCACTTGCAAACACATTATTCGTCGCGCGGTGCGCACGCCGCGGCCATCGCCGCGCAGCAGAGCATTCTGGCTTTGCCCCTGCCGACATCGATTCGCCGCACTGCCGTTACTGAACTGGCCAACACCCAAACCGAGATCGCGGTGGCGCGATTGCAACGCGAGGTCTCCGCCGGAACAGTTGGGACCGGCCCGCTGCCGGCGGACTTGGCCGCGCTGTTAAAGACGCTGCAGACGATCAACGGCGACTTCCCCGCACAGCCAGCGTGGGAAATGCAAGCGACCGTGAGCGCCAGAATCGTTGACTTCAGCAACCGCATTCCATGGCCTGCAAAAGTGACTCAGATTAAGGCAACCGATGCCTGGGCGCTGGACTTTGCGATCCCCGTGATCGTCGCCAACCACGATTCAAAATCAAGCAAAATCGCCAGCGGAGTGGTCCATTCGATCGTGGAATCCGCCGCGACGATCACCCAAAAGTCCGCTCGCGGGTTGGCCGCCAAAACACAGGGTCGACTTCTCGCTGCGCTCAACGAAGACCACGCTCTTTGGCAGCAGACGGCGACCCAGCAATTGATACTTCTGGTTGCCGATGATGCGGCCGAATTTGCCGAGAACGCCAGTGCCGGACGCGGCCACTTGAATGCGGTATTCCATGAACAGCAGAAACAGATTTTCGACCTGGCTGGCAAACTGATCGTGCTCTGGCCAAGCCAGGCAGCCAGTGTCTTGCAAACCTTGCAGCCATTCTTTGCGCTTCGCACCGCAGCGGGATACGACGACGTTGTCGAACAAGCTTACGCGGTGCTGGAAGTCAACTTGCCGCCCGCTCAAAAACGCACCGTACGATTGGCCGTCGCTGAGTCTTGGGTCAATCAGGTCATTACCGAACACGTGCGATTGCTGGGTAACGGATTCCAGCCGCCCAAGGAATTGGATGCACAATTGGAAAAGGCGCTCGTTCAGTGCTATCAGTTGCAGTCAGATCTTGAACCGGGGCACGAATTCGTTCGCTCGGTTCAGGCGATTCGTAGCACGGTAATCACGCACTATCGTAACTTGCAGTATTACGAAACTGCCGCGGCGGCCATTTCAGTGAAAGCGGAACCAAGGGTCGACTGGCTGGACGCGACGGCTGAGTTCGAGCTGGCAAGTTTGCAGATCTCCCGGGCATTGGACGAACTGGCCACTCAGACCAGGCAGTTTCAGGGCCGCGAGAACATCACGCTTACACCTGCCGTCAAAGAAGCAATTGCGGGACTGGAAAAATTCATCACCGACCGGCCAGACGACGCTCTTGTCGCCGAAGCTGTGAGCAAGATTCTGTCCGTCGGCAAGAAATACGAGAGCTACGAGAAATTCGACATCGCTGCCCAGATCTATACGGGTTTGGAAACGTTCGCATCCAATAATGAAAGCTTGCAAGACGCACCACCTGAGACGCATACCGTCGCGGAGCGTGCGGCGTTGGCCGCGGCAACCGCGCTGCACGTCAAGGCCAGCAAGACGCTGGATGATGCCATCGCATCGGCTCCTGATGCCGATCCGCCAATTGAACTGAGTGAAGAATTCAACACGGCCGTCGAGGCTTATCAAGCGGTCATCACCAAGTACGCCGACGGTTCTCTTGTCAGCACGGCGATCGGCAAAATCATGGAGATCGCACTCCAGCACGCCCAGGTTGGATCGTGGGACGTCGCCGAGCGCGTCTATGCAAATCTGCAGGGCCAGCAATTGCCACTTCGCGAACCCGGACGGCTGGATCTGGCGCGTGCGCTCTGCCAACTGGGCAAGGTGATCCCTGAGCACGCCCGCGATGTACTGGCCGTAATCACGCTCTGGCAGCGAGCCGTGAAAGCAGACGACGACGTCGATTCGGCCATCGCGATGGCGATCAGTGGTCCCGCAGCGGGAGGATTACCTGGCGGCGGCGGATTGGGCGGTGGAGCCGCCGGAATGAACGAGGTGGAAAGTGTTACCGCCGCTTCGCCGCAGCCAGGTACCGCACCGGTTGCCGGCAGGGCAGCAGCGGATGACCCGTTCGCGGAGGTGCCTGCTGTCGCCGCTGCGGTCGAGGACGAGGACGAATTTCGCGCCGATGCTGCTCGCACCACTCGCCAACATGCTCTGTTGGCGGCCGTACGACGAAAGCAATCGGCCATGGCCTCGCAAATCGCGATGCTCCGCGACCGGGAAATCCAACATCTCGACAAGACCGAAGCCCCCAATCAACAGGCGCAGCAAGCAGCCGAACCGACCGAAACTCCCATGTTGTCGGAAGCTGAAATCCAGCGTCGCGAAACAATCCTGGACGCAGCCTACGCGCAGCTGCAAGCGATTCGCAAAACCTACGCCGAATCGACAACCGCCGGGCAAGCCCGTGAGGAAATCATGGTGATCGTGAATCACTGGCGCAGCATTTCTCAGTGGCAACGATCGGCGGCTCTGGTCAAACGGTTTCTTGAAGACAATCCGACCGACATTCAGTTGCCGAATCTGCGACACGAAATCGCCCGCGACTACCTGGCCTGGGCCGCCGGCGCTGTCAAACCAGAGATGCCGAAACAGGAGCTCTTGGACGATGTCAACGAGCGATTCACACTCGCCCGCACGGAATTGGCCGGCATCATCGCCGCCTTTCCCGAGAACCAGAGTTTGAAACATCAAGCGCAGTGGGACATTGCCACCAGCCACCTGTCCCAGGCGCGGGTCGTTGCCGGATTCAGTTCCACGCTGGCTCGCGGCCAGTTTGTTCGTGCCGCCAACGAGCTGCTGCAAACGGCTGATCTGTACCACGATCATCCCAAGATCAACGAGTTGCCCCAGATGCTGTGGAACATCGCATCGGAACTGACCAGCCGGCGTTTTTACAACGAGGCCATCACGGTCTGGAACGAAATGACGCTGCACTACCCGGGACACCAGCTTGCCGAACAAGCGGCGCTGCAAATCGCGCAGACCTATCAGAACCAACTGCGACTGCCACTGCGAGCGGTCGAATCCTACTTGGAATTGAACTTCGCCCGCGGCGGCAACGATGTTGCACTTCAAGATGCGATATTCCAGATTGCCTCCGGGTTGATGAATGAAAAACGCTGGGTCGAGTCCTTGCATGTCCTGGAAACCTTTGTCGATAGCTTCCCCAAACACGGCAGCGCGGGTCAGGCATTGACGATGATCGGCCAGGTTCACCAGACCAACGAAGTTTGGGAAGACGCCATCGCCGCCTATCGACGCGTGATCCTGGAATACGACCAAGGCCCTTGGGCACAACAATCCAAATGGTCGATCGCCGAATGCACGATCAATCTGAGCCGCTGGGAAGAAGCCCAGGGTGCTTATCGCGAATACCAAAAAGCTTATCCGGAGGATGCCAAGGTCGCCGAAGCGACACAGCGGCTAGAAATCCTGAAGGACCTGGCCCGCTTCCAGAAAGTCGTTGACGAAGACGGACAACGTAAAGCCTTCGACGCACAGTACCAAATCGCAGCGATCGTCCGCACTAAGTTGTCCAATCCGGTCAAGGCGATTATCGAATACAAGAAAGTCGCCGAACGTTGGCCGGAAAGTCATTTGGCCGACGATTCGCTGTTCCAAGTCGGCATGATCTACATGGAACTCGGTCAGACCGAAAATGCCCGCGACGCTTTCTTCGCCACGGCCGACCGCTACCCAACCAGTCCCTTGGCTGATGACGCTTTGTTCCAAGTCGGAGCCAGTTTTGAGAGCGAAGCGGAAGCGTTGGCCGGCGTGACGCGTGGACAAGCAGTTCAAATCGCTGCCGAAGAAGCGCAGCGACGGGCATACACTCTCTCGCAGGACAACCGGCGTGTGCGGCGCGAACAGAATGTCGAGCAAATCGCCAAGCTGAAAAAGCAAGGAAAGAGTGCCGAGGTTGACAAGCAGACCGCCCTGCAGGCAGCACTGAATGTCCAGTTCGACCAGGCCAATGCGTCGGTCGTCGCCAATTGGGCTGCCCAACAGGAGGAAGCGCTGACCACCGCGCAGCTGGCCGACCGGCAAGACAAAATCAACGCTGCGCTCCGCAAAGCCGTTGCCAATTTCCGCCGCGCTGCCACGGTCGCCTCCGCCGACAAGGCTGACGACGCGTTGCTGCGAATGGCGCAAATCTATGACCAACGCCTGAAGGATAGCGACGCCGCCATGTCGACCTGGCTGGAGATCGTCAAACAGTACAGCGGCACGACGGTCGCCGAAGACGCCAGTTGGAAAATCGCCAAGTACTACGAAACCCACGAAAAATACGCTGACGCCATTAATGCTTACAACTCGTTCTTGCGGAACTATCGTCGCAGCCCCAAAGCCAGCCAAGCACAAGCCGCAATCGCCGAGAACCACGAACAACTGGGCAATTGGGTCGAAGCCATGGATGCCTATACCAATTACATCAACAACTATCCGCAAGGCAGCATGGCAACCAAAGCCAAAGAACAAATCGCCTGGATCAAAACCTACCGACTGTAAATGTTGACCAGAATCTCGCTTCAGGAGAACCAATATGTTTGCTCGAGCCATCGCCTGCCTGATCCTCTGCGGCTGGCTGTCGACCTGCCTGCTTGCCGATGAAACTTCCGAAGCCGAGGCAACTGCCGACAAGTTCTTCGAGGATGGGCGTAAGGCTTTGTTCCAAGGCCGCTACGACGATGCCGTCAAGTTGCTGCGCGATGCAGTGGATGCCGACAAAAGCGGCGAAAAAACAATCTATCGACTGCATCTGGCCAGAGCGTTTCGCTACTCGCATCAACCCGAAGAGTCAGAAAAACTGCTCACCGCGATTCTGAAACAATCCCCCGACCACGTCGAAGCCGGACAGCTGCTGGCAGAGATCTTGTACACGGCCGAGCGTTGGCAAGATTTGCAGGGCGTGCTGGAACCGCTGTTGAAATTCCGGCACGACTATCCGACCTATCACATGCTGGCCGAGGCGACCTTTAACCTGGACAAGTACGAAGAAGCCCGCAAGTACTACAAAGAAGCAATCAAACTGAATCCTAAGAGTGCGATCGACCAATATCAACTCGCAAACATCTACTTGGCTGAAAACCGCTTCGCCTTGGCGGCCGCCGCTTATGAAGAAGCGATTCGGCTCGGCCTGGACAGCAGTGTCTTGCATTACAAATTGGCGTCGGCCTACTTCAACCTGCGAAACTACTTTGGACGAGTTTCAGTGGTCACGGTCGCCTCCGGCAAAGCAGGCGAGATCAGCGACAACTGGTACTTGATCGAACCGGTCGCTGGAAGCAAAGACGCCTTCCGCGCGGCCCCCCGCAAATCGGCGATCTTCCAAATCGCCACGGCCATCGACCGCGGCATGGAAGCAACACCCGACGTGCAAATGCTGCTGGCCAATATTTACCTCAATGGCCGGCGTTACCAGAAAGCGTATGAAATGTATCAGGGTCTCGGCGCGCAAGTCGCTGAAGACGACAAGGCGTTGTACAGCTACTACTTTGCACAAAGTGCGCTCGGCGTCGGCAAATACGACGAGTATCTGCAACACCTCAGCGAAGCGGTCAAGCTGGACGCGGAAGCCTACGAATCGGCACTGGTCGATGCCTACCTGGCGGTCGCTGACAAATACAACCAGTCAGGCAAGCTTGACAAATACCTCGAGTACCTGTCGCTGGCCGTTCAGCAGAACCCGCAAACATCATCGCTGCACCTGAAACTGGCCAGCGCGCTGGAGGAGGCCCGCCAGTACGACAAAGCTGTCGAGCAGTGGCGAATGGTTCTGGACTTGGAACCCGATCATCCGCAACGCACAGAATTATTGAACTCCATCAAAAAGCGAAGCGGATCATAGCGTAGGCCGGTAACAAGGAGCCTCAGGCGACGCAGTTCCGGCAAATCGACCTATCCCATTTTCGTCTGATTTAGGATTTAGTGATTTAGACGTTTGAGGGCGTTTTGTTTTCCGGGATGGCAATTCGGGACAGCGGTCGAGCAGAAAAGACGCAAGACGGCTTCCAGCAGCGAAAATCGTCATCAAACGAAGGATATTTGGCACAAGCCAGCACCCCGTTTCGATGCTCCGGTCGATGAAACCGGAGCATGCTGGCGAAGCCAGTTTCGGCGCATCGGTTTCCTAGAGTTCGAGACACCGACGCGAGTTCGGGCGAAAGATTCGAGATAGCGGTCGATGCACCCGCCAGCACGAATCAATACGCGGTTT
>JBFJVZ010000153.1:0-15561 GCA_041623895.1 Pirellulaceae bacterium | reverse complement strand
TCGGTTCGTTCCAAGATTCCCCGAAGTCTGGCGACATCGGCTACGACCACCACCCTAAGATTGAATCTGGACAAAGCACGAGGCATTTTCAAATGCCAGTCTTCAGCGCAGCCGAACTCGCCATGAGTTTCGGTGGGCCGGAGAACTGCCGGAAGTCTTCCGACTTCCGCTACGCTCCGAACTCGGATGGTTCAGACGAACCACTCACCGCCCGTTTACTTCCAAGGGCCGCGAATGTAGCTGTAGCCGAATTGATCGGTGTGGCTGGGCCATGGCGGCGCGTGTCGGAAATGTCCCGAGGGAGCGATGCCGGGTGCGCTGGCGTTGCGACCAAATTGATGATGAATGGGATACATCAAGTTCTGGCTGACGCCCCATGAATAGGTTTGACGCATGTGCGCCGTCGGCGGAACCACGATTGCCAGCGGATGGCCCCACTGCTGAACCTGGTAACCGCTGTGCCAAGGCCGGTCCATCGAAAAGTTATAGGACCAAATCTCGGTCATCGCCAAGGGATCGCCCGCTTGGGCATCGTTGTTGGTGGTTGCCGTCAACGCTGCCAACAGGCCAGCAGCCAACAGGAATCGGTGAGTCATGGTTTCGTCCATCAAGTGAACAGGGAGTGAAAGATCGCTTAGCGGGGCAAGCGGATTTTGTTCCAGTAAATGTTGCTGATCGCCTGACGGATCGGCGGGCTGTAATAACGAACTCGAGTACGGTTGGTGCCCCGCCCACCGTCGTAATAGTTGTGGTAGCGGTCGCTGTGCCAGAACATGAAGTGGTGAGGGTACAGCGGCTGATAGGTAAAGAACGTGTGGCCGACATTCGGCGGCACCGGCAGCGGCGAAATGTACAGCTGCGCATTGCTGCGGTTGCAGTTGCCCTGCGTGTAGTAGTTGTAGAACAGGTCCGGCCGACCGTACCCGCGATCGATGCATCCGGCACCGCTACCGCCGATGATGCCGGCTTCTGCGGGCGAGATGTCACCGACGTAGCTGCCGGGGGCCGCCACGGTGTCGCTCGTGACTTGACTGTCGACGACGTACTCGTTGGCCAAAGAGGTTCCCGCGGACGCCAGGGCGGCGACGACGGCAAAACAGGGAATGAGCCGAAGCAAGAGTGAGCGTTTCATCGTGAGCGGTTCCTCCCAGAACCGTGGAAGCATCATTGTCCGTAATTCGCTTTGCGTCTCGCAGCTGGAACGCCACGACCGCGTCCTGGTGATTTTCGGTAGCCTGAGCCACTAGCAAATAGATTTGCTTCAATACCCAGCGTGATCAGATTGATCCCTTGCCCCAGCCTGCTCAACATGACCAGCGGTTTCGCCTTGATTCGCTCAATCGCTATAACTTGGTCTCCGGGGCCAAGGCTGTTGCCACGAATTCTGGCCGCTCAGATTGCCCCAATTGGGCTGGCTGGTGTTTTTGGTACAAGTTTCCTAGTTTGACGGTTATGAAAACCGTTCTCGCCTCTGAATTTGATCAGCGAAGAGAGCAAAACCGCAGCGTGAGCCAGGGACGTACCCCTCGTTTGCTCACGCTTGAGGTTGGTCATCGACCGCGGGACAGTTTGCGAGTTCAAGATTAAGGACGTTCGTTAGTGGCTAAACGTCGATCACGCAGTAAGTCAGGCAGTCGCAAAGCCTCGACCACACGCAGTTCACGATCAACCAAAAAGAAAACGACCAAAACGCGTCGATCAAGCCCCAGCGGCAACGGTTCGCTATTTGATGCCGTTGACGATGTTCTGCTCAGCGGCATCCCGCTGCGGCAGGCGGCCCAAGAACGTTATCTGAACTATTCTCTCTCGGTGATCACCAGCCGAGCGTTGCCCGATGTCCGCGATGGGCTGAAACCGGTCCAGCGCCGCATCTTGTACATGATGAACGGGCAAGGGCTGACCGCGACCGCCAAGCACCGCAAGTGTGCCAAGGTCGTGGGCGACGTGATGGGTAATTATCACCCCCATGGTGATAGTTCGATTTATGACGCGCTGGTGCGAATGGCGCAGCCGTTTTCGTTGCGGATGCCGCTGGTCGACGGCAGCGGAAACTTTGGCAGTGTCGATGGTGATAACGCCGCTGCGATGCGTTACACCGAATGCCGATTAACACCGATCGCATCGGAGCTGTTGGCCGACCTGGCCACGCGCACGGTTGCCTTTAAGCCCAACTATGACGGTACCCGCGAAGAGCCCGTGGTCTTGCCCAGCCGGATGCCCAACCTGCTGGTCAACGGAGCGACCGGAATCGCAGTCGGGATGGCGACCAACATCCCGCCGCACAATTTGAAGGAAGTTTGCCAGGCGCTACTGAAACTGCTACGCGACCCCGAAATCAAAGACTATCAGCTGGTTGCCAACGATGCAGTTTCCGGGCCCGATTTTCCCACCGCTGGCCAGATCATCAACACCAAGGAAGAACTTCGCGAGATCTATCGCACCGGCCAAGGCTCGATCAAGTTGCGCGGCACCGCCAAGATTGCGAAAGTCAAAGGCAATCGCGTGTTGCAAATCACGTCGATCCCCTTCAGCGTCAATAAATCGGCGCTGTGTGAACGGATCAGCGAAATCGTGTTTGCCGGAAAACTGCCGTTGGTCCAGGAAGTCCGCGATCTATCGACCGACGAAATTCGCGTCGACCTGCTGCTGAAGAAAGACGCCGATGAGAACAAAGTCCTGGCTTATCTGTACAAGCACACGGACTTTCAAAAGAACTTTAACGTCAACATGACCTGCCTGGTGCCGACAGAAAACCCCGAAGTCGGCACGCCCGACCGGCTGGGTTTGAAGGAAATTCTTTGGCACTTCCTGCACTTTCGTCTGGATGTCGTCACGCGGCGCCTGGAAAACGAATTGGCGTCACTGGAAAAGCGGATTCACATCCTGAATGGTTTTGCCCTGATCTTCGACGCGCTGGATACGATCATCCGCATCATCCGCGGCAGCGATGGCAAAGCGGACGCCGCCGAAAAGATCATGAAAAAATTTCCCGCCAGCAAAGGTGGATTGGATGCCGAACAGACGGATGCGATTCTGGAGCTGAAACTTTATCGGCTGGCACGACTGGAAATCAACTTGATTCTGAACGAGCTGAAAGACAAGAAGAAACGCGCCCGCGAGATCAAACGTCTGCTTGCCGAAGACACCAAGGACACTAACGCCTCCGGTCGCTGGAAGATCATTCGTGGTGAAATCGAAAACTTGATTAAGCAATACGGACAAGACGCCGCGGCAAAACGGCGGACCGTCATCAGCACCGTCGAGGAGGAAGAAGAGTACACCGAGGAAGACTTCATTGTCGAAGAAGATTGTCACATCCTGGTCACCAGAGATGGTTGGGTCAAACGCCAGAAACAGATCGCCGACCCCGCTAAGAGTCGCCTCCGGCAAGGTGACAGCGTGCTGACCGTGGTGGCCGGTAACACAAGATCCTCGATCGCGTTCTTTACCTCGATGGGATTTTGTTACACCGCACGGATGATCGATATTCCGGCGTCGACCGGTTTTGGCGAACCGGTGCAAAAGCTGTTCAAGATGAAAGATGGCTCGAAAATTGTCGCCGCGCTTTCGTTTGACGAGCGCGTGATCGGCGGTGAGATCAACGAAGATCCCAAGCATCCCGATTATTGTCCGGCCATCCATGGGTTGGCGGCATCTTCCAACGGATTTGCTCTGCGATTCTGTCTCGCTCCCTTTGCGGAACCGTCCACCCGCAGCGGACGGCGTTACGCGCGTGTTGCTGCCGGTCACTCAATCATCGGCGTGGAGGCGATCGCTGGCAGCGAAGTCATCCTGGCTGTTTCGCAAAACTGCCGGGCGATCGTGTGTGATGCCGAAGAAATCAATTACTTGTCCGGCGCCGGCAAAGGTGTGACGTTGATCCGGCTGGCCAAGGATGATCAATTGCTCGGCTTCAAAGCCAGTAAGGGGGATCGCGACTTGTTGACCGTGGAGACCAACCGCGGTGCCAAGAAGACAATTTCGACCGCCAAGTATCGCGTCACTTCGCGCGGCGGTCGCGGGACCGAGATCCAAAAAAATGGCAAGATTTCCCAAATTGTGTTTCCTCCGCCACAAGCCCCCGAGCCGCTCTCTACCGGTGGTTAAGAAGCATTTGCTACTGCGGATCGACTGAGCCGTCGGGCGGATTGACGAAGCATTGTTTTGTATGTGGCCGGACGGATCGTGGCCGGAAATGGCGGCATCAAGAAACCGACCACGGAAGTGTTCGGCGACGATCAGCGAGCGGTTCGCTGGTCAAAACACCTGCCCATGTGGTAAACCAAGGATATTCCTGAGCATCCCCCTTCGAGACTCGACGGACCGCCCCCCCTGCATGGCCACCGTGATCAAAAAACCTGCTAGCAATCGGAAATACCGGGGCCAAGACATTGTCGTCCTGGAAGGTCTCGACCCCGTTCGTAAACGACCCGGTATGTACATCGGTGGCGTCGGCACGGCGGGATTGCATCATTTGATTTGGGAAGTCGTCGATAACTCCGTTGACGAAGCGATGAACGGTCACGCTTCAGAGATCACGGTCACGCTGCACAAAGACGGCAGCACGATCACGGTGTCTGACAATGGGCGAGGGATCCCCGTCGACAAACATCCGAAGACCAAAAAGCCGGCCTTGGAAACCGTGATGACGGTTTTGCACGCGGGCGGAAAGTTCGACGACAACAACTACAAAACCGCCGGCGGATTGCACGGTGTCGGGGCATCGGTCGTCAATGCGCTCTCCAAGGAAATGACGGCAATCGTGCGCCGCGACGGCGCCCAGTATCGAATGGTGTTTTCCAAAGGAAAAACCAAAACCAAACTGCAAAAACTAAAAGGCTCTGTCCGTGGTAGTGGTACCACGATCACCTTTACGCCCGATCCGACAATCTTTCCCAAGACCGAATTCGATTCGGCCACGATTCGTCATCGCTTGGAGACCGCCAGCTTTCTGCATCGTGGCTTGAAAGTCACCTTTGTTGATGAAGCTAACAAGAGCAAAGAAACATTTCTGCACGAAGAAGGTATCGTCGACTACCTGGCCCAGGTCCTGAAAGAACGTAAAGCCAGCCCGATTCACGAATCACCCTTCACGTTTCGCAAGAATGATGACATCCGAATCGAATTAACGATGCAGTGGACGGAGTCGACCGATGAACATGTTCGCAGCTATGTCAACGGCATCCCAACCGGCAATGGCGGCACGCACGAGAACGGATTTCGCTCCGGCGTGAACAAAGCGGTGCGAAATTATATCGACACGCACAACCTGACTCCCCGCGGTGTGAAGATCACCACGGATGACATCCGCGAAGGCCTGGTTGCGATTGTCTCCGTGTTTGTCAGCGAACCGCAATTCCAAGGCCAAACCAAGGACCGCTTGAACAATCCCGAAGTGACATCGGTGATCGAATCCGTCGTGCGCCCGGCGATGGAACAGTGGATGAACGAGAACCGCAGCGTTGCCGATGCCGTGATTGCGCGAGTCATCGCGGCTTCGCGGGCACGGGCCGCCTCTCGCGCGGCGTCCGAAGCAGTCTCACGCAAGGGCGGCGGCAAGAAGACAATGCTACCCGGCAAGCTGAGCGATTGTTTGGCCGGCGGCAAAGCCGACTCGGAGTTGTTCATCGTCGAAGGTGATTCGGCCGGCGGCAGCGCCAAACAGGGTCGCGACCGTAACTTCCAAGCGATCTTGCCGCTCCGCGGAAAGGTCTTGAACACCGAGAGTGCGACGCTGAAAAAAATCTTGGAAAACAAGGAGATCCAAGACATGGTCGCAGCGCTGGGCTGCGGGATCGGCCCGAATATGAACATCGCCAACCTCCGCTACGAGCGGATCATTCTGCTGGCCGATGCCGATAGCGATGGCCATCACATCACAACGTTACTGCTGACCTTTTTCTATCGTCACATGCCGGCGTTGATCAACGACGGGCGGCTTTACATCGCCGTTCCGCCCCTGTATCGGATCGATGTCGGCAAAGAAACGTTTTGGGCAGCCGATGAAGCGGACCGCCAGCGGATTCTGGAAGAAGCCGACGGCCGAGCGAAACCGGAAATCACTCGCTTCAAGGGCCTCGGGGAAATGATGCCCAAGGTGTTGTGGAACACGACGCTGAACCCGGAGACGCGGCGTTTGCTGCGCGTCGAAATCGACGATCATTTGGAGACCGATCGGATCATCAGCGATCTGATGGGCCGCGACGCCTCGGCAAGATTCCGCTTCATCATGGAGCGCGCCGAAGACGCCGAAGCGATCGACGTTTGATCGTCACAACCGCTGGGAGGGCGACGCTCCCGCGGAGCCGCAATGCGTTTTCCGATGCTTCGGCTCGGCGCGAGCCTCGCCCTGGGCTGGTGAAAAGAGACGGGCATCTACGTTTTTCTGTTGCGCGTGGGGGACCAGGAAGACAAGTTTCACAACCGCCGGGAGGGCGACGCTGCCGCGGAGCTGCAAAGCGTTTTCCGACGCTTCGGCTCGGCGGGAGCCTCGCCCTCCCATGAAACTCATGTTGTCTTGGACGCAACAGATGGAAGGCGTAAATGAACTCGATTTCCAGCTGCCTCGCCGCCTCACCCTCCCAGGAAGCGATTGATATTCGCCTATCGGTCGCCACCTTTCTTTGCCTAGACTCCCCAATCGAGCCACGGATGGGCTCGAATTCGTTGTCTTGTTTAGGAGTCAAACGGCATGGAAGCCGGATCTTGCCTGCGTTCCATCGTGTTCGCAGCAGCTGCGGGTTTGTGTTTTGTTCTCGCTGCCCCATCAACGTCTGCCGGAAATCATCGCACACGAAACTTTATCGTGCAGGCACCCAGCGCCGAATTGGCGGTAGCGGTTGGCAACGCTGCGGAAAAATTCCGTCACGATCTGGCGATGTATTGGCTGGGTTCGCAGTTGCCAGCCTGGCCGCAGCCATGTCCGATTCGCGTGATCGCCGGCCCAAACCTGGCTGCGCAAGGCGTCACGACTTACAACCCACGGCCGGTCAGTGACTTTCAGATGGAAGTCGTTGGAACGCCGCAACGAATTCTCGATAGCGTCTTGCCGCATGAGGTCACTCATACCGTTCTGGCAACCTACTTTGGACGCCCGCTGCCGCGCTGGGCTGATGAAGGGATTTGCACGACGGTCGAACACGCATCGGAGCGTAACAAGCACGAAGCCAAACTGCGTGAATTCCTCGGCTCGCGCCGTGGGATTGCGATGAATCAGTTGTTCTTGATGACCGAGTACCCAAGTGATGTGCTGCCGATGTACGCACAAGGTTATTCGGTGTGTCGCTTTTTAATCGATCAACAAGGACCACGAACCTTCATCAAGTTTTTGAAAGATTACATGCACCGTCCATCATGGACTGCAAACGTCCACAAGCATTACGGATATGAATCTCTGTTGGAACTGCAAAACAACTGGCTCGCCTGGGTCAAATCGGGCAGCGGCGACGTCACCAAATTCGCAAAGTTGAAATCACGTGAGCAAACCACGCTTGCCCTGGCAAGCGCAGGGTCATCGAAATCGTCGTACTCAAAGTCACGCGCTGAGCTTTCTCAAGCGGGATCTGCGCAGACTCCGGTTGACCGCCTGGCGGCGTTGCCCGATTCGGCCAGTTCGGCGACCAACGATTGGCAGCCCAACGACGGCGGCTCGAGCCTTCACCCACAGCCCGGATCAGCACTCGCGGCGCTCGGCAATGGCTGGTATCACCGCCGTCGTCAGCAACAGGCGGCCCAGGAATCTCTCGGCGCAGTCGCTCAGCCGGCGGTTCATGAACCGATCATGCCGCCGTCGGTGCGGGACAGCGGGACCTACTCAGCGGCTCAGCCGCAAGCGGAACAGCAGTGGTCCCGGGGCGGGAGCAGTCCTGTCTTTGGCGGCGGCAACCGCTGGCGATAGCCCGTCCCCAGGGACGGCCAAAATTGCATTCCCAACGGCGGTCAAGCTTCGAGACTTCCGCGGAGGCTCAAAACCTGCTATTTTTCTCGATCCGCAGCCGCTTGGGCTGATTCTGAATCCCCGTCTTTGACGCAAGCACAAAACTGATCGATGGCAAAACCGCAACACAAAATCAAGAAAGCCAATCACGGACGCCGTCCTGCCAGCGCCAAGGCGCGTAAGGCAAAACGCAAGAAGATCAAAACTTGATCTGCGGGGACTTGGCGTGGTGAATACCGACTTAATCGTCGATCTGTCAAAGCTTGATTTCGAAAACCCGATCGCTGATTTGGAAGCGATTCGAGCGTTGAATCGGCAGCGTTTCGAGATGGAACAACTGACGGCGATTCTGTACGACGATCTCGACAAAAAAATCTGCGCGGGATACTTACAGACCAGCGAAGCTGATTTTTGGGCGCGCGGGCACATGCCCGGCATGCCGATCATGCCCGGCGTGATCATGCTGGAATCGGTGGCACAGCTGTCCAGCTTTTTCACCCAGTACCACGATCTGCTGGGCGCCGAAATCGTGGGTTTTGGCGGGGTGGACAATGTGCGTTTTCGCGGCGTTGTGTTGCCGGGGGACACACTGATCGTGATGATCCAGCTAACGCGAGTGCGGCGCAATCGGATGATCGTGGCCAAGTTTCAGGGCTTAGTCGACGGCAACATCGTCGTGGACGGAGAGATCAAAGGGATCCCGATTCCCGTCAAAGCCGTCAACGAGTACCTGGCGGATCGGGCGAAAGACAACGGGTCCCAGAGTTAATAAACTCAGCTAAGTTTTTCCCCGCGGGCGTGCTTGGCCAGGGTCTCCTGGTATTTCTTTTTGCCTGCCTCCACCGATTGGCGAATCGCCTTGGTGCTCTCTTCAGATTCTTTACGCAGCTCGGCAATCATTTCCAGCGATTCGATCTGGAATCCGGTGATCGAGTCGACCAGTTTTTGCACCGATTCGGGATTGATGGTGCTTCCGTAGCCGGCCTTCAGCGCGGCTCGCTCCAGTTCGCGGCCCAGTTCGGCCACGTCTTCCAAGCCTTTGTTGACACCCTCCTTCATTGCTTCGGTCGCCTGGGTGACTTCGTGCAGCCCGTGTTGGCTGGTGTAAACCGTGCCCAAAATCGTGAATACGTGTTCGTTGGTGGTGAAGAAAGTGACGGCGCGGCGATAAACGCGTTCTTTCACGTCGTGCGTTTGTTTTAGTTTGGTGATCAGCGTTTCACCGACGTCGTAACCGATTTCCAAGTTCTCGGCGATATCTTTCACCAGCTGATAAGTCTCGTCTTCTTCCTCGTAGCGATGGCGAGCTTCGTCACGTGCCAATTCCAGCTTGCTTTGGCCGCCTTCGTCGGTGCCCGTGTAATTGTCCAGCGCGTCTTGGGCACTCGACAAACCATCTTTGGCTGCTTGCAGAATCGGTGCATGCGCATCGAGCAGTTCGCGGGCCAATACCTCGGCTTCTTTCAGGGCGAAACGAAAATCGATGTAGCCATCCATGATCGTTGCTTCACTCTTGAGAGCGTCCTTGGTGTCCTTGGCCACATCACCGTAGACCTCGACGATTTTCTCAAACCGATCGGAAGGTGTGCCGCGACGAATCTTCATCCACCAGTTGGAGACTTTTTCGGTACCGCTGATCCGTCCATCATCCAACTGCGAAATCAATCGTTTGCTGTCGTCGCGAACGGAGTCAAACATTTGCGAGATTTCCAGGTAACGGTTGCCGATCTGAATGCTTTCCACATTCTCTCGGACCAAGGCGTTGAACGAACTCATGTGTTTAATCACATCGGCGATCGCCAAGACTTTGGCCTCGTCCAGATGTTTGACGCTTTCCAACAGATTGATCAGTTCCTGCGGTGCGGTGCTGGCGCCCTTGCTGCCAAACTTCTTCAGCACATCCAGGGCGCGATCCAGATACTGGCGCATCGCCTTGGGATCGCCCTTGGGTGATTCAGTGACTTGTTCTTGTTCTGCGGTGGCGGTTGCTTGTGCTTGCTCAGACATGCCGAGGCTACTCCAAAGGCGAGACAGTTTCTTGCTCTGATGTGATGGTCAACGAGATGCTCTAAGTTAGCGCTTCGCCCCCCACAGAGCAATCGTGCGGAGCGGAGCATTCTGCGATTTCCCCTGGCGGGAGCTGGACACTTTCGAGAAGCCGTGCGGATTGTTCCCCGTTTCGCCGCGGTGATGCGGGCGAAATCAGGGCCGCTCTCGGCAAACCGTGCTGATTGCATAAGATATCCCGATCCACCTGACCGACTTTTTTTCGCGATCGTTTCATGTCCAGCTCACAGCTTCAAAGCCAATCCGCGGCAGAGATTCGCCTGCCAGGTGAAGATTTGACGATTGAGGAGACGTTGCGTGTGATGGACGTCGCCCGAGAAATGCGGGACCAGCGTCAGACCGCCGAGGAAATGTTCACGCGCGACGGCATTCGAACAGCACTCCGCGAAAAGTTGACTCGGCAAGCGGAGATGTTGGGTGAAAACGTCAGCGAAGCCGAAATCGATGCGGCCATCGACCAGTATCTCTCCAGACTGCATGTTTACCAAGATCCGGCCAGCGGTTGGAAGTCGTTGCTGGCACATGCTTGGGTATGGCGGGGGCGGATCATGGCCGCCGCCGCCGCCGCGGCAATCTTTGCCAGCATGGTTTGGTTCTTGTTCGCATCGCCTGTGGCGCCTCTGAACCCCACGCTTCGCGCCAGCCGCGCCGTGGCTGCCGAAATCGAACAAGCCGCCAACGTCGTCCAGCAGATCAAAGCAGTCACAACCAATCCGCAGATCATCGCCCAAGCGGAAGGCTTGCAAGCTCAGGCAAATGCCTCCCACGACCTGACCGCTGCGATCGCAGCAAGAACGCAACTGCAGGAGATGTTTCAACAATTGAGTAGTGAATATCAAATCCACGTGGTCGCAGGCATCAACGAGATGAGCGGTTTTGATCGCGCGCTGGGTGATGGCACGCCGCTGTACTATGTCATCGTGCAAGCCCGCGATCACGAGGGAAACGTGATGCCGCAGCGAATCCGTAATTCGGAAACGGATCGCATCGAAAAAGTGACCAAGTGGGCGGTGCAGGTTTCAGCAGCCGCTTTCGGGCGACTTGTTCAAGACAAGAGCGACGGTGTGCTGAATGAAACACTGTATGGTGTGAAACAGCGCGGCGAGTTGACGGCGGAGATCCAGATGGACGGTGCGATCACACAGGCGCCATCAACACTGACCAGCTGGAAATTCGATTAGTTGTTTTTGAGAACCCAGGTAGCGACCATGCCGAGTTCCGGTCCCGAAGTGCACCGTCAGCTGATGGACACTTACGCCCACTCGCAAGCGAGGCTGGAAGCGCTGCGCGGGCGAGTGTCTGCCGATGCCCAGCAACGGAGCGCGTTGGACGAGGATCGCGGTCAGGCACTGATGAACTTGGCAGAGCATTATCTGCCGGAATTGACGCCCGAAGCGATCGGAAACGCCTGGCAGGAGATTCGCACAGATCTCTCCGCAATTTTGTCACGCAAGCAAGATCATCAAAGCAAACTCACTGAATCACTGCAAACGCACAATGCGGATCGCCAGCAACAAGAGCAACTGTTGATGGAGCTGAATGAGCGATTGGATCAGTTGCATCACCAACATCAGGAGCTTGCCGGCAAGATCGAGCAACGGCTTGGCGAAGATCAGCAGTTCATCCAGTTGTCCGATCGCGCCGCGCTGGCCGAAGCGAGCTTGGAACGGGCAGAAGCAAACTTGGCCGAGATTGATCAGGACGCGGCCAGGAAATTGCCGGCCTACGAGAACAGCACCTTGTTTTGTTATTTGCGCGATCGAGGTTATGGAACCGAAACCTACACCAAGCGTGGCTTCACACGACGAATGGACCGCTGGTTGGCGAAGTTCATTAACTACAACGAGGCTCGTCAAGGCTATCAGTTCTTGCGGAATACACCCGAGCAAATGCGGAAGATCATCGCCGAGAGTCGCGCCGCATTGGACACGGTGATGGGCGAGTTGGAGCGGCGACGGGACGGTGTGGCGGACGAATTGGGATTGCCGCAACTGAGCGCCCAAACGAAGACGGCCGAACAACACCGAGACGAGCAACTCGCCTCGCTCGATCGTGTGCGGGCCGAGACTGAGCGGATCGAAAATGAATTGTCCGAACTAGAGCATACGGGCGGTAGCTACTACCGCGAGGCAATTGCTGTGTTTCGCGACTTGCTCCGCCAGAGGCAGACGAGCGATTTGGAGCGTCATGCCAGGTCGACAGCCGAGATCACGGACGACCAAATCGTGGCCCGCCTGGCAGGTGTGGACGCGGAGTTTTCGGATCTGGAATCGGCCGGTCAGAAGCGGCAAGCGGAGATCCAGCGGCAACAGGACTGCATGGATCAACTGGGACGCTTGATTCAGCGATTCCGGGCCGCCCGCTTCGATTCCGCAAGATCGCAGTTTGCCGATCAACTGGAGATCGCTGAAGAAGTCGATCGCGCGATGCAAGCAGACGATATCGAGCTGCTCTGGAACCGAATCCGCCGCGCCCATCGCTGGGGGCCCACCGCCGTGGAACAGGTTGGCCGCGTCTTAACGCACCCCATGACTCAGGTCTTGATCAACGCCATGGCGCACGCTGCCGCAGGCGCTTTACAGGGACATGCTCGCCGCGCTGGCAACCGCCATGCCGACCGCCAGCAATCCCAAGGCGGCGACTCAAATTACGATAACGGCGGCTACAAGAACCGCCGACGGTTTTGATGACCAGGCTGCGTGGCAGTCTTTGCCGACTCGAAAGTCTTCCGACTGCCGCTACCAATCATGCCTGGCCAAACGCTCCACGCCGGCGGCCTTCTCACTGTGTCACGACCGGGGCCACGTAAGTGAAATACTTATGGCTGACCCAATGTGGCTGGATGTCGAAACGCCAGCAGGTTTGCTTCATCGCCGGCGTGGTGTCATCGATCGAAGGCATGGAACCGACGTAGGAGAGCATATAGGCGGGATCCGGCAGCGCGATGAAACGCGTCACGGCCGCCTCCAAATGGACGCGCTGGATGACTCCGCCGATCGATTCGAATTCTCGCAGTTTGGCTGACGAAATGGCATCCGCGGCGTTGATGCTCAAGGCTGGGTGCTCTTGATCAACGAGCAAGACTTCATTCAGGGCGTCGATTTCCTTTTGCAAATCAAATCCCACCGCGACGTTGCAATACAGGTGCGAGGAAAACGGCACGACCGACGTGCGACTCGTGGGCGAGATTCTCAGTGTGTTGTCCGTGGAAATTTTTGCGTTCACCAAAAACGGACTGACCTCGGATACCGTCCACGCCGCAGGTTGATCGAAGCTGGGTGACAGCAACGGTCGTTCATTAGGAGAAAAGGCGCCGTACATCACCGGCTTGATGCTCTCCTTGATTTCGACCTTTTGTATGCTTTTGACGTCCGTAGAAACATATTCCCGCGCGAATTGTTTGGCCTTTTCGGAGGCAAAAGATTTTCGCCAACGCAACGCTTCGGCGGTGGCTCGCTGATAGGCAGCAATCTGCGCATTTAGCGCCTGATCTTTGGCGGCAAGCTTCTGGAGGGCCGGTTCGCAATCGGAGCTGATGTCAGCGGGCCGTGTCCGCCGGTCGATGAATGCCAACTTTTCCAGAATCGCCCCGTATAAGCCGCGAACTTCGCCGGCAGGTGTGCTGGCCGCGGCAGCATCGATGATCGAGATAATGGCGGCCTTCGCAGATGTTTCCAATTGCTTGATCGGCTTGATTGCTTCGGACGAAACTTCCGAGGCGGAACCAGCACTGAAAGCCCAGCGCAGCGCGCCATTTCGCACCAGTCCCGCGGAAGCAAATCCCCAGAGCTCAGTCAAATACTCGATGGCGTCGGCTGCATTCGCTTTTTCATTCTCGCCAATTTTGGCCGTGCCGGATGCCGACAATTCGGCTCGAATCCGCGCGGCCTCACTGTTCAGCAAAGCGACCGCCTCCATGTTGGTTTCCATCAACTTCGCCGCCTGTTGCAGATAGCCGGCCCGCTGTTTGGCGGATAGTTGAGTATCGCATTCTCCCAAGACGGCCCGGAATTTATCGACAAACGGCTTAGCTTCCTGAGGGGAGAGAAAACAAATGTGTTGTTCCAGATCCGTGCCCAGAGCTTCCAACGCTTTCTCGGCCGATTCCAGCTGTCCGCGCGCAATCGCCTGTTGCTGCTGTGCCAAGGTCCGATCTCGGTTCGGGGTTGCCTTGCGCAGCTTGGCGATGATTTGCTGCTTCAATTTGCCCTGCGTTGGTCCAACGCCGTGATAAGCCAGTCGGCCAATCTTGATTCGCAAACGCCCCAACTTGGTCTGCAGATCGTTCGCCGCCGGTTCACCCATCAGTGCCAGATGGTCGGCGTCCCGGATCGCTTTCCATAGGACCGCAAAGTCGTTGGAAAGCTGTATGTGCGGAATCCGCCCCGGATCGCTTTTCTGTTCATCCAGAGTCATCGCCTTTTGCTCGTGGGCATCGTGCAGCGCATACAATCGCTTGACCGCTGCCTTCGCATCTTCCACTCCCGCTCTGACTCCTGTAATCATCCCGTGTGCTTGCAGGCCGTTTCGTGGATTTTGGTTGTTCGGGTTAGCGCTGACGGGCGCAACGAACAAAGCAGCCAGCAACGACAGCATCGCCGCCGCCGCACGGCTGGGCTTCGAGAAATTCACGATCACGATCCTCCATCTGAAATCACGGCCAGGATGGAACCGCCGCCGAGAGGAACGGGTTTGTCGTCAGAGCCGATCAAAGCGACCTCGGCAATTTTGGCTGACACCGTTTCGTTCACAGGATCAAAGGACGCAAACGTGATTTGGGCAGGCTGTCCAGCGGCTGTCATCGCGATCGGAGAGGTCGGACTTTCCCGCATGTATAACTCGCAGGCTACCGTTTGGCCGGCCAGGCTAGCGGGATCACCGGCGGTGGTTGTGCCCTGGATCAAGATGCTCGGATAGCTCTTGGGGGCAGCCGTAACGTCATAGTTGGCGATCTGCACGACATTCTTGCGGCCATCACCGATCGAAATCACCGCAATGTTCGCGCTCGAAATATCCATTGGCGGATTAACCTGCAATTTTACCTCCCCGTTCTCGGGTAACTGCTCCTCCACCGTTGTCTCCACCTTTTCGACCGCTTGCGTGGCCAGATTCTTCGTCGATTCGGCAATCGATGCGGACTTCTGTTTTACCGTTGCCGCCATCTTTTTGACGTCGTCTTTCGAGCATCCGGGTGCACAAAACAGGGCCAGCGTCAATAGCGCCGCGGAGATTGGTTTGCAGGACTGACCCCAGGCAGGGAAAAATTCTTGATGGAACATCAAATGCCTCCAATAAAGTAATTGATATGATTCCTATCTAGGCGTTCACCTGTGAGGACAACGAACAGGTGATCCGATAAAACCGCTGGACATTGTCAATCATCCCTGATGATGCCGAAGCGGTCAAATTCCAGCGTATCATCATACCTCACCGGTAGCTGGCATTGCTAATCCGTCTTTTTTCGTGGATTCGGCGATTGGCAATCTCCCGTCGGCTGGCCGCCTCAGGCGATCTCGGCCCGCCAGGCTTCAGCAAGCTCAGCCAGACCCCTGAGCTGA
>JBFJVZ010000152.1:0-15580 GCA_041623895.1 Pirellulaceae bacterium | reverse complement strand
TTTTTTTGCGTACAAAACGACGACATTCGGCGAACAAATGCATTCGGATGCAAAGAGCCCGACAACAATAAATCCGCTACCTACCTAGCGATTGCCTGATTCAATCGTTTTCGGTGGACAGTGTTGGTTGACTGCCCACCAGAATCCCGGTGCCGCGCAGTTTCCACAAGAAATACGCCGCGCCGATCGCCATCAGTGCACTGCTGAGATAAAAGATCTTTTGGGGCTGGTTGCCGAATCCCGGCCGGATCAGCCAGTACAGCAAAGCCGCGATCGTCAGGAAGGTGAACGAAACCGCGTTTGCCGTGCCCAAAAATCGTCCGCGTTCGTCATCGGGCGAAAGCTTTTGCAACAGTGCCTGCAGCGGAATGATGTAAAAGCCGGCCGAGAAGCCTGCCCCGATGATGAAGAACGAAACGTTGCTGAAAGCCACGCGAAACATCGGTCGCATGTTGGGCAGTGACGGCGGAACGATTGCCAGCAAGGCGAAAAACAGGATCAAACCGGCGGCGCCGATCGGAATCAAACGCGGTTCGATGCGATGCCCTGAAATCAATCCGGCCGCGGCACATCCCAGCCCGATGGCGACACCCATCACGCCCAGCAACACACTCGCCTCGGTGCGATTGATCCCCAACACGACGGTGTATTCGGGAACAATGAACAGAGCGATCCCGGCAAGCAAATAAAAGTAGCCCCAAGCCATCATGACCATGAACAACCGCGACTTCGACATTTCAGCGATCGCATCGACGTAAATGGCAAACGGATTCCAGTTGTATTTCAAATCCTTGTCGCCCGGCGGAAGTGGTGTCAGATAAAGTGCGGCGACTAGTCCAGCACAGGCGATCATCAGCAGCGTTACCCCGGGCAGCCACCCCATGCCTGCGTCACCGTTTTGCGGACTGTACAAGTCGCTGACAAAGCCCGCCAGAATCGTGCCCACGATGACGGCAACATTGGTCATCATGTTGATCGTGCCGTTGGCGCGGCTCAGGTCTGAGTCCTCAACAAGTTCCGGAATCATTCCATACTTGGCCGGACCAAAAAAGGAACTTTGGCAGGTCAGCGCGATCAACGCTGACAATGTGATCCACAGATTTCCGCTGAAGAAGCCGACGGCAGCAATCAAGGCGATCGGGATTTCCGCGATCTTGACCCAGATCGTCACCGACCGTTTGGAATTGCGATCGGCAAGTTGGCCGGCATAACCCGACAGCAGAATGAAGGGGATTGTGAAGCAAATGCCGACAATCCCTTGGCCGCCTTTGCCCAATTGCCCCGCCCAGGCACCATCGATCACCATGAAGGTCAACACACCCTTGAGCACGTTGTCGTTCATGGCCCCAAAGAACTGGCTGGCGACCAAGCTCATGAAACCACGTTTGAACAGATTGCTTGGCACGACGACTTGTCTCGGGTGGGCGATGGGACAACGGTTGCGGAATCTTAGCAAATTGCCCCGTCGGCCGATGCATCAATCTGCCGATGCATCCATTGGCGATAGGATAAGAGCCCGAGATACCCGCCGCGCCGCGCTGATGTCTGCTATCGGTACTTGGCGACCGCTTCGGGCAGCGGATAGCTGGTGACGTCGCGATCGCCATCGTCAGCGGCGATTTCCAGCAAGCGAGCAAACCCCCTTGAAACCAGGCTGCTTCGCTGGCGGCAGTAATCCGCGTCCAGGTTTACTTTCGCGAATTCGCCCTCCAACATCACGGGCTCGAAGTCAGAATGATTGATAAACTGAGCCAGCACGGCGTTGCAGCGAATGTGCCGTTCGGGAGTCGTGTGCAGCACTTCCGGATCGAGTTCGCCGATCACGAACCGCAGATACAAGTCGCTGTCGACGATCGACGTAACGTCTTCGCCACAAACTTCACAGCGGTAACCTTCGTCGCATTTGGCCATGTTCGTCGAATTCTCCGCATCCGATATCGGAACTGTTGGGGGCAAACGACCGGAACTGGGGCGTCAAACTGTTAGCGAATTCGGCGACTTGGACGACCGCCTATGACAAGCCCAACACGTCAAACATATTGTACAGCCCGCTGCCTTTGCCCTGCAGCCATTTTGCGGCCGCCAAGGCTCCGGCCGCGTAACAGTCTCGATTGCTGGCGGCCACATTGACTTCGATCTTTTCGCCCAGCATTCCGAACACGATCGAATGCTCGCCCGGGTTGTCGCCAACACGGACCGCGTGATAACCGATTTCGTTGCGAGTTCTCTCGCCCGTGTGGCCCTGGCGTCCGTGCACATGTTTGACATCGCCCTGCATTTTCTCGGCAATCAATTCACCGAACTTGAGCGCTGTGCCGCTGGGCGCGTCGGCTTTAAAGCGGTGATGCCGTTCGATGATTTCGATGTCCAAACCCCCGGCGACTCCTCCGAGTACCTCCGTGATCCGCTGCGTCATCTTCATCGTTAAGTTGACTGCCAGTGACATGCTGGGCGCCCAAACGATTGGAATCAAATGCGCCGATGATGACAGTTTCTCTTTTTGTGCATCGCTCAAGCCTGTTGTTGCCACCACTAGTGGAGTCTTTGCGGCGACGCACTTGTCAATGCAGTTGTCGATCGCTTGGGGCAAGGAAAAATCGACGACCACGTCGGCATTCTCCGGCCAGGCGCTGGCAAGTGGTACATGGATGGCATGAATGCCGGCGACAACACCGGCGTCTTGGCCGATCAGTTGGTTGTTGGCGTGATCGATCGCGGAAACAACTTCAAATGAATCGTCCACGGCAGCCAGTGCCACGACGCGGCGGCCCATGCGGCCGGCGGCCCCGTGAATGGCGAGTTGGATGGAGTTGCTCATGCTGGAAAATGTAACGCCAAACCGCCGCAAGTCCAAGCAGCGTGCCGCTGACCCGCGTCGTTGCCACGGCGATGTGAACGAGCTGGTACTGAGCAGTGAGTCCTGACCACTGAGATCTGAGTGCAGTTCACTGTGGTTATCGGCTCAGTCTTTTTTCAATCTCGGCTTGCACGACGGCTGCGTCAGCGGGCAGATGCACGGCGGGATTCGCCAGTTTGCTGTGGACGCCTTGGAGCGTTGATTCGTGATAACCGACTTTGAAGTCAGTGAACTTCAAACCGTGAGCCGTGCTGATCACAACCGTTTTGTCGCTGGACTTGATCACGCCGCGATTGACCAGTTTTGTTAGCACGGCCAAGGCCACACCGGTGTGTGGGCAAGTAAACATGCCGGTCAGGTCGGCGTGCGCGGCGGCCGCAGCCAACTCGTCTTCGGTCGCTTGTTCGACGATGCCGTCAGTTTCCACGATCGCTCTTTCGGCCTTGGCATAGCTGACCGGGTCGCCGATGCGAATGGCGTTGGCCAGCGTGTCTTGCGCCACGACACTGACTTTATGCTTAAAGCCCTGTTTGTACGACTCGTAGAATGGATTTGCTTTTGCCGCTTGGGCACCGACTAACCGCGGCATGCGATTGATCAGCCCCAGGTCCAGCATCAACCGGAAGCCTTTGTAGAGCGCACTGATATTGCCAAGATTACCCACCGGAATCACGATCCAATCGGGGACTTGCCATTCAAATTGCCGCACGATTTCGATGCCAACCGTTTTTTGGCCTTCGATGCGGAGACTGTTCATCGAATTGGCCAGGTAGATCGAATTGTCTTTGGTGACTTCTTGTACGATCTTCATGCAGCCGTCGAAGTCGGTATCGAGTGCCAGCACGTGGGCACCGTTGCAGACGGGTTGAATCAGCTGCGCCGTGCTGACTTTTCCCGCCGGCAAAAAGATCACCGCGGGAATTCCGGCATAGGCGGCGTAGGCTGCCAGCGCAGCGCTGGTGTCACCGGTGCTGGCGCAGGCCACGGCTTTTACCGTGCTGCCCTGGGCCATCATTTGTTTGACCACACTGACCAATACGGTCATCCCCAGGTCTTTAAAACTTCCCGTATGGCTGTTACCGCAAAGTTTGATCCACAAGTCAGGCACGCCCAGCTGCACGCCCAATCGCTCGGCCCAAAACAAGTTCGTGTTGCCCTCGAACATGCTGACCACGTTTTCGTCAGCCAGTGATGGAATCACCCACTCGCGCATTCCCCAGACGCCGCTGCCGTAAGGCCAAGTTGCTGTGTTGGCGCGCGAATCAAAAAGCTGTTGCCATTGGTACGGGTTGCGTTTTAGCAGCGGCTCGCGTTCGTGATACACTTCCAGCAGACTGCCGCAGGAGGGGCAGGTGTAAATCACGTCAAAGATCGAATGCTTGCCCGTGCAGCCGGCAATGCAGCGAAAATAGACATTTTGATTTGCGATCCCCGGTGCGGGCTCGACGACTGACGACATGTTGGATTCCTGAAGGTTTCGAGGACGACTGCCATTATGTTCTTCGCCACAAGCGAGGCAAAGGGCGAAGCGGGCGGTCCCACAATTCCCAAATATTCGACTGGGCATCGGACAAGCTTGTTGGTTACTTTAGCCGAGCCAATCCATTTCCTTGTTCACGCCGCGCTAGTTCCGATGGACGAATCGTCGCCCCACAAGCCTCCGATCGACTCTGATTCCTCGACAGCGGATGTATCGCAGACGGGCGCCGCGATCTGGTTGCCCGGTCGGGTCTTGTTGTACGCGTGCTTAGCGATCATCGGGGCGACCGCCGATTTGTGGTCCAAAGCAGCGGTGTTTCGCTGGCGCGGTTTGCCCAGTGAAAAGGACATTTGGTGGCTGATTGACGGCTATTTCGGCATCGAAACGGCCGTCAATATCGGTGCCGTGTTTGGCATCGGAGCCGGCAAGGGCACTCTGTTCGCAGTCTTTTCCGTCGTCGCTGCGATTGGAATTGTGCTCTGGCTGTTTTGGTTTCGGGCAGCCGAATCGCTGTGGTTGACCGTCGCACTCGGGATGATTACCGGCGGCATCTTTGGCAATTTATATGATCGGCTCGGCATGTGGTGGCAGGATACCTATCCGCCGGAGTGGAAAAGCGGCGTTCGTGACTGGATTCTTTGGCAGGCCAGTGACCAATGGAAGTGGCCGAATTTCAATATCGCCGACTCGTTGTTGGTGGTCGGAGCTTGCATGTTGCTGTATCAATCGTTCTTCCTCGCCGAAACACCGGAGGAAGAGTCGTCGAGTTCTCCAGAGTCGTGAGTCGTCGAATTCCCCAAATTCGATAACATATCTCCAGGATTCGCCCGTATTGGACATGCACAATACGTTGGACATGCTCAATAAGATCGAGTTGACTGGCGATCGATTCACGAATCGTGCTGATATCAAGCTTCGAGAGTTTGAGGACCATGACGACATCACCCGACGATTGGCAATCACTTCACGACGGTCGCCTGACCGCCATGATCGAAGTCGCCAGCGCAGCCGGCACGCATACGCTTAGATATTTTCGCAGCGACGCCCTGGTGGTTGATTCCAAAAGCGATGACTCACCCGTCACGGTCGCCGATCGCGAAGCGGAACAACTGACACGGGCACTTCTGGCGAAGCGTTTTCCGAACGATACGCTGCAAGGCGAAGAATTCGAGGAACGGACCGGCAGCAGTTCGTATCGATGGATCGTCGACCCCATCGACGGGACGAAGTCTTTTGTTTGCGGTGTGCCGCTGTATTCAACATTGTTGGCACTGGAACAAGATGGTTCGCCGCTGGCTGGCGTCATCGTGATTCCGGCGCTGGATGAAATCATTGTCGCCGCGGCCAACCAGGGCAGTTGGTATCGAAGAAAAGGAGGCAGCTGGGTCCGCGCCAACGTTTCCAGCAAGACGGACATCAGCCAAGCCGTTTTCGTCACCAGCCAAGTTGACTCGTTTGATGATCGTGGTGCGGTGGACGCGTACAAACGCCTGGAAAAGGAAGCCTGGATCACACGCAGTTGGGGTGATGGCTACGGCTACTTGCTGGTTGCGACCGGCCGCGCGGACATCATGATCGACCCGATTTGCAATGCCTGGGATGTGGCGGCGATCTTGCCCATTCTGAAAGAAGCTGGTGGACGCTTCACCGATTGGCAGGGAAGGGAAACGACCCGAGGTGGTGACGGCGTTGGCAGCAACGGGCATTTGCACGAGACCGTCTTGAAGCTGCTGTAGATCGACTCTACAACAACCTGATCGACTCATCAAAAACTCGATCCTTTGTCAAATGCCCGTCTTGCGAAGCGGATTTTGGCCAGCCGCTGCGGTAGAATATTTGGCGTGACAGATCCCCATCCGCAGGCCTGATGCACATGAACCGATTCCCGTCCCGATACGCAATCGCCATCGTCACGGTGGTGAACATAGTCGTTCTCGTAGCGCCGCTGGCTGGTGACGATGAAATCACGTATCCAACGGAGACCGCCACGCTGGTCGTCTCGATCACCGATCAAGCCGGGAAGCCGATCACCGGGGCAACGATCACTCCGTACGGATGCCGCTGCCTGGAGGAGCCCTCCACCGGTTGGGGTTGGCCGACGGGTAATGTCGGCAAGCCGAAGCCAGCGTCGACCGATGTGCAAGGAATAGCGAGGGTCACTTATCCGGTCAAATTCGGCAGCCATCCTGACTGGATGACAACCAGTGAGATTTCGACGATGGTCACGCATCCAGAATTCATAAGCCAACAGTGGAGCATCGACCCTCGTGGCGGCAAGGCCGCTCTAACGATGCGGCAAGGCTGTCAACTCACGTTCTCCGCTGTGGATGATCGCGGTGATTCAATTGAGGTTGGGATCATGATGCCTGGTCCCGGGCGGACCCCAAAATGGATTGAAGATGAATCGGGCGTGAAACGCTCGCGGGCGGTCCCTGACGGGAACTGGCAAACGATGCTGGTTAGCCCGCGGGACGACGGACAGCATTTATTCAGCGGCGTCTTCAGCATTCGGCTTCGCGATGGCCAGGCCGTTAACATTCGAAACGTCACATTGCGACCAGGTTTACGGCTGCGCGGACGCGTTTCAGATGATGTTCCTCGACCGGTCACCGGTGGAAAAATCGTTGCCAACGCAATTCCAAAACCAGCTGGCAACTCGTGGGCAAACGAGAATCCATCGGTCACCTGGGTGACGTCCACGAAAATAAACGACGATGGAACCTTTGAATTCCCCTCATTGCCTCGATCCGGTGTGCTGCAGCTGATCACGGTATGCAACGGCTACCTGGGCGTCAATCAGGATCAGCCTGAGCCAAAACCCGTTTTTCGGCAGGGCATGTTCCTGGATCTTGATGACGTGGATGTCGACAAAGGTGTCACCATTCCGATGGAACCGGCCGGAACGGTCAAGGTCAAAGTGCTGAAACCAGACGGACAACCGCTCGCCGATGCGTACGTAGCGATGTGTCCCAACCAGCTTTTGCATTTGGGCGGCTCGACCATCTTGGGAGAATCATGGGAATCGGTTGACGAGATCCGGTTACAGCTGAATCCCGATCACGAGCTCCCGACGCCCAACTTTCGCGAGTCGCGTTATTCTCAGAAGACCAATCAAGATGGGATCGCCATCATCGGCGACTTGCCGATCGGCAAGAGCGAATCGGTGTATGTTTTTAACGATCAGTTTGCGATTCCGACGTTTCAGGGTGGCCGGCAGGTCAGAGTCGACATCAAGGATACGAATCCAGTCGAACTGGAAATTGAATTAGTATCGCTGCAGACTGCACGAGATATCAGAAATGCTGGTGCTGCGGTCGACGCGGCCAGGAAAGCGGCGAACGCGATCGGCGATCTGTTCGGTAACTGATGGATTCGATCCGATTGGGGAAATCATGAACGCAAGAACCTTGCTCGTGCCATTGATGCTGTTAGCCATTAGCACCGCTGAGCAATGTAGCGCCCAGGTCAAGTTTCTGAATGCCCGCGTACGCTATGATCCTGATCAAATCCTGGTTCTCGGTTGCGACTTTTCCATCGATGGTACGTACCTCGTCACCGGTGGCGACTCGATACGAATCTTTCATGCCGCTTCTGGAGACTTGTTGCAGCAAATACGTCCCATTTTGCGGCCCCGTGCCAGGGAAGCCGGCTTGATTCCGATGCGGCATTGGGGCTCACTTCTGCGAGAGAACCAATCAACCCGCCAGATCAAATTCTCACCGATCATCAAGGATGTCTTCGCCACGGCAGGAGATGACGGCATCGTGCGCGTCTGGAAAGTCTCTGAACAACGACCGCTACGAGTTTTCAAGCATCACAGAGGGGGGATTAGCGAGTTGGCGTTTTCCCCCAACGGAAAGTTGCTTGCTTCGGGTGGATCAAGACACAAGCGCCGCGACAGCCTTGATGAAATCTGTGTCTGGGATGTCGCCAGTGGTCGGCTTTTGCAGTCGGATTACTTTTACAATGACGGCGTCAACGGGCTCACATTCATTGACGATCAGACGTTGGTTTTTGCCAAGAACGACGATAAGCAACGTAGTGGATCGACGATTGAGTTCATGGACATCGACAATTGGTCCAGCGTGCGCAGCATTCCCGTGTCCCCAGGCGGCGCGCACAGCGTGTTGCTCTCGCCTGATCGGCAAAACATGGTGATCACTGGTGGCGAGTGTATTCCGTTGGGCCCGGATAGTTGCAGACCGACGGGCTATCTTTGGCTCGTTGACTTGAAGTCTGGCGATACGCCGCAACGTGTGAAAACGGATCCGCATGGTTACTTCAGTGATGCGGTATTACTGGGATCCGGCGATCGATTTATCACCGCAACATCAGTGGTCGATGGTGCCGTCACCAATTATCTGGAAATGCGAAGTTCGATGGACGGAAGCCTGCTCTGGGCGACCAAGTGCGAGGCGGGGCATACGTTCGGCCTGGCGATTTTACCTGATGGCAGGCAGATTGCGTCTTGCGGCCACGATCGCATCACCTTCCTGGATGCCGGGACAGGTAAAGAAACCAGGTCGATCACGGTCACTCGTTAACCGCGAGCCTCCATTCCGCCAGCGGTTTTGCTCGATTGGTGTTATCCGAGCTCTGCCGGCGCGGTCGAGATTCGTTGTCCAAAGGGTCCACCGATTGGCATTTTGACGGCTTTGAGCCCTATTTGGCCCGATTTGTGACGCGTCATCCATTTACAGAATGACGTCTTTTGCCGTAGACTGCCGGGCTTCACTGACAGGGCCCAGGGCCCTGTTTTTCATGCTGCCCGTGACGAATTCCCGTGTTCGAGTCGCTCTCCCAAGGATTGCAAACCGCTTTCAAAAGCTTGGCCGGCAAAGGCAAGCTGACCGAAGGCAATATGCGCGACGGGCTGGATATCGTCCAAAAGGCGTTGCTGGACGCCGATGTCAGCTATCCGGTTGTCCAGGATTTCATGGGTCATGTGTCCGAGAAAGCTCTCGGCAAACGCGTGCTGTTGAGTCTGCGGCCGCAAGAAGAACTGGTCCGCATCGTTCATGATGAACTGATTGAGATTCTTGGCCCGGTCGATTCGTCGCTTCATCTGAAGAAAGATGGGCCGACCGTGATCATGCTGTGCGGGCTTCAGGGAAGCGGCAAAACGACGACCTGCGGCAAGCTCTCGCAGCTGTTGAAAGAAGAAAACATCAAACCGATGTTGGTCGCCGCTGACTTGCAGCGGCCGGCCGCGATCGAACAGCTTCATGTGATCGGGCGGCAACTGGACATTCCTGTTTACAGCGAGCCGGACAACAAGAACCCGGTCAAAGTCTGTCAGGCGGGCGTCGCCAAGGCGAAAGCGGAAGACGCGCGGGTCGTGATTCTGGACACCGCGGGACGCCTGGCAATCGACGAAGAGTTGATGGCGGAATTGCAGCGGATCGACAAAAAGGTCGGCCCCGATCAGGTCTACCTGGTTGTCGACGGCATGACTGGTCAAGACGCCGTCAACAGTGCAGGTGCCTTTAACGAGGCACTGGAATTGGATGGCGTGATCATGACCAAGCTGGACGGCGACGCCCGTGGTGGCGCGTTGCTGTCGGTCAAGCACGTCACGGGTGTACCCATCAAGTTCATCGGTACCGGCGAACACTTTGATGCGCTCGAACCGTTCCGCCCCGAAGGCATGGCGAGTCGGATTCTGGAGATGGGCGACATCGTCGCCATGGCTCGCGAGGCGCACCGCATCGTTGACGAAAAAGAGCGTGAAGAGCTGGAAGCGAAAATGGCTTCCGGCGATTTCACCTTGGACGATTTCAAAAACATGATGCAGAAAGTTGCTAAGCCGGGCCTGATGGGCAAGATGATGGGCTTGATGCCCGGCATGGGAGAATTCAAAGAAGCGCTGGAAAGCGAAGAAGCGGCCGGCGGTATCCGCCAAACGATCGGCGTGATCAACAGCATGACACCGGCGGAACGCAAAAACCCTAAACTGATCGATGCCAACCGGCGAAATCGCATCGCCCAAGGTGCCGGCGTGCAGACACCCATGGTTTCGCAGTTGATCAAACAGTTCGACGTCATGAAGCCGCTGATGCAGGGCATGGCCGGCCAGGGCGTTGGCGATCGCATGAAAATGATGCAGCAGCTGCAAAGCAGCGGCGCGCTGCACGATCCGACGATGAAAGGCTTGAAGGTCAAAAAGGGCACCGGTAAACGACTGACGCCGGCCGAGCGAGCCCGACAAAAGAAACAACGTGAAAAGATGAAACGACAATTGAAAAGGAAGAAGTAAAACCGGTGGCGGAAGTCGACAGACTTCTGAAATCGAGATCGGAGTTCATCGGAATTCCACTACCAATCACAGATGCCGGCAGCGTGCCGGCACCGACCCGGCGCCGGGAAAAATTTTCCGGCCCCAGGCAGTCTCACTAGCGGTAATGACTCCAACCCGACAGGGGAACAACTGAAATGGCAGTACGTTTACGAATGAAAAAGATGGGGCGTACCCATCGACCCTTTTTCCGCATCTGTGCGATGGACCAACGAAGCCCTCGTGATGGGCGCGTGATCGAAGAACTTGGCCACTATGACCCGATGTGCCCCGAAACGGACGCGCGAGTCACCTTGAAGGCCGATCGAATCGATTACTGGCTGAGCGTCGGAGCGCAGCCCAGTGAGAGCGTCGCTGTGTTCATCAAAAAGTACGGTACCGAGGGCACACACCTGGAAGCTCGCCAACAGGCCCTGGAGCGTCTGGCCAAGCGAAAGGAATACACCCCGGCGCCGGAAGAACCCGTCAAACCCGCCAAGAAAAAGAAAGAAGAGGAGCCCAAGGCGGAGGCCGAAGCACCTGCCGAGAGTGAAGCACCTGCCGAGCCCGCGGCTGAAGAAGCGGCCAGCGAGTGACAGTAGCCGAACTCTCCGAGACCGGCAGCTGACTCGCCCAACACCATGCGATTTGACATCGTTACATTGTTCCCGGCCATTTTCGACGGCTACCTGACTCAGAGCTTGCTGGACAAAGCGATTCAGCGAAATCTGGTCGAAATCGAGCGGCACAATCTGCGTGATTGGGCCGCCGATATCCCGCACAAGAGAGTGGACGACCGGCCTTTCGGGGGCGGACCGGGGATGTTGATCCAGGTGGGAGTGACCGTCAAATGCGTCGAGGAGGTTGAGGCGATGGATGCTCGACCGGCAAAACGGATTATGCTCACGCCGCAAGGCAAACGGTTCGACCAGCGGATGGCCGAACAGCTGGCAACCAGCGACAGAATTCTGTTGCTGTGTGGCCGGTACGAAGGATTTGACCAGCGAGTAACTGATATTTTGCAGCCCGAAGAGGTCAGTATTGGTGATTTCGTCTTGAACGGAGGCGAAGTTGCCGCGATGGTAATTGTCGACGCGGTCGTCAGGCTGGTGCCGGGCGTCCTGGGCGACGAGAACAGTAACCTTGATGATTCGTTCAGCCGCGGAAACCGGTTGCTCGAATTCCCACAATACACACGACCGAGAGAGTTTCGCGGACACAAGGTTCCCGAGGTCTTGCTGGGTGGCGATCACAATGCGATCGACAAGTGGCGAGAGGAACAGAAGCTGAAACGAACTCGGCAGCGACGCAGCGATTTGTTGTAGCCGCGATCGTACCAAAACCACAATTCTTCGAACGAGAGAAATAATCATGACAAACGCCATCCTGGATCTGGTCGAAAAGACCTCGATGAAAGAACAGCCGCCGGAGTTTGAGATCGGCGACAGCGTGGACGTGCACCTGAAGATTCTGGAAGGTAACAAAGAACGAATTCAAGTCTTCAGCGGCGTTGTGATTGCTCGCAGCGGCAGCGGCAGCAAAGAAATGTTTACGGTCCGCCGCATCGTGGCCGGCGAAGGCGTGGAGCGAAAATTTCCGCTGCACAGCCCGCGAATTGAACAGGTCGAAGTGAAGCGGAGCGGAGTGGTGCGACGCGCCAAGCTGTACTTCCTTCGCAATCGTGTCGGCAAGGCCGTCCGCCTGAAAGAACGCCGCCGCAGTTAGTACAGCGGACAGAAGCGATGTCCGTTCGCCCGCGGAGCGGCTGTGAATTTATTGTCGTCCGACGCTCCGCGCCGGAACGGAAAAACAGAACGACGACTTTTACAAATTCACACGCTCGGAGCGTGCGACGGCTAAGGAGACGAATCCGGGGCGCTTCGTGTCGAAACTTCTCAACCATATTCGCGCGCGTTATGTCGACTGGCGTTACGGCGCGATCGATGTGGCGGCCCCGGTAGGCAAGCGAGGTGAGCAGGCGGCGGCGCGCTTGCTGAGGAGGAAGGGACTTGTCGTTGTCGCCGAAAGCGAAGCGGATAAGGCCGGTGAAATCGACTTGATCGCGATCGACCGTCGCCGCAAGTTGATCATCTTTGTGGAAGTCAAGACGCACTCCACGCGGCTTCCCGGTCATCCGGCCGAGCGAGTTGACGAAGTCAAACAGGGGCGAGTTACCAGGGCTGCGTTACGTTACCTGAAACGAAAGAAGTTATTGGGGACGCCGTGCCGCTTTGATGTGATCGCGGTCTGGTGGCCAAGCGACTTGGACCAGCCCGATCGCATCGACCATTTCGAGTCAGCCTTCGAGGCGGCTGGGGATTTCCAAATGTTTTAGTTGTGAGTCGTCGTCCGCTGCGGACGAACGCTCCCACGCTCGTTCTATTTAACGATCTTTTCATTGCAGAAGGAGAGTGTTCTATTTGCTTGGCGGAAGTCGGAAGACTTCCTCGCCAAAGACGGCGGGAATTCTCGCGAATCCTGTTCGGCACAATGGTTCGCGACAAAGTGCTTTGTCAAGCAGCAAGGGTGGCGAATCATCGCGGCCCGCTCCCCTAAGAAATGTCACGCCGGGGCGTTATTGACTTGTGGGTGGAAATTTGTCGGTTTTTGCGCCAAGGTGATCTCAGTATTTGGCCTCACGTGAAACCGGCCTGAATCGATATCGCCGCCGTGGGGTTTAGTTATACTCGGGCTCTTGCTGACGGCATGCCCGGCCGGGCATCCATCGATTTTTCAACGCTGAGTGACTTTTAATGAGCCAAGCCACCACGGAACCGCAAAAACTGACTGACGACGACGTTCAGGCGATCGATCATTTACGCGACACGTACGAAAAACTTTGCCAAGAACTTGCCCGCGTCATTGTTGGCCAGCAACAGACCATCGAACAATTGGCGATCTGCTTGTTCGCTCGCCGCCACGCTCTGCTGATGGGTGTGCCCGGTTTGGCCAAAACACTGTTGGTCAGCAAATTGGCCGAAACGATGTCGCTGAAGTTTAGCCGCATTCAGTTCACTCCCGACCTGATGCCGATGGACATCACCGGGACGGACATCTTGCAAGACGCGGCTGGCGGCCGTCGCGAATTTGAGTTCGTTGCCGGGCCCGTATTCGCCAATATCGTGCTGGCCGATGAAATCAACCGGGCTCCGCCCAAAACGCAAGCCGCGATGCTGGAGGCGATGCAGGAACATCGGGTCACGGTGCTTGGCAAAGAATACAAGCTGGATGATCCGTTCATGGTTCTGGCCACCCAGAACCCGGTCGAGCAAGAGGGCACGTATCCGCTGCCCGAAGCGCAGTTGGACCGCTTCATGTCGTTGATCGAATTGGATTATCCCAGCGAATCAGAAGAGATTGAGATTGCGCGGACGACCACGGGTGGTGATCTGCCGGAGCTTGATCATTTGATGACCGCCGCCGAGATCATTGCCCATCAAGATCTGGTGCGGCGGGTGCCGGTGCCCGAGCATATTTACTCGTACGCAGCCAGGCTTGTCCGCAAGACACGTCCGGATACGCCCGCCGCACCGGAATGGCTGGGTCCGCTTGTGGCCTGGGGTGCCGGTCCCCGCGCGGTACAGAATTTGATCCTGGGTGCCAAGAGCCGTGCGGCGCTGGAAGGCAGCTACATGGTACGGTTGGAAGATGTGCACCATGTCGCACAAGCCGTGCTGACGCATCGTTTGATCACGACGTTCGCCGCGCAAGCCGAACGGGTCACGGCGAAAGATATCGTCACGCGTTTGGTCGAAGAGAATCCAGATTGATTGTGGGACAGCGGGCAGGGCGAGGCTCCGAGCCGTTTGGACGAGTCGTTCCCACGCACTGCGCGGAAATCTATGAGCACTGAACGTCGGCAACGCGATTTTCTTGACCCGCTGGTGCTTGCACGCTTGGGGGCCTTACCGCTGCTGGCGCGCAAGCCGATGTTGGGTAACGTGTCCGGTCGGCATGCCAGTCCGCACCGCGGCGCCAGCGTCGAATTTGCCGAGTACCGCAAATACGTCCCCGGCGATGATCTCCGCCGCCTGGACTGGCGAGCCTACGGGCGGAGCGACCGATTTTTTGTCAAAGAATTCGAGGCGGACACGAATCTGCGGATGGTCCTGGTCGTTGACACCAGCGGCTCGATGGATTTTGGCTCCGTCGGCATGACCAAGCTGGATTATGCGCGGCGTGTCGCAGCGTCACTGGGTTACCTGGCGATTCAACAGGGCGATGCGGTGGGGCTGGCTTGCGTCGCCGACGGCATCGTGCAGAACGTGCCCGCGCGGCGCAATCCGGCTCATTTGCGGACTTTGTTCGACACCTTGGAGCATGCCCAGCCACAGGGCAAGACCGCCTTGGACACCGTGCTTCACGAACTGGCTGAAACGGTCCGGCAGCGAGCGCTGATCATCATCTTGTCTGATATGTTCATCGAGCCGGAAGTCATGCGCGACTGCTTTGAGCATTTGCGTTTTCGCAAACACGACGTCTCGGTATTTCATCTGCTGGATCCGGAAGAAATCGCATTTGAGTTTCAGCGGCCCACACGTTTTTTGGACATGGAGGGTGGTACGGCGGTCTTTGCTGAACCGAATGAAATCGCCGACCGCTATCACAAAGCACTTAGCGAATACTTGGAAGCGGTTCGACAAGTGGTGTTGGAAACCGCTGTCGATTATCACCGCGTCAGTATCGAACGGCCGTACGATCGCCAGTTGACCGAGTTTCTGGTTGGACGCGCCAATCAAAGAGGCAGCCGATGAGTTTTCTGCAGCCTTGGATGCTGTTCGCGCTGCCCTTCGTGTTATTGCCGATCATCATTCACTTGATCAATCAGTGGCGATATCAAACCAAGCGTTGGGGCGCGATGATGTTCTTGCTGCAAGCCAACAGGATGGCTCGCGGTTACGCCCGCTTGCGTCAGTGGTTGATTCTGGCCATGCGTTGTTTGGCGATCGCTGGTTTGTTGTTTGCCGTC
>JBFJVZ010000151.1:0-15613 GCA_041623895.1 Pirellulaceae bacterium | reverse complement strand
GGGCTGTTCTTCGTAGCCGGAGTCGCCAGACTTCGGTTGTATCGTGGACGGCGCCCGAATTCTGGCGAATCCGGCTACCAGGAATCCTTAACGGCGTTGGATGAGGGGCCCCTCACCGACCAACGATAGCCAAGCAGGGTTGCAAAACATGCTCCAAGCTTACGGGTATTTTCTGCAATTCACTTCGTTAGTTTCCAGCCACCGGCGTCCACCGACAAACCACGATGTCCAGCGTATTTGTCGTAGACTTCGTGCATTTCATCAATCGAGTCAAAGTAGCCGACGATGAAGGCCGCACTGAATGACTGGCCAGCCTTGATCGGCCGTCCTCCAAACTCTTCGATCATGCAGACATAGCCGCGTTGGTGACACCAGGCTTCGTGAACAAGATCGCTTTGCAGCGTCATGCCGGCCAGCCATGGCCCGTCCGACCCCGTCTCTTTGTTGCGAATTCGATAAGCGCGAATGAATCGCTGCGGCAGTGCCTGACCGGTTTGTTCAAGTCGATCACGGCGATAATTGAACCAGGTATCGGGGGCGAAATCATCCACAAAGTTGCTCGCGGCAATGGTCCGGCTGTCGCCAATTCCTTGCGGACGGTTGGCTTGCGGCAGGTAGCTCAGATAGATTTGGCTAAAGGAGTCGCCGCGGTTGTGTTTGATGTGGCCAGGCATATCGATCCGCAAGAACATGGCATCGCTGCTGTTGACCGAAGCGATGCGATCGCTGGAAACAAAATATCGTTTTCCTGCGGGAAAGACGATCGTCTGCGTCCACGTCGATCCCGCCTGCTTTCCCGGCGCGGCGGTCTTGTATCGAAATGACATAACCGCGGCAACGAAGTCCTTGCCGCGAATTAACTTTGGTGCTACCTGGCCGGCCTTCGTGCAGATTTGCGGGCCTTCGATCGAACGCTTGGGGCGGTTGCCATGGTAGAGATTGCCGAAGCGATAAACCAATTCGTCATCAAGTTCGCTGCGGTAATCCTCATCACTTCCCGGCTCCATGATCCAGTCAACAATGTCCAGTCCGAAACCCAGGTCGGTTGCTCCGGTCTTTTTGTCAACGAACGATCCACCGGCAACGCCACTGACGTAACCCTGTTTTCGAATCGATGCTTTCAACGCTGAAGTTTCAATCGTGATTTGCTGTGTGTCTTCATTGACTTGGATCTCCTCGCCGAACAACTGCTGTCGCGCCCCAGCAACGGACAGCAGCATCATTGCGGAGCAGACGAAGGGACTACTGTTCATATCTTTGATTCACCTATTCAAACGGTTTCGACTCTGAGTGTCGTCTCTACTTTGTCTTGCTCTTCCGCTCACTTCAAGCTCCCTACTCCCACATCGGGAGGGCGACGCTCCGACCGAGCCGAGACCATTTCAGCCTCGCCCTGGGCTGGGATGGTGAGAAGAGGCCGAGATATACCTTCTGCTCAAGTTTCAACACCGATGGGAGGGCGACGCTCCCGCGGAGCCGCAAAACGTTTTCGGACGCGTCGGCTCGGACGGAGCCCGCGCTCCCCTGAATTCGTCCCTGACAGAGCACTAGCTGGTATCGTTAGTCCAAGTACCATTGACGTGGTTGCAGCAGCTGACAACTGCTTAGTTGCTGATGATCAAATGACCGAGTACGATCGCGAGAAGAACAATTCGCTCGAGATAAATCTCATCTGTGGTGCTATTTGCCGATGCAAAAGCGGCTGAATACGCGATCCAAAATATCGTCGGTGTAAATCGCGCCCGTGACTTCACCCAGACATTGCACGGCCGTTCGCAGTTCCATGGCGACCAACTCATGGCCTTGCCTATGCTCAGTTAACTCGATCGCTGCCCCAGTGGCAGCCGAGGCATGCTCCAGCGTTCCACGGCAACGCGCCGCCGTCCCGATAACCGAGCCCGTTTCCTCGCGATCACGTTGATCAATCAGGTCGGCGATCACAACACGCAGATCATCGATTCCCTCTCCGCTGACGGAGCTTGTCGGCAACCAGCCCGCGGGCAGCGCAACCGAGCTTGCTTGATCCACCTTAGTCGCGACCCAGATGTCCATAGCACCTTGCCGGTTGTCATCGGCCGCTGATTCCAAGCGGGCTCGTGCAGCCTGGAAGTCGGCACGTGTGCAATCGACACACCACAGTCGAAGATGCGCGTCCCGGCTGGCTCGACTTGCCTGCCATTGTGACTTTCGTGCGAGCTCGTCAAGTTCGTTTCCCTCGGCCGTGTCTTCGATTCCGGCCGTGTCGACAAGCGTGACCTGGTGCCGGCCGATCGAGGTTTCCACCGTCACAACATCGCGAGTCGTACCAGCAACGTCGGCGACAATTGCAACGTGATGATCCGCCAGGCAGTTAACAAGATGACTCTTGCCGGCATTGGGTTCGCCCCGGAGCGTGATTGTGACATTCGCGCGGCCGCCATCGCGTTGCCGCAATAATGTTCGCGTCTGATCAAGTTGCTCACGAAGATCCAGCAAACGGCGGATCAATTCTTGATCGCTGATGAATTCGATGTCTTCGTCGACAAAATCCAACCCCGCTTCGACGTCTGCCAGCAAGTCCAGCATTGCCGCTCGCATTTGCTCGAGCGGCTTGGAAAGATTGCCCGCAAGTTGGCGAAGGGCATGATCCAGCGATCCGCGGCCCTCCGCTTCGATGACACCGAGCACGGCTTCCGCTTGAGTTAGATCCAGACGCCCGGCCAGGAAAGCCCGCATCGTGAATTCTCCGGGCCGCGCAGCCCGGGCCCCGGCTGAAATGACCGTCTCGACCAGCGCCGCCAGCAGCGGTAGCGAGCCGTAAGTATGGAACTCTGCCGACGGCTGCCCCGTATAGCTGCGGTTGGTCGGCCAGACCAACACTCGAGTTGGGACCGCACCGATGGGTGGCCCCACATCGATGTCAAGTTCAACCGAGTACGCCCCCTGGTCGGCGGCAATGGGTACCGTCAACTGCGAGAGCACGTGCAGCGCATCAGGTCCGGAGATGCGAATGATTCCGCGGGGCGCCGGCGTTGTGGGCGAAGCGATCGCAACAATCGTGTCGTCGAAGTCAAACACGCGCTAGTGAACGACGGCGACCTGGCCGCGTGAAGAAGACGTGGCCGCAGGCGTCATTTGCCTGGCGATGCCGCTTTTGCTGCTGATGCTTTCACCTGCTTCGCGCAGCGCTTCCAGGACGGCGTTTTGGCTGACCAGATCGCGGAGCACGATCGGTTTCTTTGGATCGGCGCCCGGATAAATCGCCAACAAGGGAATCGAACGGCTTTCCAATTCTTCCAGTTTCTTTTTGATCGTCGCGCTGCGGTCCGTCCAATCGGCCAACATCGGGACGGCGTCCAATTCCTCCAACAACTGACGAGTTGGCTCGGTGTTCAAAGCGACGTTGTAGTTGACGATGCAATTGACACACCACTTCGCCGTAAAGTCAACCATCACTGTGCGGCCTTCACTTTGCAGTTGGGCGAGCCTGGCTTCGTTGTACGGCTCCCAGGGAATTGCTTTCTCTCCAGGCGCCAATTCGGCCGGTCCCAACAACTTGAACGCCAAGATGCAAATGATGGCCGCCGATGCGGTTCCGGCTGCCCAAGCGATCAGACGTTTTTGCAGTGCTTCCCAGCTGGGCACTTTGCCGATCAACCAGCAGCCGAACCAGACACCGATCAAGGCCACGAAGACGGGCAGCTTGTCGCCATCGCTAAATTGATTGAAGAAAAAGGCGACCGTTCCCAAGAACAGAAACGCCAGGAATTCTTTCAGCGTTTCCATCCAGTTACCGGGCTTGGGCAACCAGCTGACCAGCGAAGGTCTGGCACCGATGATCAAGTACGGCAACGACATGCCGAAACCAACGGTCATGATTACGATCACGGTTTCGATCGGCCGTAAGCCAATGGTCAAACCCAAAATTCCACCCAGCAGCGGGCCGCTGCAGGGGGTCGCCAGGATCGTCGCAAAGACGCCTTTGAAAAATGCTCCCGGATAGCCTTCGCGGCTTTGCAACTGCTGCGAACCTTTGCCGGCCGCCATGCCGGGTACCGGTATTTCCCAAACACCCAGATAGCTGAGAGCCAAGGCAAAGAGCAGCAACGTCAACCCAAGTCGCACGGGGAAATACGTGAACTGTTCGCCCCAAGAAAACGACAGCAGGACTGCCAGCGCGGCCAGGATCGCGAACACGGACAGAATGCCAAACACATAAACGATGTTCAGCATGAAAATGCGGCGACGATCTTCGCCCGCTTGCTGGACGAAACTCATGATCTTTAAACCGACGACCGGCAAGACACACGGCATCACATTCAAGATCACCCCGCCGATGAAGGCGAACAGCAAGGCCAGCGGCAACGGCATCGACGATTTTTCCGGAGCTACGGAATCAGCCGGTGCGACCGGAACGGCGGCATCCGGCTCTTCGGACGGTGGCTCGGCTGCAGCAGTTTCGATCTTGTCGACCCACTTGGTTTCTGCAGCCGCATCGAATGCGTCCCGGGCTTTGGCCGAAACCAGCTGTACTGCCGATTCGGTCGGCTTGCCCTCACCAACAACGACGGTTGCTTTAAACTTCATCGCCACCGGAGGCAAGCAACTCTGGTCTTTGCACGCTTGATAGGCAACCATGCCTTCGATCACATGTTCACCGGCGGCTGCGTCTGAGGGAACTTGGATCGGCAGCGTCCAAGTCACTCTTCCTTTGTGATATTTGGTTGGCGGCAACGAGGGAATCAAAACCTGGGTGACGACCGGTTCTTTTGTCACCGGGGCACCGACCAGCAAGCCAGCTTTTTCGGTAACAACGAAATTTGTTGATGACTGTGCGTCGTCGACGGCCGCAACGTAAACATGAAACTGCGCATCCGGCGTCGCCGTGAACTTCAAGACACCAGACCCGCCCGCTGGTAGATTGCTGGAGGCTGTGGCGATCCAATCAACGACATAATCTTGCTCTCGAAACGGTTTTTGTTTCGGTTTCGCGGTGGCAGACTGGTCGACCTTCTGACCGGCGGCTGCGACAAAGTTGGCGGTGATCTTTTCTTCCAGTGGCACACAGCCTCCGCCGCGCGATCCACCCAGTATCGGGTCACGTTTTTCTTCGCAGACTTGCCCGTCCAGAAAGACAACGATCTGGTCTCTGAAACCATCCGGGACTCGGATGGGTGCGTTCCAGACAACAGTGTCGATATGTTCTTCGACCGTGATGCCTGTGAATTCTGACGACACGCTCTTCAGCGGCGGCTGATCCGGTTTGAAATCGCCGATCAGCTTTACCGAATCGGGCGAAGCGATCGACAACGTGGTGCGAATTGGGCCCCCCGGCTCCTGAGTGACCGAGAAGATATGCCAGCCCCGAGATAGATCGACGGTGACGCGAATCTCTCCCTCGTTGGAGCCCTCCGGAATTTCGTACTCAGCTGAGAACTTGGCCGGCTCCGCCGAATCCCCAAAAGCCCCCAAGGCGAGATCGGGGAAGACGTCGACCGGATCGCCCAAGTTATTCTGACCAGCCGCGGGACTGGTCAACAACGCCAGCGAGATCGCCGCGCCGAGGATCGCACCAATCGCAATCGGATGAGGGCAAGAAGCCAGCCAGCCCCGAGAGCACCGCTCGTTAGATTCTGTGTTCGACATGATTTCCGTGTCTTTCGCCACCGCTGAGAAATTCTAGTTGTCCCGTGAAGATCCAGTCAATGTTGACGCAGCCTTCGCAGTGCTCCTGTTTTCACAAATCCTCTCGGGCTATTGTACAGAGTTCGTTGATTCGGGCTCGGACAACCTGATCTCCGGCTGGGAAGCTACGACATTCCAGGCGAATCCAGACAGCCCAGTTTGCGAGACTAATCCACGTGGCGCTGCGGTTTAGTTCGCGAATCACCGCCATTACGTGGGCTTGATCCCGATACTGTTGAAATGGGTAGTTTTCCCCATAGCCCGCCATCACTGCCTGCCAAACCTCGTTTTCGTCGTGGCGGCCAGCCGTGAAACTCCCGCCCCACCGTGCCAGGTCCGTCAAAGGCGTATCGATTCGTACGGCGTCGAAGTCAATCAGCCCCGACACATGGTCTTTGCAAAACAGCAGATGTTGACGATGAACGTCGCGCAGCACGTATTGGGTTGGAACGGGCTGGTCGATTTCCGGCTGCAATGAAGATCTGATTCGATCGCGGATCGTTGACCAGGACGCGAACAACAGGGAACAAGTTTCCCCGATCATTTCCCGCAGCGGATCGGAGTACCGTGTGCTGATTTCGCTCTCGAAGGTTTTCGGCAGCAATCGATCCAGTTCCGCCAGCCGACTGAGGCGATTGCCAACGGCTGGCGGCGGCGCAAGTTCCCGATGCAGATCAGCGACGGAGTGATGAAACTGTGCAATCGCGGAGGCGCCCCCTGCAATCTGAGCTGGCGAAGCATCATGCGAGAGCGGAGTACCGGGCAGCCAGTCCGATAGTTCCCAAATCGCGCCGGCAGCTTGCAAGTACGTTGCGGCACGGATGGAGTTGCTGAACAATTGGGGCACAAAATCGCAGCCGTTGCGGTGTGCGGTCTGCTGAACGCGATGCACCTGAGCGACACGTTTGGCCTTGGTTCCCTGTGGCCAACTTTTCAGGGCAAACGTACGACCGTCTCTTGATGCACACTTGTAAACTTTAGCGCCACTCATTCCGGGTGCGACAGGCTCTACGCGTTCAACCGTTTGGGTCGATAACAGCGTTCGAATTCCGGGCGGGAAGTTGTGGCCTTCAAGCATCGTCAAGATTCATTCGTCAAACTCGAACGAGGCACTGACTTTCGAGAAACGTCTGGCGACATCGTCATCGTCACAAGCGGCGATGATCGTCCGCCGATCGTCGGCTTCGATTTTCAATGTCAGCCACAAAGTATCGGGTGGCATCACACTTTCGACGCGATCAGCCCATTCAACGATCGTCCAAGCCTGAGAGTCTGCAAATAGTTCCTCAACGCCCAACTCCAGGAACTCATCATCATCAGCAACCCGATAAGCATCCAGATGATGAAGCCTCGGATCGCCGTGATGCGTTTGCAGCAGAGTGAATGTGGGGCTGGTGACGTCGGCCGTATCGATACCCGCAGACCGCGCGATCGTTTGAGTCAGGGTGGTCTTACCGGCTCCTAAAGTGCCCACCAATCCGATCACAAGATGAGGGCGTAAGCGAGCCACCAGAACACTCGCGAGTCGATCAATGTCCGACAAGTCCAGGTTCGTGAACGTCGCGATTGTCTTGGCCATTTCGATTTCGGAAACCAAAAATTTGAGATCCAAAATTTAAGATCTGAGATCTGAGATCTGGAATTTAGATCTGAAATCTGAGATTTCAAATTTCAAATCTGAGATCTGCAGACGCTCACGGTTGCCCTGACGCCTAAACCTTTTCCGCGCTGGGAACCTCGAATCCTGACCGATACTCGCGTGTCAGCATTTCGTTTGCGGCCGTGTTACCCGTGAATTTTTCCGCCTCGGGATCGAACGTCAAATGAGGGCCAAGCGAAATGGGTGTTTTGGAAAGCTCGACTCCGTTTCCGGTCAAATGCTCGATCGTTCCTTTTGCCGTCGCGACGTTGTCATCAAGACTCTTGATGCCGGAAATCGTTTCTTCCAGTTCGCGGGTGGAGACAGTATTCTCTTCGCCCAAGTAGTAGGAGATGTTGCCGAGGTGACTGACGCCGGCCGACAAATGACCGGTCAGCGCGTCCGCGTTCAGCTTGCTGTCATCACGTGACTGACAGGCATCGATGAAGTTCGCGAAATGCGCGTCGCCGACATCGCTGGCTTTGAATTCTTTGATCAGCTTCATCTCTTTGTCAAACGCTTTGCAATGGTTGTAGCTGATCTGGGCCAGGTAACCTTCGCTGCCGTAGAAGATCACGCCGATCTTGTTGCCTCGGCCTTCGCCAAACATGGCTGCAACGTCTTTGCCCAAACTCTGTGACACATCCAAACCTCGGGTCTCAAAGACAATGCATTTGTCGCCGTAATCGTAGATCGATACTTCGGTGTTGGCTGTATCGCCGGCATCGACGTAATTTGAATCTTTCCGTTCCGCCTGGTATCCCAAACGGCCACCGTAACTGATCACAGAATTGGGATGCCGGTTCAGACCGAGCCCCCACCGCGCGATGTCGGTCTGGTGCGGCCCTTGGTTGCCAAGGTCACCGTTTCCGTAGTGGCGTTGCCAGTGCCAGTCGTAATGAAACCGCTGACGCGTCAGCTTGGGGTTGGTGTAGGTCGCGGGCCCACTCCACAAATTGAAATCCACTTTTTCCGGGATCGGGTAGTCACCGAGCGGGCCGATCGACTTACGGCGTTTGTAGCACAAGCCGCGAGCGAAATTGACTTCACCAATGCCACCATCGGCGATGAACTGAACCGCGTCCTGGCAGGCACTGCTGCTCCGCGACTGCGTACCGGTTTGGAACATGCGTCCGTATTTCTTGGCGGCGGCAACCAGCGCACGACCTTCGTGAATATTGTGGCTGATCGGTTTTTCGATATACACGTCTTGCCCCGCTTGCATCGCCCAGACGCCCATCAAAGCATGCCAGTGATTGGGAGTGGCGCAAGTCAAAATATCGATGCCGTCCATATCGATCGCATCACGAACGTCCTTGAAGAAGGCGGGCTCTTTGCCCTGCATCTGCTTGACCTTCGCGACTCGCTGCAGTCCCACACTTTCATCGATGTCGACGATGACGCGGATTTCGGTGCGGGGATCTTTGTCAAAGCCACGGATGTGCTCGTTGCCGCGGCTGTTCACGCCGACCACACAGACTCCTATTTTCTCATTGGGGCTTTGTGAATGAGCTTGTCCGCTGCAGGAAGCAAAGTACCCAGCAACAGCAGCAGCAGAGAATTGACGACGAGTGAGTTTTGACATCAGTGAACCTGGAGCGAGGGAGGCGGGAACCGACGCAGGTAGCATAACTGCGGCGAGCCAGTGAATCGAGAGCCCAGAGTTCCGGAAACTACCCCCACACAGGAGGCCGGTAGCCGCCCGTTTAACGCGATCCCGCAGGGGAGGCTACTAGGGAAAGAATCGTGCACACAACACCTCGCCTGCGGCGTCGCGTTAAACGGGATACCGAAGGGGAGGCTTCGCGGGAAAGAATCGTGCACACAACACCTCGCCTGCGGCAAGCCGTTTAACGCGATCCCGCAGGGGAGCCTGTTAAGAACCCGGATAGGTTACGGTCCCAGGATCGATCCCAGCGTACGGTGTCACCCAGCTCCATTTCTGCCTTTTCTTGCCTTCCTTTTCTGGATTCCCCAACACGTAGGCGATTGCGTTCTCAATCGCTTCGTCGCTATCCAAGTAAACTTTCCACCTTCGCTCGGCCCAAACACTTGGAAACCTTTTTGATGCATCTGCATGAGCAGCCAATGGATGCCGGTCATCCTCGATCAGTTGTCGCGTCGCGGCACCTTTTAACAAGTTGGCAACTTGTTCGACTTTGTATTAGATGCGTATGCTCAGGCAAGATCGCACATGCCCAAATCGTATACCCGGACTTGACAACCTGTGTCTTGAAGCCGTTGGCGATCGACAATGCTTGAAGACCTGTTAAGGCGACGGGCGGATACATCAATGCATCGCGAGCCGCATCACGCGCGGCCAGTTCATCAGCGGTGAGATGTGCGAGAGTGCGCTGGTCAAGCGAAACAGTGGCCGGGCCGACTCTCAACAAATCCCAGCGGCGAATGAAGTCGGACCAGGATCCACGGGGGTCGTTGGGAAGCCAAAAGCCGTAACACGGCAAGATCACGTGATAGCCATGAATCATCAAAGTGCCCCTTTTTGACCAACGAGTGTAACCCCGTTTAACGCGATCCCGCAGGGGAGGCTACTTTGTTATCTAGAAACTGCGGGCGATGGCGAATCTTGCGATTGCTTCCAGGCAGGCTTTGGCGTCGGTGTTGGGTAATACTTGTAAAGATTCAATAGCCCGGTCGGAGTAGCGCTGCGCTGTTGCCACCGTGTATTCTCTCGCGTCGCTCACCCGCAGCCAGTCGCGAACTTGATCGACTCGCCCGTTACCTGGCGAAGTCAACACCGTCACGATTTCAGCACGCTCATGTCCCTCCGCCGTACTCAGCAGGCGAATCAGCGGCAACGTCATTTTCCCTTGTTGCAGATCGGTGCCCAACGTCTTGCCAACTTCGCCGTCGTCACCCCACAGATCCAAGTAGTCGTCCGCGATCTGAAAAGCAATTCCCAAGGAGGCCCCATATTCTTGCAGTGCCGCAACGATCGCAGGATCCGCATCGGAACAGATAGCTCCAAGCTGACAGGCAACGCGACACAACTCGCCCGTCTTTCCCTGAACAATGTCGATGTACGATTCTTCGTCCAAACTAAGCACGTCACGTTGCAGGATCTGACGGAGTTCGCCTTCGCAAACCATCCGCGCCGCTTCGCCGACCAGTTCACAAACGTCCGACGTGGTGTTTGCCGCAGCCAGACGGAAACTTTGGGCGAACAGATAGTCGCCGAACAGAATACTGGTGTGATTATTCCAACGAGCATTGACGGTCGGCAGATGGCGGCGAGTGTCGGCTTCATCCAAGACATCGTCGTGGATCAATGTCGCCGTGTGGATCATCTCGATCACCGCCGCCAAAGCGACGTGCTGATCGGTCACTCCAGCGATCGTTTTGGCAGAAAGCAGCAACAGCGCTGGTCGCAGTCGTTTCCCGCCCAGCTGCCTGGCGTGCCGCAATAAGGGAGCCAGAGATTCGACCTGACTTTGCAATTCCGACCGCAGCAGCGACTCCACACGCTGCAAAGGTTCGATCACCGGCCCGTACAGGTGATTGACAAGCGCCTCATAACTCCGGGTCTCGGAAGCGATTGGCGTCCCGGCTTGGGATTCTGAGGATTGAATAGTCGACGTCGAATCCATCTCGATATCACTTGAAGCGAGCGTCTCTGGCTACCGGGGATGTCCAGCGGGGCCACTTTAAACCGCTCTCCGGCGTGCACAGATAACCGTGCAAAACGAATCTGTGCAACCGTGGAGGGGCTCATTGAGCCAAATCACGGCGAAAATGCCCCGATTTTCCGCCAGATTTTTCCAGCAGCACAATCGGGCCGATCGCCAACGCCCGATCGACCGATTTGACCATGTCATAGACCGTCAACGCCGCCACGCTGGCAGCAGTCATCGCCTCCATCTCGACTCCCGTCTTGGCGGTTGTCCTGACTCGGACCTCACATCGCAACCGTGCGGTGTCCGGCTCCGGGGCAGTTGGCCAATGGAAATCAACCGACACGGCCTCGATCGGAATTCCGTGGCACAGCGGAATCAGCTGCGGCGTCAGCTTGGTCGCCCCGATGGCAGCTAACCGCGAAACACCCAACACATCACCTTTGCTGGCTGTTCCCTGCTGAATCATTTCTGCGGTGGACGGCTTCATCGTCAGCGTGGCGCTGGCAACGGCCAGGCGGACCGTCGGCGACTTCGCCGAAACATCGACCATCTGGGCGTTACCGTCGGAATCGAAGTGGGAGGACATGGCGGGAGCCGGGGGAGCTTGCGGATCGTGTCGGATCAGTTTAGCGGTTTTACGCGATGCCGGAGACGAGGTACATGCGGATCGAGCCTCCAGTGGATTCCCGTTCAACGCGATGCCGCAGGCGAAGAAGTATCAGAACCGTGCGCAAAAAAAACGACGCACATCTGCGGGGATGTGCGTCGCTTTCTCGACAAGGCTGTCGGGTCGTCATGGAGAGTCGCTAGCGGTTGCTAGCTGATTCCGTTCAGACCAATTCCTTCTTTGCACCGACGAGTGTTCGCAGTCGTTCAGCCAACAGGTGGGCGTCGAACGGTTTTTTGAACGTTTCGTTGATGCTGCTACGATCGAAACTCATTGGCTGTCCGTCGTCGGGCAGCAATGCGATCAGGATGATATCGGTGAAGTCGATATTTTTGCGCAGATTTTGACAGATCTGAACAGCCTCGATCTTACCGATCGAGAAATCGACGATGATACAATCCGGATTGAAGCTTTCCGCTTGAATGCCAGCTTCAAAGCCGCTAGCAGCAACAGCTACCTTGAACGACTTTTCGGGTGGCAATTCACGCTTCAAGTTTTCAATCAAAACCTGGTCCTGGGCGACGATCAGGCACTTTGCCATCGCTTCGTCTTCCAGATCTCCCAGGGGCATACCGTGCTCCTTCAAGAACTTAATCAGGTATTCGCGCGGGATACGACGATCCTGAGATCCAGGGATTCGGTAGCCTTTCAATCGCCCCGAATCGAACCATTTGGAAACGGTTCGGGGTGCAACTTTACAAATCTTGGCGACCTGTCCAGTCGTAAAGACCTTCATATCAGGCTCTCCATAACGCCTCGTTGTTCTTCCCTTCGAGTAATGGTGCGTCGGTAACCATTACTCTCACGGCCGTCTTTCGTTGTCGCTGAAACATCACAACCGGTCCTGATCGGTTGTCTCCCGAGCTTGTGGTGGGTCACAAACGCGGATAAATGCTTCGTGCTAAACGCTGGGTCTGGCCAGCCGGCTCGCGTCTTGCGACACTTTCCGAAACGGGATTCTCGTGGTTTTGGTTTTCAAAACGGTCGACGATCAAACTTCGTGTTCGATCGCTCGGGGCAGATGCTGCGAGATCGGCGATCAACGCCCAACGTTCCCGCAGCAACGCTTCGTCAGACGGTGGGTGTCGTCCGTCAAACGAATCGTTAGCCAGGAACGTTCGGCTATGACCGCCGAAACAACTCGCCGAACCAGTTGAGTCGCTTTCGCGGACTCCTCCGGTGCGGTGCGTATCCCAGAATCCCCCCTGGGTGGGCATCGCCATTTCGATTGCCACTGGCCGGTCCGTCGTGGTGGAAAGCTTGAGGATCAAGTTTCACCGTTTGGGACCAACCCAATCAAAAATCTGATGTCCGAGATTAAGTGTCGAGAAAAACCGTGCTAACTCTTTAGCGCGATTGAATGGGAAAAGGCAGTATCAACGGTTTCGTGTGCGCTCAGCCGCTTATTCGGCCCCCCTCGACGGAGCGGGGATTCGCGGGAATCCCCGAGTTTCTTGATGATTTGACGCATCGGGGCGATCAGAAGTGCCATCGCCTGGCTTTCCGCAGGGCGAAAAACTTTTTTTCGTTACAGTCGGTGGTAACCACTGATTTGCGCCCGTCCGCACACCTGTGAGGAGTTAGACGATTACGCCGACAGCCGCTACATTTCGCAAAACTGTCGTCATTTCCACACTTTCCCTTACCGGCGGAATCGCCCCATCGCCATGGATGACCATGCCCTCAGCTTCTTTCGATCGGCGATCCAGACCCCTAGTCCGTCCGGATACGAAGAGCCAATTCAAGCACTGATTCGCAATTTCATTTCGCCACATGCACAAGAGTTGCGGACGGATGTGCACGGAAATTTGATAGCTTCCATCGGCGACTCCAGCGGTCCCCGGCTGATGTATGCCGGGCACTGCGACCAGATTGGGATGATTGTTTCCTACATCGACGAGAACGGGTTCGTGTATGCCCAGACGATTGGTGGCTGGGATTCTCAACAGCTAATCGGACAGGCAATGACGATCTGGACGTCGACCGGGCCTGTTGCATGCGCAATCAGCCGGAAACCAATCCATTTGCTGAACACAAAGGAACGCAATCAGGTTGTGCAGTTAGATCAGTTGTGGCTGGACATTGGAGCGAAGAACCAAGCGGAAGCAGCGGCCGTGGTTCGCGTTGGTGATCCGATCACGCTGGATTTGCGGATTCGCGACTTGATGGGAGATATCGTTTGTGGTCCAGCCATGGACAACAAATCGGGAATGTGGACCGTGATGGAGTCGCTACGACGAGTTGCGATCAACAGTAAACCGCTTCGCTGTCACCTGCATTGCGTCTCTACGGTGCAGGAAGAAATCGGGTTGAGGGGCGCGAAGACGGCTGCCGGCAGCATCGATCCGGCCGTTGCCATCGCGGTCGACGTGACTCACGCCACCGATTGTCCCACCGTTGACAAGACGAAGCAGGGAGACATTCGACTTGGAGGCGGACCGGTGATCTTTCGCGGCCCCAATATCAATCCCAAGGTCGCCAGTCGCCTGATCGAAATTGCTGAGGACCATTCCATCGATTACCAGCTAGCGGCGGTCGGACGCGCGACTCCCAACGAGGCCAATGTCTTGCAGATTCACGGTGGTGGTGTGGCGACAGGGCTGGTGGGGGTCCCCAATCGTTACATGCATTCAGCCGTCGAGGCGATCTCCCTGGCCGATATCGACCATGCGGCCGACTTGTTAACGCAATTTGCCCAGAATCTTGGGGCAGAAGATGATTTTGTTCCCGGCTGAGGCTCGCTGGCGGGCATCTTCCCCCCTGGACAGTCGTTAGACTAAATGTCGCTAACCTTTTTGATCACGTGGATTTTCACTTCAAGGCAACAACTACATGGCAAGAGTATTGCTCGCCGAGGACAGCCGGACCCAGGCGTTTGAAATCAAGATGCTGTTGGAAGACGCATCACATGAAGTCGAATTGGCTGAAAACGGTCGTATCGCCTTGGACACGCTCGCCGAAGGCCCTTTTGATGTCGTGATCACCGACCTGGAGATGCCCGAAGTCAACGGGCTGGAGTTGGTCGAGACCATGCAACTGGAGTTTGAACATATTCCAGCCATCTTGATCACCAATCGTGGCTCGGAAAGCCTGGCAGCGGAAGCTCTACGCAAAGGTGCGGCGAGTTACGTGCCCAAGACGCATTTGAAAACGTTGCTTGCCGATGCGATCACGAATGTGCTGGGCGTTGTCCGTTCGGATGCAAGTTACGCGAAGCTGATTGCGACCTTGAAGAAAAATGTCTTCGTTTTTGATCTTCCCAACGACGGTGAACTGATCAATCCGCTGGTCGGGTTGTTGATTCAGGTCGTTTCCGGGATGGGCACACTGGGAGGCGTGCAACTTGTGCGTCTGGGGGTTGCTGTCGAGCACGCACTGCTGAACGCCATGTATCGTGGAAATCTTGAACTCAGCCGGGAACAGACGCCGTCAGATCAAGCCATCGTTTACGACGACGCCACATCGGAAGAAATCCAAGAACGATTGGCGACAGCACCCTATCGGGATCGAACGGTTCACGTTGAAGTCACGGCAAGCGAATCAGAAGTTCGAGTCACGGTTACCGATCAAGGCAACGGGTTTGACACGTCCAATGTGCCCGTCGCCGAAAAGCCAAGTGCGCTTGAATCCGAGGGCGGACGCGGCTTGGTGATGATGAGCAGCTTTGTGGATGAATTACACTTTAATGATCGTGGTAACGAAGTGACGCTGGTCAAGCGAAGGAAGAACGCTGGCTAGCATCTGCACAAGGGGCGCCCAGGATGCTAATTCCGCAATGGGTGCGCGCTCTTGAATCGATTCCGTTCTGCATCACAGAGACGATGGGATGTCCATCAAGCATCAATCCCATGACGAATCCGATCAACCCGGCGGTCGAGTCCAACCGTCGACGGATACCGATTCGCAGGTGCCAAGCGTTGCCCGAGACCTGGAACTGACCAGCACGCGTTCGACCTACGAGGCCCTGGTCAACACCCTGCCGGTGTGCTTGCTGATCAAAGACAGTCG
>JBFJVZ010000150.1:0-15614 GCA_041623895.1 Pirellulaceae bacterium | reverse complement strand
GCTCGGCGGGAGCCCCGCCCTCCCATCAATTCAGTCAATCATTGATTTTGTTTCGCACGACGCGGCAAACTGTGACCTCGCAACTTCCCACCGATCCCACCGAAGACGGTTCCGAACAATCGGCACAACGCCTCCGCGATTCAATCGAGAGCGCCAAGGTTCCCGAAAGAATCGGTCGCTACCGGATTCAGCGTGTGCTTGGCCGAGGTGGATTTGGTGTTGTTTACCTGGCCACCGATGAACAACTCGGTCGGCCGGTGGCGATCAAGGTTTCTCATTCTCATTTGATCTCTGGGCCCGCCGAGGCCACGTCCTACATGGAAGAAGCCCGCATTGTTGCCGGGCTCGATCACGCCAACATCGTTCCTGTGCACGATGTGGGCAGTACCCCGGAGGTGCCTTTCTATTCGGTCTCCAAGTACATCGACGGCACGGATTTGGCGGAGAGACTGCGCCGCATTCGCTTTCGACCGCGCGACGCTGGCGAATTAGTTGCCTCGATTGCCGAGGCGCTGCATTATGCGCACAAACAGGGCTTGGTTCATCGCGACGTCAAACCTGCCAACATCTTGCTGGATCGAGATGGGAAACCGTATCTGGTCGATTTCGGCTTGGCGCTGCGTGAAGCCGCGACCGTGGACGAAGGCCCCCGATACGTGGGCACGCCGCAATACACTTCTCCGGAACAGGCGCGGGGCGAAGGGCATCGCGTCGATGGACGTAGCGACATCTTCAGTCTAGGCGTGGTGTTTTACGAACTGCTGACCGGCAAACACGCCTTTAAGGGTAAATCTCGCGCCGAATTATTGAGGCAGGTGACCAGCTACGAGCCGAAGCCGCCGCGTCAACGTGACGAAACGATTCCGAAGGAACTGGAACGCATTTGCCTCAAGGCAATGGCCAAACTGGCGAGCGAGCGATATTCATCGGCTCACGATATGGTTGAAGACATTCGCCACTTTTTGTCACAGCAACCGATCAGCGAAACGATCGCCACGTCGTCGGCGCAAGAGACCACAAGAAGCGAAACGAGTGGTTCGCCGTCCAACTCGGACACGGTGCTCAAGAGCGACTCGAATTCACAAGTCACTTCGTCGGATCGCCCGCCGGAATCGGTGGGCGCACGGGCGCTGCGGATTGTACCTAAGGGAATTCGCTCGTTCGATGTTCACGATGCAGACTTCTTTCTGCAACTTGTCCCCGGGGCTCGTGATCGTGATGGGCTTCCCGACGTTGTTCGGTTTTGGAAGAAGAGGATCGAAGAGCGCGACCCGGAGCAAACCTTTCCAGTCGGTCTGATTTACGGTCCCTCCGGATGTGGGAAATCATCCTTGGTCAAAGCGGGTTTGATGCCGCGGCTGTCCGATCGCGTGATCCCGATCATGATCGAAGCCGCACCCGGTCGAACGGAAGCACGTCTCCGCCGCGCGATCGAACAAAAATGTCCGACCCTGCCCGCAGGCAGCTCGCTGACCGAAACCATCAAATCGATTCGCAACGGTTACGGGCCTCCGCGTGACAACAAAGTCCTGTTGGTGATCGACCAGTTCGAGCAGTGGCTGCACACATCGGAACCCAGCCAGGATTCTGAACTCGCCGCAGCCTTGCGGCAATGCGATGGGGCACGTGTGCAATGCATCTTGATGGTGCGCGACGATTTCTGGATGGCGGTGACGCATTTCATGCGGCGCTTGGAAATACGCATCTCCGAAGGCCAGAATTCTGCGGCGGTGGATATGTTTCCCATCCGTCACGCCATCAAAGTACTGGACGCCTTCGGCCGTGCTTTCGGAACGTTGCCGGATGATTCGGAAGCCCTGAGTGCCGATCAAACGGGCTTCTTGAAACAAGCTGTCGAGGGACTTGCCAACGACGGCAAAGTGATTTGTGTGCGATTATCGTTGTTTGCGGAAACGATGCGCAGCAGAGCATGGACGACCAAGTCACTGAAAGAGCTTGGCGGTACGCATGGCGTGGGACTCGCGTACTTGGAAGAAACGTTCGATTCATCCTCGGCACCTCCCGAACATCGATACCATCAGCGCGCCGCCAGAAACGTGCTTCGAGATCTGCTGCCCGATTCGGGTACAAATATCCGGCAATCGACCCGCACGTTCGAGCAGCTTCGCGAAGCCTCCGGCTACAAGGATCCGCAAGACTTTGAAGAATTGATCGAGATTCTCACGAGCGAACTTCGCTTGATCACGCCGACTGACCCGGAAGGTTTTGATGACGAATCAGAAGCATCGCCGGAGCGGAACGAGCGGTACTTTCAACTCACGCACGACTACCTGGTTCATTCGCTGCGCAGTTGGCTGACGCAAAAACAAAAGGAAACTCGCCGCGGTCGTGCAGAATTACTGCTCGCTGAACGGGCTTCGCTGTGGGAAGCCAAACCGGAGAATCGATATTTACCAAGACTGAGCGAGACAACCCGCATCCGCTTGCTGACCGATCCCAAGCGTTGGTCGTCGGGCGAACGGGCCATGGTAAAGAAAGCGACTCGAGTTCACGTCGGCAGAGTCTGTCTTGTCGCGGCCACGCTGTTGCTGCTGATTGGTCTGGGCGCAAATGTTCGCAGCCGGTTGCTGGACGACCAGCAGAGAGCCAAAGCACAAACACTGATCGAGGGATTGGCCAGTGCGAAGATCGTGCTGGTCAAAGGATATGCGGAGAAACTCGATCCGCTTCGCAAATGGTCCGACCCGATGCTGGCCAGCAAACTTGTTGATCCTGCTTTGGGTGACCCGAAAAAGCTGCGTATCGCGCTGGCGATGCGCGAAGGCCCGCAGCAACAGCAAGAACTAACGCGTCAACTTTGCAACGTCAGTGTCGATGAGTTCCCTGTCGTTCGCGATGCCATCGTCGCGTCGGATGACGTGAGCGATTACCTGTGGGATATGGTTGACCGTGATGAGGCGAGTCCGGAACAACGATTTCAAGCTTGTTGCGCCCTGGCGGCTTACAACCCCACCGATGTTCGCTGGGACAAGGCTAGCGGGTTCACTTTTGATTATTTGACCAGCGTTGTGCCGTCATCGAATCTTGCCGATCGGCTCGATCAGTTGTCGGCGGTGCATGAAAAACTGGTGCCGCATTTGCTTGCTGCCCTGGCGAGCTCGGAGCCCAGCGACGAAGCGCTGGGACAGCGGGCCGCGGAGTCGTTGGCGACGTATCTTAGCGGCGAGCCAACCAGATTGGTCGACGCCATCTTGTCGGCTCAAGGGTATGCTGAGTTTGAGCCGCTGATACAGTCCTTGAAGCCGGACTTCGAGCAAGCGAAGCCGTATTTGGTCAGCGTGCTGAGTGGGGAATCCGTTGCCGAAGCCGTCACAGAGGAGACGGGGAACCCGTACGATGCAAACTTGCGACGCCGTGGCATCGCCGCCGCCGTGCTCGTGCACTTTGGCCAGTTGTCGCCGGTCGTGCCGTATCTTGTGCACAGCCAAGATCCGTCATTGCGGAGTTTCATCGCCAGCTTCTTCCAAGAGATTCCGGTCGATGATGTTGCCCTGATGGAAGTCGCTGACGACGAGACGCTGGACACGTCCGTGTTGCGGATTCTGATCCAGGGACTGGGCAGCCTGAATGCGGAACAGATGGTGGTTTCTGGGCTGATGTCAGAGACCAGACGCGGGGAACTGATCGCTTGGTTAGCTGATCTGCATCGCGAGCACCTCGATGCCGGCGTTCACAGCATGTCGGGCTGGGCTTTACGGCAATGGGGTGTCGACACAGGTGGGATCATTACATCCCAGATCAAACTTGACGACCGGAACGAGAAGCTCGCGAAATTGCGCGAACAAATTGGACAACTTGAGCAGCAACTCGCGGCGCTTGGGCAGCAACCTGAGAAGCAACGAGCGTGGGAACGGGAGTTGGCCGCCAGTCCGGACGTGGACGAGAAACTGAAATCGGACTTGTTCTTAGGGCTCAGGTTTGCGGACAAGTCGCTGGTCGTGTCCGGGAAGGACGAAGCAACCAATGGAATCACCGATATCAAGCTTGATGAAGATCTGGAATGGACGACCTCCGTCTTCGCCCATTCGCCCAAAGTCAGCCAGGGCAAGTCCATTAACTGTGGCGACATTGGAAACCTGGATTGTTCCAAACCGTTCTCCTACGGATGCTGGTACAACGACAACCGGCGAATCCGCGGATGGGGTTGCGTATTGTCGAAAATGGATACGTCAGCGGATAATCGTGGCTTTGACATTTGGCAAAATGATGGCAGCATTGGTATGCATCTGGTGCATGCTGAACCTGATCACTACATCAAAGTCGTGACCATCGAAAGACCGGAACCTGGCGAGTGGCATCATGTGTTGGCGACCTACGATGGCAGCATGAAAGCATCCGGCGTTCGACTGTACGTTGACGGCGTCCTGCAAGCTGCTGATGACGTCCAGGTGATATCCGATACCCTATCGGAAGTTGATTCCCCCTCGATCGCGACCTCCGTCCCCTTCATGCTTGGAACGCGCTACGGAGACTTCCACTTTGAGGGATGGGTCGACGACGTCCGGATTTATAACCGGGTGTTATCGGCGGAAGAGGCCAAGAGCGTTTTTGATTCAGGCATCCAATTTCTGGCACGAATTCCTGAAGAGGACCGGACCGACTACCAACAAACATTTCTATCGCGGTACCATCCACTGAACAGCGAACTCAGGATCGCCAAGTCAAAGTTGGGTAAAGTGATTTGGCGCGGCCGACGTCGCTGGTTTGTCAATGGCCAACAACAAACCATGATCGCTTGTCAAGCCAAGGATGAACCGATGCTTCGCTACGACTTTGCAATCGCGGCATGCGAGGTAACCGTTGATCAATGGCAGCGATTCCCCAAGCCGATCAACGTCGACCGGACAACCGCGCCCACCGACGACTGTCCGATGCACAATGTTACCTGGCACGAGGTGGCTCACTACTGTAATTGGTTAAGCGAGCAGGAGGGCATTCCGGAAAGTGAATGGGTATTTGAGCCGAACGAAGATGGAATTTACGGCTCCGGCACGCGAATCCGGGAGAATTTTGAAAGCTTGCAAGGCTATCGACTGCCAACACACGAAGAATGGAAATTCGCCTGCCGTGCCGGCGCTACGACAGAGGTGTTTGGCTTCGGCACCCCTGTCGAACTTGCCGACCATTACGCGTGGCACGGCGGCAACTCGTTTGCATACAGCCACCCGGTGGGATCGAAGCTTCCCAACGACTACGGGGTCTTCGATATCCACGGCAACTCTTGGGAGTGGAGTCTTGGTGCAGAAACAGAGGGCATAAGTTTTCGGGTGACGGGAAAGAAACCACTGTACGGCGGCTGCTTCAACAGCGTGCGGAGAAACATTCAGTACTACAGCAACACCAGGGGCGAAGCGAATGAGCGCAGCAACTATCACAGTTTTCGAGTTGCCAGGAGCCTGCCGTAAAGCAAGATCACAGTAATTGCCGGGAAGTCAGGCACTCCAAGCCTTCTCCGCCGCTGTGCGGATTGCGGCAGTCGTGGTTTGATTGCTCCTTGCTAACTCTCTGGCGTCGTCGTCTTCGACGCTGAAGCGGTCTTGCCCGCTTGGTAAGGTGACCACTTTGCCTCGCACCGGTCCGTATTCCGTTTCCACGGTTTGGCTACGCCGAGCCAGCTTGTGGCGATTGGCCACGTGACGGCGAATGCCGATCGATGTGGTGTGCTGAAAGATAACTTGTTCCAACAAGCCGATTCGCGACGGCGGCGCGATGACGGTCAGGACGACCGCGGCGCGGCCCTTCTTCATCGTGCACGGAACTTGGAAAACATCCAGCGCTCCGGATTCAAACAACAGGTCCACGCACATGGCGATTTGTTCCGGCGTTGAATCGTCGATGTTGGTTTCCAACACCACCACGCGGTCCGCTTCGACGTTGCCGACCATCGATTGATCGGCATCATGAAGCTCACCAAGCAAAACTCTCAGCACGTTCGCTTGTCCGTCCAAATCCTTCGTGCCGGCGCCATAGCCGACCGCTTCAACTGTCATGGCCGGCAGCGGCCCGAAGCCGGTCGCGGTTGCTTTCAAAATCGCGGCGCCAGTGGGTGTCGTCAATTCGGCCTCGATGTCGCTGGGGGCGATCGGGATTCCACGCAAGATTTCTGCGGTCGCCGGCGCGGGCACGCTGACGCGACCATGCGCAATGGTGATCGAGCCCGTACCTGTGGGCACTGGTGAGGCGATCGTCGCTGCGACCCCCAAGGCATGCATCGCCACCGCTGCACCGACGATGTCGGCGATCGAGTCGATCGCGCCGACTTCGTGAAAATGGACTTTCTCGATCGTTGTTCCATGCACTTTCGCCTCAGCCACGGCCACCTGATGAAAGATCCGCTTGGCCAGTTCCTTCGCCTGGACATCAATCCCGTCGGCCCCGTCAATCATCTCGGTGATGTGGTGAAGGTGCCGATGAGCGTGCTCGGGGGGATGATCGATCTTGACCGCCAGCGCCCGAAAACCGCATTTCTTGACCGTCGAGGCGGTGATCGACAATTCGGGCAGGCCCATCGACCGGACCGCCGCTTGGATGGCGGCGACTTCGACGCCCAGGTCGATGAAAGCTCCCAGGGTCATGTCCCCACTGATGCCGCTGAGGCAGTCAAAATAAGCGATCCGAGTCATATGCTGCGTTTCCTGAGTCCTCGAGGGACGTACCTATTTGGCGTTGAAGGATTTGGGTGAGCCGCTATACTTCTCCCCTCACAGATTTCAACAACTAAACGTATCCGATAAGCCGGTTGAGTTCGATCCGATGAAAGTTGTCAGCAGCATAGGCTCCTTGAAATATCGCCACCCTGATTGCCAGGTCGTCAAGCGGCGAGGCCGAATCTACGTGATCTGCAAGAGCAATCCAAAGTTCAAGGTCCGCCAAGGCGGGGCGAAGTCAAAAAAGACGCGTCGATAGACACGCCTCCCAATTCATGTTCTCCAGCGACCGGTAGACGCCGGTCGTTTTTCATGCGCAGCGGGAGGGCGAGGGTCGAGGCTGCTGCCGAGTTGATTGTGGGGGCGGCACATTCAGCGTCGTCCGATTCTCCGAGTCGGATTTCATCGCCGGTGACCGCTTTTCCGCTCGGGCTCTGAGTTCTTGGTGTGTTTAACCGGACGCCTTCGTCAGCGGGTTCAACGCGCTCCCGTTATGCCCTTTCAACACGATCTTTTCGTCGCGGTGTACGCGTAGCGATTACTAACACTCGGGTCCATCAGTCCCGCCGTATTCCACGGCTGAATTCCATTGCGCACCCGATCGATGACTTGTTGCGTTGACGGATCGTTGATCAGGTCGTCGCAGCAGGCATTGGCCATCTGAACATACCGCTCATCATCCGCGCTCCAGAGCGACTGCGGATCTTCGCCGCTAAGAATTCGCTCTTCGCAGGCGATCGCGCCGGTAAAGTACAGCATGCAAGCGGCGGTGAACCGGGGAAAGTCGTGCATCGTGCCGTAGGCAGTGCTGACCAGGCGATCCAGCAGTCGTGCTTCCTGCATCAGCGACGACGCATATTGCTGTGGGGTTTCACCACTGAGCACAATGCGAGCGATGCGACGAACGCCAGCCAATGAGTGTGCGATGCCCGTGCTGTGAAGTGGATCGATGGTGCAGGCGGTCGCCGGCAACATCAAACAGCGTGGTGTGACGATGGGATGAAACCATCTTTGCAATCGATCGGTCGTCGTCGGGCCGCCAGCGGGCTCCACAAGCTCAGCATCACGTAGCAGCGATTGGATCGACGGATATCGAGACGTTATTTCCAAACTGGGTGCACTTTTGCTGCTGGTCCAGCCAACACTGGTGACGCCGTTGTTGAACCGCAGCATCCAAATCCAACCGTCGCGGTGCAAATGATGCTGCGCGGAGTCGTCGGTATGAAAAGGGTCTTGCTGAATGTTAACACCGCGATCGATGAGAATATCGCGCCAAGATCGCACATTGCGAAAGTGCGCGAATACACTGCGGGTGTTGGTCATCAGCTTGCCGGTAAGGTCTTCCTGGTCCAGCAGCCCGGCGGTGACCGTGGCCCTCCCCGACGCATCAACGATCCAATCCGCCGTGATCTGTCGTCCGTGCGAAAGCGAGATTCGGTTTGGCTGATCCGGCTCGATCCCCCGCACCAGATGCCCCATAAAGCTTTCCGCTCCGGCCGCGAGCGCTTGCCCAAACAGAAACTGATCAACATCACGGCGATACCAATGAGTGTCGGCAAGAGAATCGCTGGCGCTGGCGGCAACCATCAGGCTGCGCTGGTGATCGGGTGTATCGTTAAATTCCCGCTCCGGCTCGTGGAGGTAATAACTGAAGCCTCGTTTTCGTCCGCAAGCCAATTGGGGCTGATGCTGTTGCCAACTGCCATAGCTGGAAAGTTGTTCAAGTTCGCTGAGACCGTAAGTTTCACCCAATAGTCGTAACAACAGATCGGCAATCGGCGTCGAAGATTCACCTATCGCAAACCGTGGGTGCGACACGGGATCGATGATCGCGACCGATCGACCTTGCGAAGCGAGTATCCACGCCAGTATCGATCCCGAGAAAGCCGATCCGATGATGGCGATGTCGAAATGCTTTGTCATGTGGATCGTTGGGAAAGGTTGACGTGTTTGATTTCAGAGAGCGTCTGCGGGTCGGTTTCAAGATTCCAAACGTCAATCGTGACCACCGCGGCACCATCAACGTCTTTCAGCACGTGTCGCTGCAAGTCAGCTAGATGCTGGACGGACAATTCGGGCAGCTTGGTAGCCAGACCACCCCATCCATGGCCCACTCGCGCCGGTATCAAACTGATGTGACGAGCACCGGCGCGGCATGCATGGCGCGCAGCTAATCGCGCCCAGCGAATCGCTTCGAGCGCCGAGATTCCTGGTACACCGACAATCAGAAAGACACGAAGATCAACACCCTGATCCCGAAGCCAGCGGGCGTAGCGGTCAAAGTCGTCACGCGACATACGCTTGCCAAGTCGGGCAAGCCACCGCGGCTGGACCGTTTCCAAACCGACGGCGATTTCCAACTGGGCGTCGATCAAATCACGAAATGTTTGCAGTCGCTTGCCGCCAAACCGCGGATGGTTTTCGACGACGACTCGCGAAAATCGTTGGCAACGTTCAGCGATCGCCGAATAGTCGCTCTCGGGGATACTACCAGCATCAAAAAAATTGCCGCTGTTGTACAGCTTGATCCATTGCGCATGATCTGACTTTGCTCGCCGGTTTTCTAATGCCGCGTCGATTTGTCGTGGGATGGCTCCCGGCGGTGTGTTGGTCAACAGCGTGTTTTGCCACAGGTCACACATGTTGCAACCGATCGGACACTCGCTGGCCGTCAAAAGAATCGTTGTGACTTCCGCAAATCGGCCCGCGCCGTCGGCTTCCTGTTCGTCAATGACCGCAAAAGCACGATCCGGCGATACACGGTTGCGCGAGAGCGGCTGATTCAGGTCGGTGGCCATGTCTTCCGGCCAGGACCAGCCTGGCAATTTGGGGGTGATTCGTCTGCGTTGGCAGAAAACTTACTGGGCTGTGGATAACGTACGGGCCTGGGGATATCGGCGAAACGTGACAACGAAGCGATCGCGACAATTGTTCTACCAAATGTCCATTTCGGTTAGACTAATGAGCGGAAACTGGGTCAGGAACGAATCGCCGCACGGCCCTTCGGGTGCTTTGCAGGATTGGTTCCTGACCCCTTATCCGCGGCGACCATGTTAGAAGTTAAAAAAGCGGTAGTTGCCAACGTACCTTGCAATTCTCGGCCTCAGATGCGAATTCAGAACGCAGTCCCCTTTTTCGTATCAGCCTGCCTTTGGGTTTGCTTCTGCCAGCTCGCGCCCGGCGACACCACCAAGCGGGTTCCCGAAGCGGATCAGTTACGATTTTTCGAGAATTCGATTCGGCCGCTGTTGGTCAATCGCTGTTACGAATGTCACGCTGGCGAGGAATCGGAAGGCGGCTTACGACTGGATGTTGCCGGTGCGCTTAGCAAAGGCGGAGATAGTGGAGCTGCGGTCGTGCCTGGCAAACCGGATGAAAGTCTGCTGGTCTCGGCGATTCGCTACGAAGACTTGGAGATGCCGCCGGATGAACCCTTGTCCGATGCCGAAAAATTAGCGATCGAGCGATGGATCGAAACGGGCGCTTACTGGCCGATTGACAGGGAAGCGACGCAGGCCGCCGCCGACGAAGGTCCCTGGTGGGCGGCCCAGCCACTGGATCCGGGCGACACTTCGATTCGGACCGTTGACTCGCCGACCGTGATTGATGGATACATCGACCGGAAACTCAGCGAGCTTGGCTTGCATCGCGCGCCGCCGGCAGACCGAGCTCGTTTGATTCGTCGGCTTTCCTATGACTTGCTGGGGCTGCCGCCGACGCCCGAACAGATCGACGATTTTTGCCACGATGATCGACCGGACGCCTACCGGCGGTTGGTTGATCGCATGTTTGCCGACCCCGGGTACGGCGAACGAATGGCTCGTCTGTGGTTGGACCTGGTTCGTTTCGCGGAGTCGGATGGATGGCGACAAGATGCTTTTCGACCTCAGGCTTATCGGTATCGCGACTGGGTCATCAACGCATTCAACAGCGGCATGACCTTCGACCAATTCGTAGCTTACCAATTAGCCGGAGACGAGATCGCACCCGGCCATGACGCTGCCGAGGCGGCCGCAGGTTTCATGCGATTGGGTATCTACGAATACAATCAGCGTGACGCCGAAGGCCAATGGCAAAACATTGTCGATGAAATCACCGACGTGACCGCCGATGTCTTTTTGGCCACGGGAATGGCGTGTGCGAAATGTCACGACCACAAGTTCGATCCCATTTCACGAGCTGATTACTACCGATTTCGCAGCGTGTTCGAACCGTTGGTGTTTATCGACCGAGTACCGCAGCAGCAAATTCCGGAAAACAAAAGAGCAGAGATTGATCGGTTGCGAAAAGAGTTGGCCGAGGTCGAGGACGCAGCCAGAAAATCGCTTGGCGATGCTGTGGTCGACAAATTTCCCCTCAACGTGCAGGCGATGTACAACAAGCCAGCAGATCAGAGGACCAGCTATGAACAGCAGATCGCCTACATGGTCCATCGCCAAAAAACCGACGAAGGAACGTCGGGCGGCAAGTTGGAAAAGAAAATTGGCAAGGAGGGAGCGGAGCGGCGCAAACAAATCATCGCGGACTTACGCAAACTTGGATTTGATCCGGAGCCCGAGCCTAAGTTGATGACGGTCGCTGATGCGCCAGGCCCCATTCGACCGACTCGATTGCCCGGCCGCGGCAAAGGCGTCGCCTTCAATCCCGCCGCGCCGGAGATTTACGGCGGCACACCACTTGATACCCAAGATCGCGACCCTTCGACCCGGTCAACGCGTCGGCGAACGGAATTGGCCCGTTGGATCACTTCGCCGGACAATCCTGTCGCTGCGCGAGTTTTGGTCAATCGGCTCTGGCAGTATCACTTCGGCGCCGGATTGGTTGATAGCCCCAATGATTTCGGCAGGCTGGGAACTCTGCCCTCGCATCCGCAACTGTTGGACTATTTGGCGCTGCGATTCAGTGACAATGGTTGGAACATTCAAGTCGTTCAACGCGAGATTGTTCTCAGCGATGCGTATCGGCAATCTGCCGTTCATCCCCAAGCCGAACGGGCCATGCAAATCGACTCCGCAAATCGGTTTCTCTGGCACCATGCCGTCCGCCGCCTGGATGCCGAGCAGTTTCGTGATTCATTGTTAGTCGCAATGGGAACACTTCGCAGTCAGTATGGCGGGCCCAGCTTGCCTGGGGCGCCGCCGCGGCGAACCTTGTACCTGCAGCGGAAACGCAACTCGGGCGATGAAATGCTGTTGCTGCTGGATGCCCCACCCGGAATCGTGGGCACCGCCAAGCGTGATGTGACGACCACCGCCCCGCAATCGCTGATGTTGTTGAACAACGAGCGATTAACCAACGTTGCCAAGAAGTTTGCCGAGCGTGTGCGTCGCGATCTGGGCGATGATTACAGTCCCGTTGATTTCGTCAATCGCGCCCATTTGATCGTGGCAGGGGTCCCAGCCCCGCAAGAAATCGTCGAGTTGCTGGCGTCTTCGATCGGCCAGGAGGGATTGGATGAAGCCGACATGTGTCACGTGTTGCTGAACAATAACGCCTTTCTATTCGTGGAATGAAAGTAGCAGGCACGCATTCGTTCAACGCGAAGCCGCAGGCGAGGCTGTCGCGCTCCGTGAAACCTCGCCTGCGGCGTCGCCTTAAACATCTACGCCGCAGCCGAGGCCGAGAGCGGCTACATAAAATTCGGTGTGTGCAGGTCCGAAAGGGTTTCCGCTTGCTCGTTCGTAAATCCAGCGTGTTTCAGCCGTTTCACGCGACTGGCGTGCATCGTGTCAAGCAATTCACGAAACGCCTCGTGCCCGCGCGCGATCGCTTTTGTATCAATGCTGCCGGCTGCGAGCACTGTCAGTCCATCTTGAAGCGGGGCCGGGGCGCCGCCCACATTGGCCAACATCGCAGCTCGTTTCCGCACAGCCGCTTCCAGTCGTGTGTATAGCGTCGCGTCATGAGCCAGCGCATGGCGAACGTGAACGAGACCAAAATGAACGTGTCGTGCTTCGTCGCCGCGTGCCCGTCGCACCACCTCCGCCGTGACTTCATCCGGTGCATGAGCTTCGATAAAAGACAGCAAATCCAAAAAGGTTCCTTCACCGAGAACCGAAAGCAAGAACGCGGCTTCGGTAAAGTCTTCCAGTTCCAGCAGTGAGAGCAGCGACTGTGACGTGGTTGCGGAGGAAACACCCAGTCCGCCACCACCAGCACGCGCTCGTTTAAGAAAAACGTCCATGTGCCTTGCCTCGTCCGCCATCTGCGTCGAAAGGAACATCGCTGTTTCCGCGTAAGCGGGATGAATCCTGGAAACAAACTTTGAGGGCAAGTACAACGCCGACAATTCGTTTTCGGCCAGGAAAGTAAACACTTGTCCAATTGCTCGTTCAATCTCCGGCGGCAACTTCGGGGTTTTATGCCACGGAATATCCGTGTTGGCATTCCACTGGGCTGCAACCGCCTGATCGTACAGCTTGGCGATCTCGGGAGGCGCCACACGGTCCCGATCCAGCAGCGTAAAGGGATACCGCGGACCACCCGGTTCGACGCGTGCCCCGCGCGGCGCAAAACCGCTGGCGGGATCAGCATGCTCAGGCATTGGGACCGACTTCAAGACATCTGCGGCCGAGATTTGGCCGTCATGCTGCGGCAAAGCGATACCGTGTTCGCGCTGCCCCTGAGGTAGCGACAGCGCGCCGCGTGCGATCATGTGCCGATCGTAGTCTTGTGCTGTCTGCTGACGCTCCAGATACTCGTGATGCTGAAGTTGGCACCAGCGCGGCAGGTCGTCTCGCAAAGCCTGGTTCAACGAATTGACGGCAAGCGTACCTCCGGGCTCCAGTAAATCGAGCGCGGGACGAATCAGTGCCAGCAAACCGCCACCCAAGGGCAAGTCGCCTCCATCGATCGCCAAAGCTGCATTTTCGTATCGCATCAGGGGGCAACTTGTTACGGGGTGGGGTTGGCCAGCGCATCCCGCAAACTGTCGTATCCCGACTCGCGGGGCGGCATCCAGACCTTCAGGCCTTCCAGTTCCAGCAATCGACGATGCTCGGGAACATCCCACTTCATACCGAACAGCGCTCGCTTGAATCGATCCACTTTCGCGGGATCCAGATCCGGCAAGGCGTCGAACATACAATGGTCGAACGGCGGCGTTGTCCAAAATGATTGGATCAGATTTGTATCCACATGACCGGCCGCTTGCTCGTTGACCCATATCAGATCACCGACCACGCCCGCTTGCGCGCGGCCGTCGGCCACCGCCGCCAGCACATCCAGCTCGCTGGTGCCCGTGTCGCCGTGTTTGCCGACATCGGTGTCGAACTTCAAAAGATCAATCTTCTCCAAGTCCACTCCCTCGCTGCGGAGGAAATGAAGCGGAAGAATGCGGGCTTGGGTCGAATCACGGCTGCCGACTGCCAGCGTCTTGCCTTCCAAATCTTTCAGGCCACTGATGCTTGCATCCGAACGCACAACCACTCGAGCGTGAAAATCCTGATCCGAATCCCGCATGCCCAGAGCAAGCGATCGATTCTCCGTTTGCTGCTGAACCCGCACGTGAGCCAGGGGCGTGTTCCAGGCGATGTCGATATGCCCCTTCAGCAGCAGCTCTACTTGACGTTCGTAGTTGGAGAATAACACGAAGTCCATCGGCGCAGCTTGCTGAAGAAAGTACTCGCGAATTCCCTCCCAAATGGTCACGACCTTGGCATCGTAGGCAACTGCACCGAGCAGAATGGTTTCATTAGTCACGCTTGATTGATTCCATACTTACGAGTTGGGTTCACAGAGAGCATACTCCCTGTCAGTCGCGATATTGACGATGGCAATTTTTGCAATCCCATCTGATCGAAGAGAGTGTAGCTGAGAGTCGACTGTTTCGATCACCGGTCGCGCCGACGTGATTGGCTTGAAGTTGTTTCTCCAGCAACGCCGTTTCATCACGAGAGTGCTGTAGGATTTTGCGAAATTGTTGCTCTCGGTCACGTATTTCTTTGTTGCGCAGCAACTCGCTAAAAAGTTCACGCAGCATCAAAGCCTCGTGCTCGGGAGAAAGATCAGGATGTGCCTTGGGAACTTGCCAGCCCGCTTGCTCGATCTTCGTCAGCTGATCCAAGCTTCGTTCGACCCTCACCATTGTTGCGGCAAGCGGAGGCACATCAACGGACTCTTTGTAGTCAACGTGAACAGTGTCTAGCCGTCTGATCGGTACTGCTGAAGCAACGACTTGGTGAAGCCCGCGATAATCTTCGCTTGTCCCGGCGAGTTTCAACACCGACGGTGCAGCCTGGCGAGACAGATAGCCAGATCCCACACAAGCCACCGCTGCCGCCGCGGGACTGCGGTGTTTCCCATGATGACAATGAATGTAGATTGGCCCCGGCAAATCCCTGACGGCTTTGGCCAACTCGACCGCTCGGCGGTCCGGGATTCCGTCATAGCCATGTGGCAGATGCACGTACGTAAGTCCATAGGCTCGCGCCAGTTCGACGTCAGGCATTGCCCCGTCAACACTGACAATCGTGCGCACGCCAAGCTTTTGCAAAGCTAAAAAGCCGGACGGTCCCGCTGGCTGCCCGCCGGAGATCACTTTTTCATGCAGGCGGCAAGCATTCGGTAACGAAGGAATCGACAGCATTTCAGGCGGCGCAGGGGAGGTGCCGTCAACCTGATCCTCGGCAATGGCACCGCCGACGCAGGCGGCACACCATAACAACAGCGCGGCGTTCAAAAATACCTTTGTAACTTTCATGCTTTCCAGTTTACTAAACGTCACCGTTGTCGCCGGGATGCCCGAGCTCCAAGTCCATCAGCGGATGCAAAAGCGAACTCGGAACGTTTGACGTCAATTAAAACAAAGGCAGTCCCGTCAGTGCACGTCCGACAAACTCTTGCAAGTGGTCGACCGTGGGGGCCATCACCCATCCGGCCCGCGCGTCACGGAACATTCGTTCAACGCCCAGATGCCGCGAAAAAGCGGCTCCACCACACGCTTTC
>JBFJVZ010000149.1:0-15693 GCA_041623895.1 Pirellulaceae bacterium | reverse complement strand
GGGTTGGATATCACGATTCCTGGGGCTGCGGAATGCTCGCTAAGACGAGCAATCCTGACCCCAGGCTTTATTCTGCCACTGCTACGCAGTTGTCGCATTGTTGTGACGAATCAAAACATTCATCCCTGCAACTACCGTGATTCAAGAGAAAAGCCAGGCTCAAATTACTTCCTAAGCCGGACGCTCTCCTTGTCCTGGCCTACCGATGATCCCACATCAATGATGAAGTTGCTTTAGAGATCCCACAGTGTAAATAACCGTCACAACCCGACTCAGCAGTACGTGGCGAATGGAACCGTCGGCCGGGTCCAACCCTGCACGCGTCCGGCCACGACCGGCATGACGTAAGTTGTCTTGCAACCCAAGTCTTTTTCTCTGCTCAACGAGATTCCTGATGGGACGACTTTTCAGCATTTTCGGGTCTGCCGCTATTTCAGTGGCGGTCATTTTTGCCAACAACAATGCCATGTTTCGGGCCATCGGAAATCTTCGCAAATCAAATGAGCGCTCAGAATCGGCCGGCGACCGAGAATCAAAAAAGAAACGCTTGCCGCCGATGCTGCAGTCCGCGATCGATCAGTCCAATGCTGATGCCCAGCGAAAATTCCAAGCGGTTCGAGACCATGTCGACGCGCAACTGATGCAATCCAGATCCATGGTGAAAGAAATCAATGGTTATCGCGGCAGATCCAAGCGGTCGCTCAAGAGTGGCTATGCGACGTCGGCAAAGCGTTCAGCCAAGCAGCGACCAGCAAAGACCCAAGATGGCGAGGTCACATTGAATCCGTATCTTGACTGATCGAAAAAGTCTCACGCAGCGTCTCACTGAGACGTTTGCGTGTCATCAAACCGATTCCGGGTGGTTTGACGTTTCCATCGTGCTTCGATTGCCCAAGTGACTGGCTTGAAACAGTTTGCGGTCGATGATTGGAAAATATCGTGTCTTGGCACTGTGCTTGCACCACTCTGGGTTCTTGCCTTGATTTGGACCCAGCACGAGGTGTTTCATGAACAAAACGACACTGGCTGATTTGGTAAGACTGTTCGTTAAACCATCCTTGCTGTGTTGCCTCGTGATTGGCACGGTTGGACTGGCAACGACAGCGGACGCGTCCGAAACCAATGTTCTCTTTACCGCCGCCAAGAAATACGAACAGGCGGTCGCGAATGTCGATAGCGTGATCTGCCGGTCGCGGACAATCCGCAGCGCTGACCGCGCCATGGTCGACAGGTTGCAGCGTGCCGCCAAGCGGATGGTGGCCGCCGCCAAGAATCCGCGTCACAACAATCGCTTGCGATTCGAACGCAAAAAAGTAATCCCATTGCAATTGCAGGTCGAGACAATCTTGTTTGAAAAGTACAGTCCCAATATCGAACTGGCACAAGCGTGGGAATATCTTTTGTATTCGCAAGCCGTGTTTGAAGACGAACTCGCTTTCTTTGTTGAGAATCCACGTCGTGGAAAGTCGATCCAGCGGCGAATCGAATCTTCCCAACCGGGACGGTATTTAAAGCAACCGGTCATCACGCCATCGAGCCGTGGCGGGGTAACTTTCGTCAGACCATGACCGTGGGCTGGAAGATGCTCGCCCCGGCGTTGTGCTGCGGGTAACTAAACCAAAGCTCTTTGATAGCAATTGCCCGCCAGATATCAGTGGCATCGATGGCAGATTCTTTCTTATCGTTCCTTGCACGGACGCACCAACCGCGAGGGACCGATGGATCTGCTGATCACGATTCTGCGAGCCGCTCATTGTCGTAGCACGCACCACTTCTTTGTCATTGACGCACTACCCATGCTCAGCACCGAGCGTGGTCGACGACTGAAGTCTGTCTTGCTCAAACATCACTCGCGGTATCTGGCTGGTGCCAAGCACCCCGATACTAAATTTCGCGACTTTCGAAATCATGTCGTTCACGTCAATGATGGGTATTGGGGCGGCGCGCCCAAAAAAGCGGAAACCTGGTATCAGAATCTGCTCGACGACTTGGACGCAAAACAATGGGCCCGGGCGGCCTATTCTGCGGGTGTGCTCAGCCACTACTTTACCGATCCACTGATGCCGCTGCACACTGCGCAGTCAAAGATCGAATCGGTTGTCCACCGGCCGATGGAATGGAGCGTTACCAAAAGCTACCAGCGAATCTTCAGTCGCTGGCAGGAAGGCCACCACAAGATTGTGTTTGACGTTTCCAGTGATGCAGGATGGCTGGCACATACCGTCCGCCGCGGAGCCAAAGTTGCGAATCGTTACTACGATGACTTGATCGCACACTATGACTTGGAAGCTGGCGTCCGAAAACCGACCTCAGGATTTGACGATAAATCGATCGATATCCTGGCGGGATTGTTCGGGTTAGCGATTACCGGATGGGCAGAAATTCTTAACCGCGCGGCCGAACAAACACGCTCGGAGATTCCCGAGCTGCCCTTAACTGCCGCGTCGTTGTTGGCGACGATCAAAATGCCGGTCGCGTGGATCACGCGGCGGATCGAATTTCGACGGGAACGCGAGGCCGTCCAAGCGATCTTCGACGAGTACAAAGCCAAGGGACGGGTCGAACGCAATAAACCAGCCGAAGTGCAAGCGGTTGCCGTACAACGCCGACGCGACCTCGAACGGCAACGGGAAAACCAGCGGATTGAACAGCAAAACCAACAAGGTTCCGGCCCACCGCCAACGGTCGCCGCGACAGCCGGTCTGTCGAAGCCCGAGCCACAGCCGGCGGCACGTCCAATAGAACCAACCGCAACACGAATCAGGCGGCGTCCCAGTTTGTCGTCCTCGGACAATCTCGTGGACGCACCATCGATCGGCCCGAAGACGGCCAAACGATTCGCCGCCATCGGCATCAACACGGTTGAGCAATTCTTGGCCGCCAATCCGGACGCAATGGAATCTGCCTTGAATACCTCGTGGATCACGACCCAGAAGCTGATCGATTGGCAAGCTCAAGCGAGGCTGGTTTGTAGGATCCCAAGCTTGTGTGGCTACAAATCGCAATTGCTGGTCGGCATCGGCTGCAACACTCCAGAAAAACTGGCTGGCAAAACGACCGCGGGCCTTCACAAAGAACTCGTGCGGTTCGCCGAAACCGCGGCTGGCAAGCGAATCCTGCGAAGCAGCAAAACGCCGGGTATCAACGACGTTAAAAAATGGATTACCGAAGCGCGGGAACGATCGCAAACGAAACGGTCCGCGTAGGTACCGTAATCCGCCGCACCAACGTCGCGGTGGAGGCACGGCCGGGTTTCTATTCATCGCGGCGGGAAGCCTGAACGATCCTAGTTGCCAAAGGGATCTGCGTCGGCTCCTGGCGCTGCGTCGGCGGGCGGAGCTCCGAAGGGATCTGCGTTGCCACCAAACGGATCTTCACCGGCGCCGCCACCAAACGGATCTTCACCGGCAGGCCCTCCCGGACCGCCTTTCATCCCGCCCATCATCGCTCCCATTACCAAGGGGACGATTTCCCCGATCGCGGCCTCGAATCCTTCTGGTCGTGGCAACACCAAATTCACATCATTCCCATCCTGGGTTGTCTGCAGCGCGGCGAGCATTTCCCCGGCGACCTTCTGCAGATTCTGACCTGGAATCGACGGCGCCATTTGCTGCCCCATGCCTTTGCCCATCGCCAGAAAACCGTCGAAGGTGGCTTTGATGGTTCCGGTGGCCGCATCGTCTTTGCCCGTGAAAGTTAACCACAGCAAGCTGTCGGAACTGAAATCAAGTGCCAAGCGAATCGCTCCCGTGTTTTCCACCATTGCCACCGCCGGCATGGCAGCCGGAGGTACGCCGCCATTGGCCTGTGCCATTTGCATTCCCTGGTCGATCAAATGTCGAACCCCGTCCAAGTCCGCTGCAATTCGAATGGCGGCAACTGGCATCTTTTTCCAAGCCGCCAACAAGTTGTCGCTGAACACGTGCCGCGAATCGTGCAGCACAAACCCATCCGTACCAACTTCGATTGTGTCGGGCGAGACCATGTGCAACAACATGTTGCTTGGCGTCGCTTCATCCTCCGGCGGTCGATAATACTCTTTACCGTTGATCGTTTCCGCGCGGCCCTTTTCCGCCATGCCCTGGTAAGCTTTTTGGGCCGCATCCGCGGATTTGAACTGGATGCGAATAAAGAAATTCATGTCCAGAGGATCGGTGCCTTGTCGACTCTCGATTGAGGCAACGTCTTGTGGTGCACTGGCGGCACCGTAGACGCGTCGCACGGCCTTCAGATCGACGTCGCCTCCCGGCGGATTCGGGATTGCATCTTCGGCCCCGCTCGCTTTAACTGCATCGCTGCTGGACAACCGATCCAAGTAGATTTCAAAAGCGCCGACCGCTTTGTCTTTTTCTTCAAGTGGCGATTGACCCATGGCGGGTGTGGCCGACACGGCCAGAATTGGCAAGATCATCAGGGCGGCAAATGTACGACGCATGGAATAGCTCCAAAGGATTCAGGCGAGTGCTCGACTGACAGGCCAATCTCTGGCAAGTCATGGGCGCAAAAAGTCGGCGGGACGAACCAGCGATTATAATTCATCCCGCCGTCAAACGCTGTTGGGCACATCATTTTACAGTAGCGGACTTGTGAGAGTTTTCGCTTTCGCGGCCGAAAACAGCCCAAAGTCCCGACCGCCGCGACGGCTGGAACGCTCCGCCTGAGAAACGGGACCCGGCCACATCAGCCGCCACGGTGAGCGGTCCCGCTGCTGCGTCAGGAACCGAGTGGGCTAACGTTCAACTAACGTTCAGTGGCTGATCCCATGATCAAATCTGAATGCACTAGCCCAGCAAACTTTTCAGCATCGGGACTTTGGCCAAGATCTGATCGGTCGTTTCCTCGCCTAGTTTCTCTTTCAGGAATTCGACGATCGTGGAAACAAATCCGCCAATCTGGTCCGCCTTCAAGCCACTCGCGCCCAAAGTCGACGCCAGGCCGACAGCATCACCACCAGATCCTCCCAACAGATTCGAGGCCATGCTGGCGACCGAGCCCAGCAAACCGCCACCCTCGGTCGCCCCGCTTGTCGTATCAGCGGCTCCTTCAGCCGCACTAGCAGCTCCCGGGATCGCGGCCGAGATCTTGGAAAACAAGTCCTCACCAGAGTGTTCTTTCACCAATGCCATTGCTTTACCGGTGGCCGCATTCGCGGTGCCTGGATCGATTCCAAGCTTGTCTACGAGCTGTTGTATCAATTCGTCCATCTTGCATTCCGTCGTGTTTGAATTTGATTTTCGAGGCGCCAACACACGCGAAATGTTGACGGCAAAACCGCGGACCCTGAAAGCTCAAAAACCAGAAAACTTGACGAACGTGAACACCAGACCACTGCTCAGTGATTCCCCGAAACCCCCACTTAACCAAGTTTCTCGTTCGGCAAAAATGAAGTTCAAAAAAATTCTAAATCTGACACGTTTTCCACATCTGAGACAAAGTGGTTGAGAATCTTCACTAACCCATCATCAGTGTTGAGCTTACAGCGATTTTCCCAGCGGTTGACGAACAGGTTAGCCCGCCAATCAAAACTGCGTAAGTCATTCACAGCGAATACTTTATCGCTTCAGAAAAGTGCTCGTTGACAGCCATCCGACAATCCCTAAGATTCCCCGGTCGCCCACATGTAGTGGTTTGTGTGACCGTGAACCACTACCGGTAGTGCTTTCATTGCCAAGGTAAGGAAGTCATTCGCCAAGGGGAGCGAGAAAGGAGTTTCGCCTAGCCCCCCCGAATTAGCTAGGCAACGCGCGGTAACATGTGGCTGATAATTGTTCAAATTCTCATATCAAACAAGGCTTGATTCCACCGCTTCGCGAGGAACGCGAGTTAGTTGGCGGCGGTTTCGAGTCCAAGGATGACCACAAGGAGTCTCAAAGCTATGGCGACCGTTTTGCCCTCGTCCCCATCTCAAGCAACCACCAAAGATCCCGGCCTCGAGCACGTGAATTCTCAGCACGGCCTGGAACATGCCCGGTCCAGATTTGCAACCAATCTTCGTGGCAACCGGCCAGGCCTGAAGATCAGCCCTCAATTCTGCCCCACCGACCACAAATCGCCGTTTGAAACGACGAATTGGGACCTGCGCAGCGCCGCGATCAAGGATGAAAACGGCACTGTGCTTTTTGAACAGAACGACTGTGAAATCCCGTCCGATTGGAGCCAACTGGCCACCAACGTCGTCGTTTCCAAATATTTCTATGGGGACCCGAAGAATCCTGGCGAACGAGAACGCAGCGTCCGGCAGCTGATCCATCGGGTCACCCGCACGATTGCTGACTGGGGTTTAGAAGACGGTTACTTCGATTCACCGGAAGACGGTGAGGCCTTTTATCGCGATTTGACTTGGTTGTGCTTGCACCAACACGGCGCATTCAACAGTCCCGTCTGGTTCAACGTCGGCCTGTTTCACCAGTACGGTGTCACCGGCACGAAGTGCAACTGGCATTGGGACGAAACGGCTGGCAAGACGGATCAGCCGGAGAACCCGTACGAGTATCCGCAAGGTTCGGCTTGCTTCATTCAAGCGGTCGACGACAACATGGAAGACATCATGCGTCTGGCCTGCAGCGAGGCGATGTTGTTCAAGTTCGGCAGCGGGACCGGCACGGATCTTTCCACAATCCGCAGCCAGCGGGAAAAACTTTCCGGCGGCGGCACGCCCTCAGGGCCGCTGTCCTTCATGCGTGTTTATGACTCGATCGCAGGTGTGGTGAAAAGCGGTGGCAAGACACGTCGCGCCGCCAAGATGCAATCGTTGAAAGTCTGGCATCCGGACATCTTGGAATTTGTGCAGTGCAAATGGAAGGAAGAGCAGAAGGCGCATGCGCTGATCCGCGAGGGTTATGAGTCAAATTTCAACGGCGAAGCCTACAGCAGCGTGTGCTTCCAAAACGCCAACCTTTCTGTTCGCCTGACCGACGACTACATGGAGGCTGTTCGCGACGGCAAACCGTGGCAAACGCGTTGGGTCAGCGACAAGGTATTCGGTGACGCACCCAGCTACGACGCCAAAGAACTGCTCAACTGCATGGCCGATTGTGCCTGGCATTGTGGCGACCCCGGAGTTCAGTACGACACGACGATCAACCGTTGGCATACTTGCCCCAACAGTGGCGCGATCAACGCTTCCAATCCGTGCAGCGAATACATGTTCCTGGACGACACGGCCTGCAATCTCGCTTCGATTAACTTGATGAAGTTCACTCGCGACGATGGGTCGTTCGATGTCCCGCGTTTCCGAGCGGCCGCCCGCTTGTATTTGATCGCCCAAGAAATCTTGGTCGATCACGCCAGCTATCCCACCGAGCCGATTGCCCGGAACAGTCATCGCTTCCGCCCGCTCGGTCTGGGCTACAGCAACCTTGGTGCAGTGATCATGTCCAACGGCCTGCCGTACGACTCCAACGCTGCTCGCGGTCTGTGCGGATCTTTAACAGCGATTCTGCACGGCGAAGCCAACCGCACGAGTGCGGAATTGGCCAGCGCCGTTGGACCATTTGATGGTTACGCGCTGAACGAGAAGCCGATGCTGAGTGTGATGCAGATGCACCGCAACGCTTGCGAACAGATTCACGATGAAGGCCCGGCGGAATTGAAGGAGGCGGCTGGCAAGTTGTGGGACGACGTGCTGGAGATCGGCGAACGGTTCGGTTTCCGCAATGCTCAAGCGACGGTGCTGGCCCCCACCGGCACGATCAGCTTCATGATGGATTGCGACACGACCGGCATCGAGCCCGATATCGCGCTTGTGAAGTACAAGCAATTGGCCGGTGGCGGCATGCTGAAGATCGTCAATCAAACCGTCTGTCGCGGTTTGCACAAACTCGGTTACAGCGAAGCTGAAATCGAAGGCATCCTCAAGTACATCGACGAGAACGACACCATCGAAGGGGCCCCCGACCTGAAAACCGAGCACTTGGCCGTCTTTGATTGTGCTTTCCAACCGGCCAACGGCGTTCGCAGCATTCCCTGGCAAGCCCACGTGACAATGATGGCAGCCGCTCAACCGTTTCTCTCCGGTGCCATCAGCAAAACGGTCAACATGCCCAACGATGTCACCCCCGAAGACATCGCCGATGCTTATTTCTGGGGATGGGAATTGGGTTTGAAGGCACTGGCCATCTATCGCGATGGCAGCAAACAGTCGCAACCACTGAACACCAAGAGCGAAGAAGGCAAAACCGCAACGGGCGATCACGGTGCCGTCGAAACGGTCGAAAAGATCGTCTACAAGCCGCGCCGCGAACGCTTGCCCGATACTCGCACCAGCGTAACCCACAAGTTCACGATTGCGGGTCACGAAGGCTACTTGTGCGTCGGACTTTATCCCGATGGACGCCCGGGCGAGATCTTCATCACCATGGCCAAAGAAGGCTCAACGATCGGCGGGATCATGGACAGTTTCGGAACGGCGCTGTCGATTGCTCTGCAATATGGCGTGCCTTTGGAAGTCTTGGTCAACAAGTTCAGCCATACACGGTTCGAGCCGATGGGACACACGTCCAACAAGCACATCCGCATTGCCAAGAGCGTCGTCGACTACATCGCTCGCTGGCTGGGTTTGACCTTCTCAAGCGGCCACCACGAAACCGGCCACATTTCACCGGCCGAACCCGCCGACAAAACCAATAGCGGTAACGGTCCCGATGCCGCGCTGACCGGTTTGTCGGTGATCGAAGGTCTTAAGAAAGACGCCGGAGCCGCGGTGGCGTTGGCCGAACGAGCCGCTCTGTTGGCAAGTCTCAGCGAAGTCTCGGCCGTTTCCAACGGCAACGGCCAATCCAAAAAGGAAGCGAGTCGCGAACAGCAGTTCGCCAGATTCCAAATGGACGCGCCGCTATGCGACAACTGCGGCAGCATCACGGTCAGGAATGGAAACTGCTACCTTTGTCACAACTGTGGCGCCAGCATGGGCTGCAGTTAAGCCCCACGCGGATTGTCAGTGAATAACCACAACCCCAGTCAATCTTCGACCGGGGTTTTTTTGCTCCATCACGGTTTCGTGAGGGTCGGTTGTTGGACAAACGGGTACGGGTACATGCCAATCTTTCACGCGTCAATTACTTCACACTTCGACATTCCTTGTTCGATATTGGATGTTCTTCCGGTGCTCATGAAACCGCAGAATATCCAACAAGAAATGTCGAATGAGAAAGTTAGAAAAGTTTGTTTTTCCAACGCTCACACGATGTAGTAGGCCAGGACGATAAGAGCATCCGGCCTACGAAATGGGTGATCATTCACGGCAGATAACTCTCCGGGCTGGCAAGTTTCTTTGGCAGGTACTCGTCGATGACGTAGTTCAAGCCCCACTTGGCCAGCGCCTGTTGTTCGGCTCGCACGCCCATCGACAACAACTGCTCGATGGCCGCTACCCATGCTGGATTTGAGGCAAAAAAAGGATCGTTGCTAATCGCGTCCCGGGCTCGTTTGATGTCCGTTTTCAGCAGTGGGTGCGTGGCGTCTTGGAGACCGAAGTCGACGATATCTTGCGGTGTGATGCCCAAAAACCGCGCCCGCGGCACACACAAAAACTGGTTGATGTGGGCTGCATTTCCCGAACCGACTTTCAAAGTTCGGTAGATGTTGGCGAAACCGTAGGGATCGCAATCGACAAAACACAACACCGGCAAATCCTGCTCGTCTGCCAGCCGGCGAATGAAACGACGCGTCGCCCGTGTAGGAACACCACCCATCTCGACAAGAATGCATGAGGATTGCTTCCAAAATCGATGATTGTTCAATCTCTGGAACATGCCCCCCGTCTCGATTGCCAGCACAAACTTTGCGTCCGTTCGAAATCGCAAGTGTTCCACCGATCGAGGAATCGTGTAAGCGCCGCTGCCCAGCTGCCGGCAATCGATTTCGATGGTCTCCGCAGTTTCGGGGTCGATATCGATGACAACCAACTCACCGGCCACCGAGCCACCGTGTGATTCGGCATAAAACCGTAACTGCTCGCGCGACAGCCCGTGCATCGACGCCAGAGCTTCGATGTCATCCATGATCGCGTCCGACTCAGCCTGGCTGTCAAACCGGCACTCGCCCCAGTTTTTGCTGACGTAGTAAGCTTCTCGTTTGGTGGCAAAGTCATCGCTTTGCACCATCGTTCGCGACGTGGCCATCAAACGAAGCGTTTGCGCAAAAGAACGAACGGTGTTGACGGTCAACGTTCGTCGTTTCTGCAGTCCCCCGAGCTCGAAGTAGCCTTTGTCCGGATCGTAAGTGACGTTTTTTAAACTCCGCACCAGGACTTCCAGAGTGGGAACCTCGCCGCGAGTGATATGGTCGTGGATCTGACGGGCAATGGCGTCGATGAACGCAAGTGTTTTCTGATCCAATTCGGCTGGGAAGCCCTCGCTTCCATTCGGCTCAGTGGTTTCTGTCATGGCAGCTTTCGCGTTTGCTTCAGTACATGGTCCAGACGCTGGACGGTCCGCTGGCGTTCTTCGTCGCTAAAGTCCAGTATCTCCTGGAGTGCCAGGCCCACATGGGGCAAGTACTTTTCGATATGCGTCCTCCTGGCGTACTCGCCTTGAAGCCGTTGTTGGCGATGCAGGTGCTCGGCAAGCTGGCGGCCGCATTGCTGCAGACCCAGCTTGAGTTCCTTGAGAATTTCCGGGTAAGCAGCGATCGCCTCCTTGGCCTCTGACGTGAAGGGCACCCACACCGATGCCAGGTGAACCAAAATCACGATCGGCCCCAACGGCAATGCACCTTTTGATTGCTGCAAGCCATAGCCTCGCCAATTGGTTTGCACCACCGCCTTGGTGATACTGCAGCCGGCCTGGTCGTATAACAGCGGAACGCGATTTGCCAATCGCAGCAACTGCACCGGATCATCCCTCCTGGCCAGCTGTCGCGGCCCATCATGTTTGCCTTGGTGCCGTCGTTGTGAGGGACCATCGTCGTCTGGCCCTCCCAGGACGCTGCCAGCATGACCGTATGCGATTCCGATTTCAATCTGGAACGGATTGCCGCGATAGACCGCTGCCGGACGCGTTCGAACGACACAGAAATCGGCGTCAATTTCTTTTAGCAATCCCTCCCGCAAGCGTTGCTCACCGATCGGGACAAGGCAGTCCGTTTGCGGAGCCGAAACAGGAACACGTTGGATTGCCCGATACAGCGCGTTAGCCTGAGCGTGTGCAATCCGCTTTGGCCACGATCGTTCGCTCAATTTTTCGCCTGCTTGTTTGATGATCGCACCTGCGGTCTTGCGGCCGACGCGTGAGAACTCTTGTTCAAGAAACTGTCGCAACGTACGGCACTTGGTGTTTTGCAGCATTTGGATCAAGTGTCCGAGTTCCACCCCGCGCGGATGCGGTTTGATTTCCACGGGACGATGCGGAAGTTCGTGGCTACTTCGCTGGAAAGTGGTTTCCTGGCCGTGGGGGTCGTGAAAATGAATCAGCACGTGCGAGTTGGCGATGGCCGTTTGTTTCAGATACATGTCGACTGAGTGTTTGCCTTTCAGATAGTGTCCTTCCAGCTGGGTTTCCACCCGCGTGCCGTGGGGACAGTGCCAATCGACTCGTCGCTTCTTGTGCAGTTCCGGACGGTTCTTGGCCGTATCAATCGAAACAAACAACTCCGTCGCTCTGTCCTCAGCCGGCACGCGACTTAGCACGTGCAGCGGTTTTCCCGTCGTCAGTTGCGCGTACATTCCCGCCGCCGAAATGCCCATGCCCTGTTGTCCGCGCGATTGGCTAAGCTTATGAAACTTCGATCCGTACAGCAGTTTTCCAAAAATCCGCGCCAACTGTTTTTCGACAATCCCCGGTCCGTTGTCCTGCACGGCCACTTGAAAAACATCGTCGCGCAATTTGCTGATTTCAACCCAAATTTCGGGCAGAATACCAGCCTCTTCGCAAGCATCCAACGCATTGTCGACGGCCTCCTTGACGGTGGTCAGCAGTGCCTTGGCTGGCGAATCAAATCCGAGTAAATGACGATTCTTCAAAAAGAATTCAGAGACCGAGATATCGCGCTGCCGAGCAGCCATTTGATCGGCGATCTCAGAACTCGTCAGTTCGTCATTCATTCTTTATCTGTCATCAGTGGCGGATGGTAGAACAACGGTTCTCATGATCCCTGGTGTCGGTTGGATGGATGCCGGGCGACAATTCATTGTAGAACAATCATCTAGAATGGTTTTGTCTGATCGGTCTGCCGGGATTCGGGAAAACAAACCAGGCGATCGTCCTATAATGCAGCCTTGCGACCATTGGATTTTCCACCATCGTGCCTGCGGAGTGATCATCGATGATTCGTTGCACCCGTTCATCTAAACCTCAGGTCTTGTTTGGACGCGCAACATCATTGTTCGCTGCAATGATGTTAATCATGAACCTGACCGCAGTGGCCGACCAACCATTACTGGTGTACAAGGTAACGCCCACCACGACCGAGGTGGACTTTGAAGGAAAGTTGGCAGTGGAAGCCTCGCTCACCAACCGTGGTGGCGACCCGGTGACGGTCTATTGGGGCGACTATGCGTATCCCGACATGTACCGATTCGAGATTGTGCATGTGCCGAGCGGAAAACGGATCCTGAATACGCGGGACCCCGTTTGGTTCCAGCATGTTCCCGCGTTGGCGTCCGAGCGGAATTTCAAAACAATTGAACCCGGCGCGACGATTCGCTACATGATTGTCTTGTCCGCCCTTCACGGGGCAAACAGTCAGCTTGTGTATTTTCGCCGCCCCGGAAATTGCCTCATCAAGCCGACTTTACATGTCTCCACAAACCGAATGCTGGATGATGACTCCAGCAACTTGCTCGACCGCGCGGATGCATGGACCGGTACGCTAGCTGCCAAGCCCTTTACGATCACCGTTCGCGCGCCGGGTCCGGCCGTTAACGACGGCAGCACGATCAGCGGAACAGTTGTGAGGGGCGACGGACGCCCCGCCGCAGGTGCCGTCGTGCAACTTTACCAAGTTGCAGGCAGTTTCGGATCGCTGAAGGGAATGCTGGAAAAGAAGGTCGACCAAGCGTATGCCGATGACGAGGGCCGATATCAATTCGATCGTATCTCCAAAGACTGCTTTTCCTACCGAGTCGTTGCCTGGACGCCGGACTGGCCAGCAGGCGGGATTACCGTCAAGAACGACGACTTGGCCAAATTGGATGCAGTGGACGTCGAAATCCCCAAAGGTGTCACGCTGCTTGGCCGGGTTGTCGATCAGCAGGGACAGCCGCTGGCTGACGTGCGCGTTTCATCGCTCACACGCACCGACCAGGATGGTCGATTCGCAGCTGTCATGCCCGCCGGCAACGATGAATTTAACGTCGATCTGTGGCGTCGGGGATTCGTCGGAATCTCGGCGAAGACCGACAAGCAGACCGCGACCAACGGCGATTGGCAAATCGAAATGTATATGGAGGAATCCGTTCGTGTCCGTGGACGTGCAACGTTTGTCGATGGAAAGCCAATCAAAGATGGACGCTTGAAGTTTGAACTCCACCTGACCAGCAAGGGCGATGTTCCCAATCGACATTGGACGGAAGTCAGATGCGAAACCGATCAGCAAGGAAGATTTCAGATCACGCTGCCTGCGCCCGCGGTGTACAAGGCGCTGGTGACGGCGCAAGAGGATGATCGACTCGCCAATCGACGGCAGTGGACGACCAGCGTCGATGCACTTTCCCCCGCTTCCTCTCCGCTGAACCTTGTGTTTCAGAATCGCGGCAACATTACCGTGCAAATCGGCTACACAAAACCGTTGCCCGCTGAGCTTACGCTGGTTGTAGATTGTTCTTTCGCGCAGGGCCGCTTGGTATCGCAGCAAAAAGTCACCCCGAACACGGATGCCATCAGTTTTAAGGGACTCGCGCCGGGAGATTACTCTGTCTCGGTTTGGCTGGAACAAGCGAGTCAACGTCGTTGGAGCCGTGATCTGACGATTCCGAACGAGGAACCGTTTTCGGCGTCCGCCAAAATCACCCTGCCTGAGCTGGCGTTTGGCGGCATCAAAGGCAGGTTGCTGATGCCAGACGGCAAGACACCCGCCGCACACCTGAGACTATCGCTGCATTCAGCCGCCGGCGCCAGGAGCATGCGAACCGACGACCAAGGCGTCTTCCGGGCCGTCGACTTGCTGGCCGGACCAATTTCGATCACGCCCGGTGATGATGAGCCAAACATCGCGCAGGTGCCGATCACCGGCCGCACGATCGAGGGCGGAAGAATTACTTATTTGGGTAATGTACGGCTGAAACGTACTGATGAAGAATTTGGCTGGCTGGAGGGCGTCTTGCAGCGCGATGATGGGCAGCCAATCAGGGACGCAGACATCATCGGCTACTATGCTGGTTTGGACGGCGCGATCCGTATGGTGCCCAGCGGCTTCCAGGTGGCCACCACGGATCAGCAAGGAGCGTTTCGTATTCGCGTCCGCAAAGGCAAGCAAAAACTGTTGTTTCAATTGAGCGGCGGTGCACCATCGGGTGGGTTTGTTGTGGGAGAGTACGGCATCGAATCAAGACGGTTGATTGTTGACGTCGAGATTCAGCCGGGAGAAACAACCCATAGACGCCTGGTATTGCAACAACGTCCCGGCCGCGACGAAGTCACAGTCCGTTGGAATCAGGAAGATTTGCGACCGCACATCGTTGGCGTCGCTGTGCAAGACAGCTTTCGCTGGACATCAGCATTGCTTGCGGTTGGGGATACTCACACATTCAAGCAGGTGCCAGCCGGGGCATTTCAGCTGATGATTCGCGATCTCGAAAAGCCGTTCTTCGCTGTTCAATCGGTGCCAGCTGAAGATTTTGCAAACGGCATCGAGATCAACTCGGCGTCTACAGAACTACTCGTCACCGCTACGGATTCCCAGCATCGCGCGATCAAGGATCTTGGCATCACGATCACCGCGCAGCTGGGCAACGAGGCGGCTTATGTTTGTCGTGTACCTCCCAAAGCCGATGATCACGACAACAAGATTGCACGTAACAACAAGATGTTTCAGCAATTGGCCGATGGATCGATGCGCATCATCGGGCTCGCCCCGGGAGCTTACCGCGTGGAGATCACCAATGGCAGCTGGAAACACGCGATCGATGTCGCACTGCCGCCTGCAGGAACAGCGCTTCGAGTGCAAATCAATCCTGAACGGTAGCAAGGCACATTCCGTGTGTGTGAATCTATGATCGTCGTCGTTCGCTCCGCGAACGAACGTTTTGTTTGCCCATTCCGACGCGGAGCGTTGGCCGACAATCAATTCACAGCCTCTCCGCGAACCTCGGCGTCCTCTGCGGTAGTCCCTTAAAAATCATTTACCATTCGCTTAATCCCGTCTGTCAATCGCATGACATTAAAGTTGATCAACAGTCCCAGTTTCCTGTCGCTCAACTTCAGATAGGATAATAACTGGGCTTTGTGCAGTGGCAGGACTTTCCCCTAATTGGTAATGACTAAATCTTCTTCCAGCTGCGAGGATCCGTGTATTCTGCGGTGATTCTAAGGTCTTTACCGCAGAGAAGGCGGCCGATGTTGATGTTTCGCAATGATTCTTCCCTCCGCGAACCTCGGCGTCCTCTGCGGTAGTCCTTTAAAAATTATTTACCATTCGCTTGATCCCGTCTTTCAATCGCATGTCCTTCCTCGGCGGAACTCCGCATCCTCGATAGTGATGCTAAGATTCTTACCGCAGAGAACACGGAGTGACGCAGAGAAAGCGGCCAATGTTGAT
>JBFJVZ010000148.1:0-15717 GCA_041623895.1 Pirellulaceae bacterium | reverse complement strand
GAGGTTCCCGCGGGGGCCGCACAGCTTTTTTCCACGCTTCGGCTCCCGCGGGAACCTCGCCCTCCCAGGAAACTCATGTTGTCTTGGAGGCAACCAACACATGTTCGCTATTGGCCACAAAAACCCCGGACTAAGATGATTTCACCATCCCCGGGTCAGCCCTTTTAAGACAAAGCCTTGAGTTTCCATTGAATTTTGGGGTCTGTTTCACACAGTGGAGAATAGATGCGGTTTACTTCGTTGATCATCAAGAATCTGACGCGCCGACCGTTTCGCACGACGCTTACATTGCTTGCATTCGCCACGGCAATCGCGGCGGTGGTCGCATTGCTGGGGATCGCCAAAGGTTTCACCAAATCGTTTGCCGACGTGTACGAGTCACACTCGGTGGACGTTGTCGTCTCCCGGCAGGGGACGGCCGATCGTCTCAGTAGCAGCGTGGACCAAAACTTTGCGGTGAAGATTGCCGCGATCCCGGAAGTTGCCCGCACCGCCGGCGTGCTACTGGAGACGCTGTCGTTAGAAGGAAGCGAAGTATACGGAATCCCCACGATGGGAATCGCCGACGGTTCCTGGCTGTTGGAAGACTACAAGATCCAAGCGGTGCCGCCAAACAGCGACACCTCGAAATACAATTCTCGAAGATTGATGCTGGGAATTCACCTGGCAGAGCGTGTCGGGGTCCGTGCCGGCGACACGGTGATGATGTTCGAGGACCCTTACCTGGTCGAAGGGATTTTTGAAAGCCGCAGCACTTGGGAAAATGGATCGATGATCATGCCGCTCGATTCATTGCAAGCGATTACTGACCGCATCGGGCAGGTCACTTACATCAATGTCGTACTGAATAAACCGATCGATGCCGCCAAAGCGGAAGCCACGGTGGCAAAGATCCAGGAGTTGGACGCCAAATTGCATGCGATGACGACGGAAGACTTTGTGGAAACCGATACACGTATGCAACTGGCATCGGCGATGGCGTGGATGACATCTGTGATTGCTTTAGTGATTGGTGCAATTGGAACGCTTAACACAATGATGACCAGCGTGCTGGAGCGGACTCGGGAGATTGGCATCTTGCGGGCGATCGGATGGCCGCGCCGCCGAGTAGTGTCGATGATTCTGCTGGAGTCTTGCACCTTGGCGTTCATGGCCAGCGTCGTCGGCTGCGCGCTAGCGGGGCTGCTGACATGGTCGCTGAGCCAGGCGAGTGCGGCCAAAGGAGTCCTCAGTCCCGCGATTGATATTTGGGTCATTCTGCAGGGACTACTTTTGGCCTTCGCCATCGGGCTACTGGGGGCATTGATTCCGGCGTGGCGAGCCGCAAAGCTCCTCCCCACCGAGGCTTTTAGAGATTTTTGATTCACGTGTCCCCCCCACCTTTGGTATTCACAACAGGTCCGTAGCGTCTCCGCTGACCTTCGTAACATCCCGTGCAAGTGTACGCTTGGCGAGGTTACCTGAAGCCGAATTGAAGTGAATCAATCGACCGTTGTAACTATCATCCATACGAAGAAGGATTTCCTCTCCTCGTGCGTCACCCTCGTCTTGCAACCATGAGCGATTCCGAACCTAGCGCGCCAATCGCCATTGTCGGCATCGGTTGTCGATTCCCTGGTGGCGCAAACGATTGGCAAAGCTACTGGGATTTGCTGGCCAGCGGAGGCGACGCCATTACAAAAACACCGGCCGAGCGATGGAGCCTGAACAAGTTCTACTCGCCAGGCTCCAGCACCCCCGGCAAGACACAAAGTCAGTGGGGCGGCTACGTCGAAGGCATCGACCAATTCGATCCGCAATTCTTTGGGATCTCGCCGCGCGAAGCCGCCAGCATGGATCCGCAGCAGCGCATGTTGCTGGAAGTCAGCTGGCGAGCCCTGGAGGATGCCGGACAACCGGTTGAAAAGGTTGCCGGCCTGCCGGTCGCGGTTTACACGGGCATTTCTAGTTTCGATTACGCCGTGGCTGCTTTGAGTTATCAGGATCGCGGTGTGATCGGTCCCTACAGCAACACGGGCGGCAGCAGCAGTATCGCGGCCAATCGGATTTCCTACTGCTTTGATCTTCGTGGCCCTAGTGTTGCCGTCGATACGGCGTGTTCGTCATCGTTGGTGGCGGTGCACATGGCATGCGAAAGTATTTTGCGCGGCGATTGCGACATGGCTTTAGCCGGCGGCGTCAACGCGCTGCTGCTGCCTGATTTTTACGTGGCCTTCAGCCAACTGGGAGTTTTGTCTCCTGATGGTCGCTGCAAAACCTTTGACGCTCGCGCCAACGGATACGTCCGCGCCGAGGGCGCCGGCATGGTGCTGTTGAAGCCGTTGGCCAAAGCAGTTGCTGACAACGATCCCATTTATGCTGTGATTCGTGCGACGGCATTGAACCAGGACGGCCACACGCAAGGAATGACGGTGCCCAGCCAACAGGCTCAAGAAACTTTGCTGCGAACGGCTTGCCGGCGCGCCGACATCGACCCGGCTGACATCCAGTATGTCGAAGCGCACGGAACGGGCACCCCGGTTGGGGATCCCATCGAAGCGAACGCGTTGGCGTCGGTCTTGAGCCAAAACCGCCGACCCGATCAGCCGTGTTGGATCGGCAGTGTCAAAACGAACATCGGTCACTTGGAAGCAGGCGCCGGTATCGCCAGCCTGATCAAAGTCGCGCTGGCACTTCACCACAAACGCATCCCTGCTCATTTGAACTTCGAATCTGCCAACCCGCAGATTGATTTCGCGAAATTGAATCTTCGTCTGCCGCTGAAGACTGAGGTCTGGGAAAGCGGCTCGCGTCCAAGAATCGCCGGCATCAACGGCTTTGGCTATGGTGGTGCGAACGCGCATGTTCTGGTCCAGGAAGCGCCCGTCGACGCGAATGTCGACACGTTGAACCCCGAGAAATCAGTGCCCACCGCCCAGTCGCTGAAAAGAACGATCCATCAGGTCGCCTCACAAGGATCCAGCAACGGCAACACGCATAGCGCCCGGAGCACGTCGTCGCCGCTGTTGTTGCCAATTTCCGCGCGCTGCAAACAGGCACTCGCGCAAGTCGCCACGGACATCGCCGATTGGCTGGATGCCGGTGCCTGCGGCGCGTCGTTGGATCAGATCGCCAGCTTCGCTGCCTTCCGGCGTAGTCATCAAGAAGTGCGAGCCACCGTCAGCGGCAACCGTGCGGATCAGTGGTCCGAACAACTTCGCGAAATTGCAGCTTCGCCCGAGTCGGGGATTGAAGCACGTTTGCACGCTAATCAGCTTAGCAAAGGCATCTTGTTCGTCTGTTCCGGTCAAGGCCCGCAGTGGTGGGCGATGGGCCGCCAACTTTATCGCATCAACGATGTCTTTCGTGACTCGATCGGCCGCTGCAATCGTGAATTTGCCAAGTACGTTTCATGGTCGCTGGTGGAGGAATTGCATCGCGATGAAAACGAATCGCGAATGCACCAGACGTCGATCGCGCAGCCTGCGATCTTTGCCTTGCAGGTTTCACTGGCTGCGGTTTGGGAAAGTCTCGGGATTCTGCCTGGTGCGATTGTTGGTCACAGCGTCGGTGAAATCGCGGCCGCTCATTTGTCGGGAGCTCTGTCGTGGCATGATGCTTGTTGTGTTGCCGTACACCGCGGCCGCACGATGGATTTGGCTTCATCGCGCGGAGCCATGATCGCAGCCGGGCTCTCGCCGCAAGAGACCAGGAATTGGATTCGGGACATTGAGGACCAAGTCTCCTTGGCGGCGATCAATGGACCAACGTCGGTGACCATTTCCGGTGCTGATGAGGCGATTGAGGATCTTGCCCGGCAGCTGGATGCCAAAGGAATATTCTGTCGCCGTCTGCAGGTGGAGTACGCGTTCCACAGTCCGCAAATGGAGCCCGTCCGCGATGAGTTGTTGCGATCGCTAGCCGGGATTCAGCCTCAAAATGTCCATACCCCGCTGATTTCGACCGTCACCGGTGATTGCGCCGGCGGCCAGGAGTTCCATGCCGACTACTGGTGGAAGAACGTTCGCCAAAGCGTGCGGTTCGCCGATGCGATGCGAGTCGCCGCCAAAGATGGCTTTGGTGTTGCCTTGGAAATTGGCCCACATCCGGTTTTGACCTACGCGATTACCGAGTGCTTCCAGCAACAGGGCGCAAGTATTCGTGTGTTCCCGTCGTTGCATCGTGAACGCGAAGACAATCGCTGCATATCGGAGTCGCTGGGAAGTCTTTATAAGGTTGGCATCGACCTGGATTGGCCGAAGATTTACGATCCGCCGAGCCGGCGTCTGCTGCTTCCGCAGTATCCTTTCCAGCGGCAACGTTGTTGGGCGGAGTCGTTTGAGTCTGAAAAGACTCGCCTGGTCGAAAACTATCACCCCTTATTGGGTGAACAGAACTATGGGGCTTCCCCTGCGTGGATCAGCCGTGTTGAACTTAAGCTGCAGGACTATTTGACCGACCACTGCGTTCGGGATTCTTGTGTGTTGCCGGCTGCCGCCATGATTGAGATTGCAGCGGAAGCGGCACGACAGATCAAGTCCAACGAAACGGTCAGCCTGCAGCGCATTCGCTTGCTCGGACCCTGCTTGTTGAGCCCGGAGCGGCCGCTTCGTTTTCAGACAACCTATCGTGCCGACCGGCGGCTGATCGAGCTGGCCAATCGTGACATCGATGATACGACCTGGCGGCCCATGCTGAGCGCCCAACTGAGCGACGACATCCACAGCGAGATCTTCGACCCTCACGCACTGGCCTCGGCACGCACGGCTTGCACCGAGACGTTTACCGGCAAAGCATGCTACGACTACTGTAAACGGCTGGGGCTTCAGTACGGCGACCGGTTCCGTGGAATCCAAGGCGGTGTCCGCCGCGACGGCGAAGCGATCGCCGAAGTCAAACTTGACTCCTCGATCGCCGAAGATGCATCGCATTACGGCATCCACCCAGCTCTGCTGGATAGCTGTTTTCACGCGATGATTGCTGCGGACGCAGACTTTGATCACACACTCGGTGGCCTTTACCTGCCCGTCGAATTGGGCGAAGTGCGGTTCATTAAATCGGCTGGCGAAAATGTCACTGCCCATGTCCGCTTGATCAGCAAGACCGAACATCGCCTGGTCGCTGATATCGATATTCTCGATCAAGCGGGCCAACCCTGCCTGTTGCTGCGAGGATTCGAGAGCCGACGAGTCGTTGTCCGCGATTCGGAGGAAACGGTTCACGACCTGGTGTATCGGTACAAATGGGCGAAGTCCGAATCGCTCGAGGTAGTCGACGCTGGTCCGACCGCTCGCCGCTGGTGCCTGTTTACCGATCAGCTTGGCGTCGGTGAACAGCTGCAAGAGTCATTTTCCCGGCTGGGTGAATCGGTTGTGCAAGTTCAGCACGGTGTGAGTTTTCGGCAAATCGATGCCAGTTCATTTGTGATCGATCCGGAGAACCGCAAAGATTTCATCCGTCTGCTAACGCAACTACGCGACCCACAGAATCCAATTACCGATATCGTTTACTGTTGGGGACTTGATGCGCCGGAAACGCAAGACCTGACGGCCGAATCTTTGGACCGCAGTACGATTCTGACCACGTTGGCACCCATGCATTTTGTCGGTGCTTGGGAGAGCATTGATGATTCGGCGACGGCACGGCTGACAATCGTCACCAGCGGTGCGCAATCAGCCGATGAAACGGTGGAACCTGTTGCCGTCAGTCAAACGCCGTTAGTCGGGTTCGGCCGCGTGATCATCAGCGAGCTATCGCGTTTGGAAAGCAAGCTGGTCGACCTGCCATCAACGGTCAACAAAACAGAAATCGGCAATCTGCTGGATGAAATCGTTAACCGCCACGACGGCGAAGACGAAGTGATGTACCGCAACGGCCAACGTCTGGTCCACCGGTTTGTCCAGCAAGTCGACCAGCCCATGACGCGCAAGGCTGCCGAACGTCTGCCAAGTCGGCTGCAGCTTGGTCGCCACTCAGGAGTTGAGGAGCTGCAGTATCGTACTTTCGCAGCAGCAACACTGGAGCCCAGCGAGGTTGAAATCGAAGTCCTGGCGACGGGCTTGAATTTTAGCGATGTGATGAAGGCGCTGGATCTTTATCCCGGCATGCCGGACGGGCCGGTCGCGTTGGGCGCCGAGTGTTCCGGACGGATCGTTCGTGTTGGCTGTGACGTCAAAGACTGGAACATCGGTGACGACGTGATCGCGGTCGCCCATGGTTCGTTCGCCACCCATGTGACCGTCAACGCATCTCTGGTCGCTCGAAAACCAGCCAACCTCACCCACCAGGCTGCCGCGACGATCCCGATCGCATTCCTAACGGCACAATATGCGCTCGGTGATTGTGCCCGGATGCGATCGGGTGATCGCGTGTTGATCCATTCGGCCAGCGGCGGTGTCGGCCTGGCCGCCATGCAATTGGCAACGATCGCCGGCGCAACCATCTTTGCCACTGCCGGTAACGATGAAAAACGCCAGTACATTCGCAAGCTTGGAGCCAGCGAAGTGATGGATTCGCGGAGCCTGTCGTTCGCCCAGGAAACGCTGCGGGCAACCGATGGCGAAGGCGTCGATATGATCCTGAATTCCCTGCCGGGCGAAGCGATCACCAAAGGCTTGTCGATCCTGAAGACCGGCGGCCGTTTTCTGGAAATCGGCAAACGTGACATCTATTCCGGCGCGCCGTTGGACCTGCATCCATTCCGAAATAACCTGGCGCTGTTCGCGATTGACCTGGACCAGCTGTTCAAGCAACAACCCGAGCGGATGGGCGAAATGCTGCGGGAGCTGGTCCCACGGTTTGAATCCGGTGAGTTACAGCCGCTGCCGACCAAACAATACGATGCCTACGATACTCGTGCAGCGTTTCGCTTCATGCAGCAAGGCAAGCACATCGGCAAGATCGTTGTCGACTTCGGGCAGCGGCCGCATGAAGTCTTGCCGGGCGATTACAACCCGATCCGCTTTCGCGACGACGCGACTTACTGGATTGCCGGCGGGCTGGGCGGATTCGGATTACAAATCGCCCGCTGGATGGCTGAGCATGGTGCCGGGCATCTTGTGCTCAGCGGTCGCAGCAAACTAACGTCAGCCGAAGCGCAGGCAACGATCGCCGAAATCATCGCCTCGGGGACGAAAGTCACGGTGTTGCCGGCCGACATCACCAACGCGGACGAAGTTCGCGGCGTACTGGCAACGATCGACAAACACCATCCCCCGCTGCGCGGCGTTTTCCATACCGCGATGGTGCTGGAAGACCGGCTGCTGGTTGACTTGGATCGCGACACACTTCAGCGCGTGCTGCGGCCAAAGGTGCTGGGCGGATGGAACTTGCATCACGAAACGGCTGATCGCAAACTCGATCACTTCGTCTTGTTTTCATCGCTGTCCAGCGTTTTTGGCCACGCCGGCCAAGCCAATTATTCGGCAGCCAATGCGTTGCTGGATGGACTCGCTCACTATCGAAGAGCCCTGGGCATGACGGCAACCGTGATGAACTGGGGCCACTTGGGTGAAGTCGGCTACCTGGCCCAACGACAGCAACTCGGTGAACGTTTGCAGCGGCAGGGTGTTCTTAGTTTTACCGTCAAAGAAGCAACTGACGCTCTGGAGTATTCCCTGCAAACGCACGCCTTGCAGCTCAGCGTGCTGCGGATGGACTGGTCGGTCTGGCGGGGCTTGGGAATCACCTCACGGGTTTCCCCGCGATTTGCTCATTTGCTGCGAAACCGCACGATCGCCGCGGGGTCCGGCAAAGTCCATTTGGCATCAGCGGACGAAATCCGATCGGCCAATACTGCGGATCGATTTGAAATGGTCGGCGCGATTCTGCGATCCAAGGCTGGCACGCTGCTGGGAATGGATGCGGACAAGATCGAGCGAGATCGGCCACTCTTGGAACTCGGTCTCGATTCGTTGATGGCGGTCGAAATGAGGAACTGGATCGAAAGCCAAATCGAGCTTAATTTGCCGATCTCCGTGTTGATGCGCAGCGGAGGCCTGGATCAACTTACCCAGCACGTGTGCGAGAATGTATCAGGTCCAGAGGATGCGGCAGCGAACAATTCCGATCCGGAATCTTCTGACCGGGCAATCACGGCGGAGCAAGCCGATACACTGCTTGAGGAGTTGCCGGAGTTGGCCGACGATCAAGTATCTAAGTTGTTGGCCCAAATGCTGCGACAGCAAGAGGACGGATAAACACGGATGTCAGTTCCTGATCCGCTGACCGATTTGTCACCCGATCAGCAGCGTGCCCTGTTGCGGCAGCTTCTAGAGCAGCGTGCTGATGCTGCGAAACGATTTCCCATGTCGGAGGGCCAGCAAGGCCTGTGGTACGCTTTTCGCCGTGATCCGACGGTGACAACGTTCAATGTTTATCTGCCCTCACGCGTCCGTTCCCAATTGAATGTCGACGCGTTGCGCGAAGCCATCGAGTACCTAGTCGACCGGCACCCGTGCTTGCGGACCACATTCTCCGATGAAGGTGCTAAGCTTCACCAGCAAGTCAACGACAAGCTGACGCCCGAGTTCACCGTTGTCGACGCTCGCGATTTTGACGAAGACGAACTGCGTCGCCGAGTGATCGAGGAAACGCTGCGACCATTCGACTTGGAAACCGGACCTCTGTTGAGACTTGCGGTTTTAAAACATCGTGATGACGACTATGTGATCGTCGCTACAACGCACCACATTGTGGTCGACTTTTGGTCGTTGATCTTGCTGTTGAGTGAACTTCGCGAAGCCTACCCAAGTTTTGCAGAAAAGCGGACGCCGAATCTTCCGCCAGCCCAAGGCAACTACGCTGAATTTGTCAGTCGCCAACAGCAGATGCTGGCCGGTGCCGAGGGCGATCGACACTGGGATTACTGGCGGACAACGCTTGACGGCGCGCCAACCGTGTTGGACTGGGTGACCGATTTCAACAGGCCGCCTAACTTTACCGGCCGCGCGAACGTCGCACCGCTCGAGTTTCCACCCGACATTTCAGCAAAGATCATCAGCGTTGCCAAAGCCGCCAAAGCCACCACCACCGCTGTCGTCCTTGCCGGCCTGCAAGCGTTTATCCATCGTGGCACGAACCAACCGGAATTCTTAATCGGTAGTCCGTTCTCCGGCCGCGGCCACAGTATGTTTGAAAACACGGTCGGCTTCTTTGTCAACATGCTTCCGTTGCGTGCCGATCTGTCCGACGATCCGTCCTTTACCAGCCTGGTCCAACGCGTCGGGCAAACCGTAATGACCGCATTGGAGCACGAAAGTTATCCGTTTGCACAAATCGTGCGGCGGATCGAACCGGCGCGTGACCCAAGCCGAAGCCCAATGTTCCAAGTCTCCTGCACCTTCGAAAAAGCTCATGTCCGCGAAGAGTCGGGACGTGCAGGCTTCCTGCTGCCGTCGCAGCAGTCATTCGATTTTGGTGGACTGCAGCAAGAGAGTTATTACATTCCGCATCCCACTTGTCACTACGACATCGAGTTTATCTTCGAGCAGACGGAGACGGGGCTGCGCGGCATGATCTGTTATTGCAAGGATCTGTTCGCGGCGGAAACCGCCGCCCAAATGGCGCAGAATTTTCAACGTCTGTTCGTGAAATTGCTCGACAACCCGGACGCCGATCTCAGCACTACAGCATGGGATGTGCCACTTGAACTCGGACACCTGCAAGGTCCAAATCCCAATCCGCAAACATTGATCGATCTGTTGGATGATATCCCGTCCAAGCACCCTGACGCTGTCGCAACCTGCCTGGATGGCGAAATCCAAACACACGGACAGCTACGGACACTATCGGAGACGATCGCGCGTCAATTGGCCGCTCGCGGCATCGGCATCGGAGACTTTGTGCCCGTCGGTGCCAAACGCGGCCCCCGGGCGCTGGCCGCGATCTTGGGAGTGATTCGATCCGGCGCGGCCGTCATCCCAATCGATACCGACCAGCCGGCAATTTCACTCAGCGATCTAGTCGATGATACGAATGCGAAATTCGTGATTGTCGACGAGTCCTCGGTTTGGTCGGATCAGGTCGCCTCCATTCCGCTCGTGACCATCGACCAATTATCGATTGTTGATGATGATGCAGCCGAGCCCGTTAGACCCGCGGCCGCTGATTTGGCTTACGTCGTCTACACATCCGGATCCACCGGCCGCCCCAAAGGCGTGATGGTGGAGCACGGCGCCATTGTCAACACACTTCGCTGGCGAAGCGACACGGTAAAGCTTACCGAACAAGATCGCCTGTTGATGTTGATGTCGCACCAGTTCGATGCCGGTTTGGGGACAACACTCAGTGCTCTGGTCCAAGCTGCGGCCGTCATTTGGATTGATCACGGAGCGGTCCACGACATTGACCGCTTAATCGGCCAGGTTGTACGTGACCACATCACGGTGATCGCGAGCGTCCCCAGTCTTTATCGACTGATTGTCTCGCATGGAAGATTCAAAGAGTGCCGGCAACTGGAACAGATCTGGTGCGGCGGTGAGAGCATGCCCGCCGACTTGCCGGAGTTGATTTGGAGGCACTGTTCGGCACGCATCTGGAATTTCTATGGGCCCACGGAAACGGCAGTCGAAGCGGCCGCCTTTGAAGTTAAAGACCAAGATCCCAGACGACGCATTCCCATCGGTTTCCCCATCGCCAATACCGAATTGTTGATCGTCAACGAACAACTTCAACCGTTGCCCGATACAGTCCCGGGACAACTTGCCATCTGCGGCCGCGGACTCGCTCGGGGATACTTGAACGATCCGGAATTGACACGCAAAAAATTCGTCCCCGTTCCCGGCGACGCCAGTGGCAAACTACGCATGTACTTGACCGGCGACTTGTGCCGCCGCCGCGTCGACGGGCCTATTGAATTTCTGGGCCGCATCGACAACCAGGTAAAACTTCGTGGCTATCGGATCGAATTGGAAGAAGTCGATGCGGTCTTGCAACAGCATCCGGCGATAAAGAACGCCGCGGTCAAACTGATCAAACCGAACACGCCGTCGGCAAGCATGGCAGCCTTCGTCACGTGCGGCGACGATCAGCAGGACGAGTCGGAGTTGCTGACGTCGCTAAAGCGTTTCGCGGCCGAAAGATTGCCGACTTACAAACGACCGGCGACATTTTCTGTAGTCGATCAACTGCCGATTGGCACCAGTGGCAAAATCGTGCGTCGTCTGTTGCCCGATGTTCTCGAGCAAGTCGACGATCAGTACGTGGCTCCGTCGACACCGTTAGAGAAATATCTCGCCAATTGTTGGGCGCAGATGCTGGAACTGGACGAAATCGGCGTCAATCAAAGCTTCTTCCAACTTGGCGGCAGCTCGTTGCAAGCCGCGATGATGACGACTCAGTTGAGTGAAGATCTGGGCGTTCACGTCCCCACCGCGTTGCTCTTCGACCTGGCTGACATCGCCAAACTTTCCCAGCGGCTGGTGCAGTTGTACGAAAGTGAAATGGCGGAACGATTCGGCACGGAATCGGTGACCGCTTACAGTTCCGCCGGGATGCCGCACATCCATTCAGCAACTGGAGAGGAAAGCACCGCGGCGGCGACCAGTCATCCGCTCCTTGCACCGCTGAAACCGGACGGTGATCGGCCACCGATCTTTATGGTCCACCCGCCCGGCGGCATCGTGATTTGTTATCGCGAATTGGCCGCACAGCTTTCGGAAGAGCAACCGCTACTGGCGATCCGATCGCGGGGTCTGCATGGACGGGAAGAATTGCCGGGAACGATCCAAGCCATGGCGGCTGACTACATCGACGCGATCAAGGTTGCCCAACCTCACGGACCTTACACCGTTGGCGGCTGGTCGCTGGGAGGTTTGATCGGCTACGAAATCGCCCAACAACTGTTTGCCGCCGGCGACGAAGTCAAGCGATTGATATTACTGGACAGCACGATCCCGGAAGGCTCCACCGATCTGGTCGACCCGGAAGATCAATCCAATGCCGGACTCGAATACGGCATCGACATGTCGTTGGATGAACTCAGCGAACTTCAAGCGGATGATCAGTTGCCCTTCCTTTGGCAACACGCCATCAATCTCGGCGTACTCAGCAGCGAAACGCCGAAAGAAGTGGTCAACCAGGTTCTCCGCGACTTGAAAGCACTGTTCCATCATCACGTGCAGTTGACCAGTGACTATCGCATCCAGCCGTTGCAGGTCAGTGTGTTACTGGTTCGTCCCAGCGACGTTCCCTTCCAAGTCCAGACCAGTCCCGACCGCGGCTGGGGCAAACTCGTTGATGACGTTCAGGTTCAGTACGTGCCGGGCCACCACCACAGCATGGTGCAGATGCCCCAAGTCTGCGAATTAGCGGCGCTGCTGGAGCAGGACCTCGGTAGCCACGTTGTCTGGCACAGGAACTGAGACTCAACGACAGCTATTTACGACGAACCATGGGGCACACAGGGATTCTAACCGCAGAGGACGCGGAGAGGGCAGAGATTCTCGCTCAACATTTTTCTCTGCGAACCTCCGCGTCCTCTACGGTTGGAGTTTCAGGATGCAAGAACAACGCTAGCTTCAAGGTTGTTAAGCGAATACCGTGATGACTCCTGGGGGAAGATGTGCTCCGCAGTACTGATGAAGGCCGCTGTGGCGGCGGAGATCGGTGATGATACTTTGGCGGAAATGGTATCCGTCAAGGAGCCAAAACGCTTTGATCTTCGGTTGTACTGTCTCGCCGATGCGCAGCAAATATCAAGATGAACATTATTGGAGCTGACTTTCTGGCAGCGACGCTGGAAGTCTTCCGAGTTTTCCGCTACATGAATCCGGATGATGCGTTAGCTGGGTAGAATTGAATGCGAAATCGCGGCATCCCCCACGAACAACTGCAATGGTATGACAACGGTAACGGTACTGGGTCGTGGGAAATCCATGTTCACTCGAACTTGAGCCGAAAAACGACGCTCGCTTCGCCAGGACCATATTCCGCATCGGGATGCTGGACGATCATAGAGACGCAAAGATTTGTGACCGCAACCTTGCTCCACAACGTGTGCTGGAAATGCGTCCGCGGTACAATCGAGACTGGGCGATGGCGGTTGAACTGACCCCGCCAAAACAGGACCTGACAGAACAAACGGCTGAGGAAAAGCCGCCGGCCGATTCCAGCTAAACGGTAACCAGGTTCGCGGCGGCCCGGTTGCCCGAACGTGCTGCCGAGTGTGTTGATATAAATTGATTCGCGACGTATACAACGGCCTGCTCTACATCGGTGACGCGATTTCTGCGCGCGACCTCAAGCAAATCTACGATCACGAATTCGCAGCAGTTCTCGACTTGGCTGCCAACGAACCACCTGCCGTGCTGGGCCGCGACATCATCTATTGCCGCTTTCCACTATCGGACGATGAATCGAACGACGATGAAATCATTTCGGCTGCGATTGTGAGCTTGCAGTTGTTAATGGAACGTCATTTCCGATCGCTCGTCGCCTGCAGCGCGGGCATGAGCCGATCGCCGCTGGTGGCGGCGGCCGCGGTGTCGCTATTGTGCCATGACTCATTTTCGGATTGGCTCGCGCGGATGACGGTCGACGCTCCGCACGATGTCTCCCCGACGTTGTACGCGTCTGTCAAACGTGTGCACGCTAAACTAATAGCATGATTGCTGCCTCTGCAAACGGAGGTGGAGACCAGCGGATGCACGCCGAGCCCTGGAAAGTTTCCTGGTGATCGTGTCAGATCAGTTCGTGCAAATGAATGAACGACTTGCCAAGTCGGCCGCCGTAGTTGCCGGCACTGATTCGCAGCAACTCGGGCGTCTTAGCCGCCGCGTGAATTGCCTCGCGAGTCGCCTGCTTCAACGCGTCAAGATCACGTCCGTTGATGATCACTTCCATGATGCTTTGCACGCCGTTGGGCACCTTAGATTGCTCACCTAATTTTTCTTTCAGCGTCGGGCAATACTCGGCGTAGGTAGCCGCAATCAAGAAATCGTAACTGCTGCCCGCTTTTGAGCCGCTTGCGGCAACGCCACCCGGAAAGGTCGTGATCGTATCGGCGGCCAAATCGACGGCCTCGGCAGCTCGCTCGGCAGCAGCCAAGGCAACGTCTTCGCTGGAACCAAAGAACCAGAGGTTTCCGCCCATCACGCCATCACGGTATCCAAAACGCCGCGACAGAAAGAACTCGCCGCCAAGAATGGGGATGACCCAGCCCCGCTGACCGTATCGCTCGTCGCGGAATTGGTGACGGTCACCGAACAAAGCAATCTTGCGCCCGAGCTTGAAATAGTCTTCGGATTCGATCCGGTTAAAACATCGTGCTGTGGGACAAGTCAGCACGTTTTGGCTCAACCGCGCCAGCATGACCTGCTGCAAATGCTCGCGACGATCCTTGCGAAACCGGGGAACATGAAATTGAACGATGGCACCGACGCGGCCATCGGGCGTCGCGCCGGTGGCAGCATCCTGTTCGCTGATCCAGCTTGCCACACCGGCTTCACAATCACACAAAATCGTGCTCGATGAGTGACCGGTGACTGCATGCACACAGTGTCTGAGCCAGCGCTCGTCGCGAGCCGTGATCAAGACTTCGCCATAAATACTGCGGAAGCCTTCCGCATAGGTATCTTCGACCAGTTGTTTCAGATCCGCCATCACATTCCCAACTGCGCGTGCATCATCGGTTTGATCTCAATACCAGGTCGAAACAAGTGGTAACGCCCGCTTGTCGCCAGTCCCCGCTCGGCTTTTACCACGCCAAAAGTGGGGTTGGCACGTAGCGGAAGTCGGCAAGACTTTTGGCGATACATGGACGCCAAAACGCTGCACGAGTTTCGTTACCCCAACATCAACAGTGGACAAAGCCTAGTTCCTGCCAAGTCCCTCGTAGACCTGAGCCTCGGTAACGACTTTGTCCATATAAATATCGTGCACCTGCATTGGAATTTCGTCGAACATTTGGCACTCGAAGGCCAAAGCCACCAGCGGCGTGTCCGGCCGCGCGTTCTCAAGCAACTTGTCGTAATAGCCTTTGCCGTGGCCGGTGCGTCCGCCGCGCGCATCAAAGGCAACACCGGGAATCAGGATCAGGTCAAGCTGCTGAACCGGCACCCGCTTGCTGGCCACATCTCGCAAGTCCGCGCGGGGCTCCAAAATCTTGTACATACCGGTTTCCAGTTCGTCCATCGATTCCAAGTGGAACAATTCCAATTCGCCGTCCACACAGTAAGGGATGACGATTTTCTTACCGCTTGCCAAAGCATCAGGCAGTGCATGACGCGTCCTTGCCTCGGCACGCACATCGACGTACCACATCACGCAATGAGCTGACTGGTACTCCGGTAATCCGATGACCCGGGCGGTAATCTGTTGGCTGAGCGTGTCTTTATCAGCCTGGCTGCGCCGCGCCGCATGTGCGGCCTCGCGGATTTCCTGCTTACGCTCCGAGAGCTGTTGCTGTGAAAGTTGGTCGTTGGTCATTGCAAAAAGGCAGCTTGCTCGCATTGGGAAAGAGACGAAAAGCGGGCATCGTACTCGCTGGGCAGTGCCTTTCGAAGTAGTGGTAGGCCTGAACAAGCCCTACGCCTTTGGATCGAGCGACCCGAAAGCAAGGAAGTGTGATGGGAGGGCGAGGCGGGCGTGGCAAAAGATTCAGCATCCGCGGCTCGGCAGGAGCCTCGCCCTCGGATGGTGAAAAGTGCCCGGCATCTAAGTTTTTTTTGTCACGCGTGGGGGACAAGAAGACAAGTTTCTCAACCGCCGGGAGGGCGACGCTCCCGCGGAGCCGCAAAG
>JBFJVZ010000147.1:0-15833 GCA_041623895.1 Pirellulaceae bacterium | reverse complement strand
CATTGATCGCGACGATCCATGTCGTCGTCAGTCCCTCGCCTTTGGGAGCGCTAATCAACACCACGTTGCCTTCGGCATCGATCTGAGACTTGAATGCCGCGATCATTTTGTCGCGCATGCCCAAATCACTGAGTCTCTCAAACGCGATCTTCTCCGATTCAATTCGTGCCAGCACCCGTTCGCCGGTGGGTACTCCTTGGGATTGCAGCGTCAAAGTGAACTTGTCTTTGACCAGCTTGAGTCCCAAAGTTCCGGACTGGGCGGTGCGGCGATCGGCCGGGTTCAACAAACAGAGCTGCTTGAGTGCGTACAGCATCGCGTCGCCGGTTTCGCGATCCATGGGCGGCAGTTGTTCCCAATTACCGTCAACCTGATAACGAATCGCGCATGCCTGTTGCGAGTAGTCCATCAGGACATGAGTCGCCCGAGACTGGATGGCGTGGGAGAGCTGTCCGGCTGCGATTTCGTATCCGGCACCCTGGCGAGCGGTAATCAGCAGCGCTTGCGCCTCGGTACGATCGGAAATCCGGGGCACAAATTCGACTGGATCCACCGATTGCCACAGTGGTACTTCTTCTTCTTGTTTTTGTTGGGCCATCGTGGCAACAGGACCTATACGTTTGGATGAAAGTTCGTGGGCGTTGTTTTACAGGATACCGGGTGCTTTCACATCGATACCCTTGAGTGCCATTTTCAGGGAATCTTTATTTGGCGCAACGGCAAATGCCGTCGGTCGATCGATCAGTTCATCGTCGATCAATTGTTTCAGGCTCATTGTAAAGTCCTGCATCCCGTCATCGGCACCAATTCGAATGGCATCGGGGAGTTTGTTGTCATCTCCCTCGAGGACAAGTTTGGTGATCGTGGGATTGAATGTCATGACCTCGCAGGTGGGCACACGCGATACGCCGGGCTTGATACTCTTGAGCAATTTTTGCGCGACGATGCCTTTCATGTTGAAGGCGATTGCAGCGCGAATCGCGCCGTGCATTTCCTCGGGAAACAGGTCAAGGATACGACCAATGGTCGTTGAAGCGCTGGAGGCGTGAATCGTACCGAACACCAGGTGACCCGTTTCCGCCGCATGAATCGCCGTCATGAAGGTCTCTTCATCGCGCAGCTCGCCGACCAGAATGATGTCGGGGTCTTCACGGACGGCATGTTTCATTCCGATCCCAAAATCCTTGACATCCTGCCCCACCTCACGCTGGTTAATCAGTGACTTATCCTCGGTAAAGATAAACTCGATCGGATCTTCCAGTGTCAAGATATGTTTGCGATAGATGCTGTTGATGTAATTCAACATCGATCCGATGGTCGTGCTCTTGCCAGATCCGGTCACGCCGGCGAGCAAAACCATGCCCTGGTCATAGTGGCAGAGAGTCTCGATCGACGCGGGCAGGAACAGGCCGCGAAAGTCAGGAATCCAATTGTTGATGCGACGGGCGACCAGCCCGATGTTACCCAATGACTTGAGCATGTTGACGCGAAAACGCCAGCGAGTGCCATCAACATCACAAGTGTGTGAAAAGTCAGCCCCGCCTTCCTCTTCAAAGATGCGCAGATTTCGTTCATCCATCATTGGAATCAGCAGGTCGACCATCTCTTCATTGCCAAGTGGGGGCCGATTCAACGGCTTGAGGTCACCGCCGACGCGAACCATTGGCGGTTGGCCAACTTTCAGGTGTAAGTCACTGCCCTCAAGCTTCACTAACGCGCGGAACAGCTTATCCACCTCCAGGTCTTTGGCTTGGTGTAACAGGGTTTCTTTCAGCCTGGCCGTAATTGCCGCAGCACTGTTGTCTTGAAACCGTGGGGTGGTGGCGACGGACGGTTTATGGTGTTGAGTCACGGGCGGATGCCAAGCTCATGAGTTAGGGATGGGAACAGAATGTCCATGCCGGGAGGGCCAACGGATGACTTCGCGATAGGGGCAATCAGGGTTCACGCATGAACCCCTAATTCTATGCCAACTGGTGCCAGACTCAATGTCAGGCAAATCGGCCGAATTCTGTCCATTTGGCTAGGCAGGATGCAGCACCTGCGCGGGCTCCGCATCCGCATACTTAGCGGTTTTGCCGGTAATGCGGACTGCGGACTTCAGAACGATCGCATCGATTTTCATTGGTCGATCAATGGCCGGATTCGGGATTTGACAGTGATAACCAAGCTGCGGGTGTGAATCCCCGATTGCGCGGTAGTGGAGGCAAATTTGTTGCGGATGGCCGATTCGGCCACTCGATATCAACCCTGTCGAACTGTCTTGATGGAAGGAATACGCGCGCCGAAGTCCGTCCTGCGCACGTACTTGAGCCAACCAGCAGTCTTCAAACCACCACGCATCCATGGCTTCATGGCGGGTTCGGCGGTTTCATCACCCTGACACGATCTCCACCTGATTGCCGCTGCGAACTCCTTCGCTTGGAGTCATTGATAGGCGGCAATCAGAAGATCAATTTTGAAGTGCACACGTGATCGATCAAACAACCTCCCCCAGCAGCAGGGCGATCCGGCCTTCGGCGTTCACAACCGGACCGTTGCGTATCGACCGCGAGGTGGTTCCTGGGCCATCTCCTGCCGAAGAAATCGTTGCCAAACACACTGCGATTAAACCAAGCCGTGCAATGTCGGCTGCTTACGCGATCGAATCGATTGTGACGGCTTTACCTTTATTGGTGATCGATCTTCTGGTCACCTCGTGCGGGCTACTCTCGGCAGCCTATCTGCTGAATCTGAGTCACGGAATTGCTCTGAATCCGCGCATCTGGTTGCAGATTGGCGCTCTGCTTGTCCTGCAAACTCTAATGATGTCGATACATCAACTGTACCCCGGCGCGGGAGTCAGTCCGATGGCAGAGCTGCGGGGCATCGTCCGATCGACGTTGTTCAGCTTGATCAGCCTGTCTGCCATGAACTATCTGCTTGGGCAACTGCCCAAAGTCGAATTTGCCACCTTTGCCTGCGCAGCTGTGCTGATTTCAGTTGTTCTTCCAACCGCTCGTTCGGCGGCGCGGCAGCTGCTTGGCCGCACAACCTGGTGGGGCATGCGCACGTTATTAGTAGGGTCAAAACGAGACTGCAAGCGAATTCTTTTGCGAAATACGATTCGCCGTTCTAGTGGATTCATGTTTGTCGGCTACGTTTGTCCGCGCGCAGAGTTTGATAGTGACCACGATCAACTCCACTTGCTGGGTGCGACCAACAACGCTTTAGAAATCGCCAGCCAGAAACGCGCACCCGTGGCCGCGATTGCATCTCCGGAAGTCGAGGCAACAGTCCAGCGGCTGGCTTATCAGTTTCCGTGGATGGTTTGGATAGGCAACCACACAAACACTGACGATGAATTGTCCGATTTGGTCCAGCCCTATACAAAAAGTGTGAACGTTCCGCTGCTGCGATTCATGCCGCGTTTTTGCAAGCGGTGTCTGGATATCGCGATCTGCATCCCATTGGCGGTCATTCTGGCTTTACCGATGTTGCTGATTGCGCTGGCGATCAAATGGTCATCTCCCGGACCGGTGTTCTATGCCAGCCGGCGAATCGGACAACATGGCAAGCCGTTCAAAATGTGGAAATTCCGCTCGATGGTTGCCAACGCGGACGAAGTTCTTGAGCAACGCTTGCAATCGGATCCGCAGGCTCGCCTTGAATGGGAGCGGGACTCGAAATTGAAAGATGACCCACGGATTATCCCGGGAATCGGGCAATTACTCCGCCGCTGGAGTCTGGATGAACTGCCACAGCTTTGGAACGTGATAACGGGAGAAATGAGCCTTGTCGGCCCGCGACCGCTGCTGCCCTGTGAGATCGTTCGCTACCAGAATCGGTTCTACGACTACACGCAGATGTGGCCCGGCGTGACCGGTCTCTGGCAAGTTTCCGGGCGTAACGAAACAACTTTTGATACGCGTATCTTCTTGGTGCACAACTATGCGACCAATTGGTCGTTGTGGTTGGACGCCTGCATACTCCTTAGGACCCCTAGTGTCATCCTAACTAGACGAGGCGCGTACTAAGTTTTGCGATAAACCGTGCATTTACTTTGCCAACCCCTTTCCTTTGCGTTACCAATCTCTAGCAACTGCCACTTTTACACGGATAACTTAACCATGAATCTAAAAACTGTTTGCACTACACTCGCGATTGCTCTGGCTGCTTTTGCGGTCAGTCCTTCGCTGGTTTCTGCTGATGAAGCTGTTGAGGCTGCGCAGCAGAATCTCTCTATCAGCGATCAGGTTGCTCAGCTGCGAGCTGATGTCGCTGAAGGCGTATTCTCCTGCGTCGAGCTTTCGGCTCGCGTCGACAGCATTGTCGAGCAGATCGATGACTTGCTGGATGCTGGTGCAGAGAATCAAGTCGACCTGTTGAAACTTCGCAAGTTCGCATTGGATCTGCGATTGCAAATCAAATGTGATCACAGCGGCGACGAAAACGGCACCATGCTTGCCGGCGGCTCGTCCAACTGCAACTGCGGAAGCCATGGCGGTACCGTTTCTGTCGGGCACACCGGTGGCGGAATCGCCAAGAGCAGCGGCGGTGGCTCCGGTGGCGGTGGCGGTGGCTTTGGCTCGATCGCTACGCTGGGTGCTATCGGAGCAGCAATCGCGATTCCGATCGCAGTCTCAGGTGACGACGATGCTCCTGGCCAGCCAGCTTCGCCTTCTGTTGACAACTAAAAGACTTTTTCCAGAGTTTCTGGAATCAAAACTTTTCAAACGAAATCCGGGACGCCTTGGGGCGTGCCCGGATTTTTTTTCCCAGTTCGTTGGCGTCGCTGTGGCCCTGTCATTGGTCGCAAGTCCCCGCCCGACGCTTTGCAAGCAACCAGCAAAGCCGCCTGGGCGATGAATTGCAATCGTCAAAACGTGCGCGCAGAGTCGAATGGGAATCATGAAACTCGTTGGCGTGTCGGTCGCTCCCGCCCAACGACCCATCAACTCAAATCGCCGGTAGGCATCAGGGCATCAGCGATCGCCAGAAATTGGACTTTCACGACGCTCGTTTTGTCGCGTATGGTCCAGGCGAAAGATTCAGACCGTTGTTGCGTAACCAATCCGACGATCAAGAGCAGCCGGCATGCGGATGATGGACATGCGGTCTCCATGCATGACTGAAAAGCATCGAACGAGCGTTCTGCGATGAAGCGACTTGCCCCCATTGTGCTATTTGTTTCCCTTTTGGTTCGTCGATCCTACGCGGCGCTGCTAATCATCCGCACGCTCTATCACATTCCTTTCCTGCGACCGCTACGGCGTCCGATCGAAATGTTGTTCGACCCGAACAGCATTCGGCGGCACTCGCGACTGGCGATTCCCACAAGATATGTGCCCGTTAGGGGCAAGCTGGGTGAGCAGTTACGCGTCAATCTTGGCGATCATATTGGCTGGAACATTTTCTTAAACGGCTACTTTGACTTGGTGCCTTCACTAGTCGCTTTGGTTCTTCATCGCGGCAGTTCCGGCGGTGTTTACCTTGATATTGGCGCTAACATCGGAGACACATCCATCGCGGTAGCAAATCGAGGCGTTAACACAGTCGGTATTGATGCGTCGGCGATGGCAATTTCTGAACTTTGCCACAATATCGCGCTGAATTCACCAATTCCTTATACCGTTGTGCATGCCGCCGTGGCCTCTAGTACTATCCAACGTAACGGAGACATCGACTCGGATTACATCAAGCTCCATATTCCCATGGGTAACACCGGCGCCGCTTCCGTGCACGCCGGCTGGATTTCCTCCAACGCTCGAAACTCGGAAATGCTGGCGTCGCCGCGAAGCGTTACCGACATCGTTGACTCCCTTTCCATCAAGTCTGTGTGTTGTATCAAGCTGGATGTCGAAGGCGCAGAACACGATGCAATTCTGGGGATGAAGAGTATTTTGCAGAGGTTTCACTGTCCAATTGTGTTTGAATACCGCGTCGACCACTTGCAGCAGATTGGAATGGACCACATCAGCATTGTTGACCTGCTTCCTGAAGGCTACGAGTGTTTTGCAATCGAGTCCGATCAGGTTCAGGACACATCGGCGAATCTTAGGATTTCTGATTTCGACCGCAATCGATCTTACGAAAATGTGATCGGCGTTTACCGCGCCCTGCCGCCGGAATTGAAAGCGGCAGGCGGCCGCTCCGGATTAGATGTCCAGTTTGACTCGAAGTTGGATCGGCCGGTGATATCGCCACAAACCAGCGCGGCATGACCATATTTGGACTCTGAATCCCGATACAGTGTGCTCCGGCAATCGCCCTTGACCGGGCTTCTCCAGGCTTCGTACCCTCCGCGCGTGGGCGCACGAAGCCGCGATTTCAATCGCCACGGGCGGCCAATCAAAAGCACCGTTACGCTGGCGGCGACGCCGAAAGTACTGAATGCCTAACGTCTGAATGACTATTGATCAGAACCATGACACCGCTGAAAAATGAGCCCGGTCGTTGGCGGCTGAAGCTCAGTGCCTTGGACATTCTCTGTATTGCGGCGGTGGCGATGATTGTTGCCATCTGGCTGTCAGCAAGCAACTTCACGCCAGATTCCTGGTCGTACTTTGAACTCTCCAATACTTTCTTCAGCGACTTTTATCGAATCAACACGTATCGCCAATATCAGGCGGTAAGTTCCTATGCGACGTCATTCCCTCCGCTGTATCCCTGCCTGCTGGCAGTGGGACGGTCGGTCTGGGACTTCGGCATTTACACCGGTGTGTTTCTGAATGCCGGCATCTGCATCGCGACCCTGTTTCTGGTGAAGTATCTGGTAACGCGGATTGGCCAACCGGCGTGGGTCGGGAATGTCTTGTTCTTGGCGATGCTAATGAGACCTGACTACATCGAAGAAATGATGGCCGCACGGAGCATTCCGCTTGCTCTGTTTTTGCTCGTCGCTCTCCTGTGTGTGTATGTCAGGCCGAGCACGTTGACAATGCCGCGCGCGGCACTGATCGGCTTGTTGGCAGGATTGTCCGTGCTTGCACGGTTTGACTTCCTGGCATGTGCCGCGATGTTGGGGCTGGTGCTCGCCTGGTACGCGTGGAATCAAACTCGGCTCGTGATGCCGGCTTATTTTCTTGCCCTCGCCGTCACAATTTCGCCGTGGGTGATCTATTCTCTCACGCATTTTTCTAAACCCTTCGTTAGCGATAATAGCCGCACGGCGATGCTGATTTCCAAGTCTTACGTGACCGACTATTTTCCCGACCAACAGCAACTGCAATTTGCTTGGGACTCCCCCGCACGCTGGGCGATGAGTGTCGTCGTGAAGCGGCTTCCGCAGCCGATACTTAGTTGCATCCGCTCGGTGTTAAGCGACTTGTCACTGCTCCTGTTGGCGGGTGTGTTTGTCGGCATCTGGCTGATCGGTCGCAGCGGGCCCAGATCTTCACTGCCCGATGACGGTCAAGGACCAGCCGGTGGTACGCTGGACCAATGGTTTGGTATTGCGTTGTTACTGGCGATGCAAGTGTTTACCATCGGGCTGACCGGCTACGGAAACTCCCGCTACTATTTGCCCTTGCAGTTTTTTCTGGCCCTGGTTCTCGTGCATGCGATTGGTATGCGCATCGACCTGCACGCCGTATTCCAGCAGTGTTCGCTGCGAACTCTTCGGGTGGTTTCCTTGGTTTGCATCGCCAGCATCACGTTTCTGGCGGTGGCGGAGGCCTTGCCAGAATTGGAGCACAGGCTTACAGCGAAGGATGCTCCGCTGTTCGCGCTGAATCAACAGCACCTGAATGCCGACACGTTCGATGAAATCTTGTCGGAGATTCGCCAATCAGACGAGCCGCCTCGCGTTCTGATCGTTTCGGGCGTTGATGCTTTCCAGTTCGGGGCTCTGACTGGCTGCGTCACCTTTAGTAAGCCTCGCAATCTGGATGCGGAGACGTGCGTCCCCTTCGTCAACACATACGAAGTGACGCATGTTTTGGACACCGATGGCGAATTGATCAGCACACTGCAAGGATCGCTTTCGATGGAATCGACCGGCATTCCCGGGCTGATGAAGATTCCGTCGCGGAAGCCACGGGTGTCTTTGATTCGGCATTCCGATACTGGCGCCCTTCAACTCTCGGGCCCCAAAGGGGAGGGCGCATGACCGACACTTGCGATGTGTTAATTGTCGGCGGTGGTTTTTTCGGCCTCTATTTGGGGTGCCATCTGCGGGCACGGTTTGACAACGTCGTGGTCGTGGAAAAAGGACCTGACTTCATGCAGCGTGCCTCCTATACGAACCAGGCACGAGTTCACAACGGCTATCACTATCCCCGCAGCATGCTGACCGCTTTCCGGTCGCGTATCAACTATCCGAGATTCTTAAAAGAATTTCCGGAGTGCATCGACGACTCGTTCTGCAAGGTGTATGGCGTGGGGCGGATGCTGTCGAAGGTTTCCGCGGAACAGTTCCGGCTATTCATGAGTCGCATCGAGGCGCCGATCGAACAAGCCGGCAGCAACATCCGCCGGCTATTTGACCCGCGGCTTATTGAAGACGTTTTTTTGACCGAAGAGTGTGCGTTCAATACGGTGATTCTCCGCAAGTTGATGCTCCAGCGAGCACATGACGCGGGCGTTTCTTGCCTTACCAGCACCAAGGTGCTGACCGTCCGCGAGAATGGCGACGACACGATCCTGGCAGAATTGGAAAGTGCGGAAACACGTGAAACGATCCATGCCAAATACGTCTTCAATTGCTCTTACTCAGCGATCAACCAGGTACTGGCCGCTTCCGATCTTCCGCTCATCCCACTGAAGCATGAGCTGACGGAAATGGCCTTGGTTGATGTCCCCGAGTCGTTGCGTCGCCTGGGCGTGACGATCATGTGTGGCCCGTTTTTCTCAGTGATGCCGTTTCCCGCACGTAAGGCTCACACGCTGAGCCACGTGCGGTATACCCCGCACATGCACTGGTACGACGTGCCGGATTACAAGGACGCTTACACGGTGTTTGAGGAAACACCTAAGAAGTCTGCTTACCCCCACATGATTCGTGATGCCCAGCGTTACATGCCAGCGCTTGCGAATTGCGATTACCGCGGTTCGCTTTGGGAAGTAAAAACGGTTTTGCCGCGGAGTGAAGTGGACGACAGCCGCCCCATTCTGTTTCGCAAACACCACGGCCTGCCAAACCATCATGTGGTCATGGGGGGCAAAATCGACAACGTCTACGACGCACTCAGTGAGGTCGACGAATTGCTCGCGTAAGGATAACAAAAGCTATGGAAAGAATTGAAGCACTCGTATCGGTGGTTGTGATTTGTCGCAACGTTAGTGACGTGCTTGAGGATTGTGTCGCCGAGATTTGCCTCCTGCTTGAGTCTCAGTACAGCAACTACGAGGTTCTTCTTGTCGACGACAATTCGGAGGACGAAACGGTTGCCCGGGCAGAAAAAATACTTTCGCAGCATTACTGCGTTCGTCTGATTGCACTTTCGCGGCAAATGGGGACGGAAATCGCAACAATGGCAGGGTTGGAGTCGGCCATTGGTGATTTCGTTGTCGTGATGGATCCCGAATTCGACCCGCCTGATCAGATCATTCGGATGATCGAGATGGTTCGCGGCGGGCAAGACATCGTGATGGGTGTGATTGACACGACGCGCGATCGGGGACCCCTTTACCAAAAACTTCGCGGGCTCTACTACGCGGTCGCCGGCCGTATGATTGCGTCGAAGTTGATACCCGGCAGCACGATCTTTTCCGCGCTCAGCCGAGCCGCCGTGAACGCGATTACCAGAATACGTCATCGCAAACGTTTGTTTTCCTTAGTTGCCTCCGAGACTGGTTACCCGTTGGTGACCTTCCCCTACGAGCAGCGCGATACGAGTGGGGGTCGGCGTCAGCGAGGCTTGCTGAGATCGGTTCGGTTTGGCGTATCGACATTAATCCACAACTCGAATTCGCCGCTGCGTTTGGTCAGCATCGTTGGTCTTGTGGGCAGCCTGATGTGTACGCTGTATTGCGTCTATGTGATCGTGGTCAACATTTTCAAAGACGAGGTCATGGAAGGATGGACCACGTTGTCTCTTCAGTTGAACGGCCTGTTCTTCCTGGCGTTTCTCATGCTGGCGCTGGTCGGCGAGTACATGGCACGCGTGCTGGATGAAAGCATGGATCGCCCGCTGTACCATGTTCGCGGGGAGAAATCGAGTTCCATCATGATCTCCAATGCGACGAGACGAAATGTGCTGGAGGAATCGCTGGACGAGCATCAGCCGGAAGCTGCACACTCAAGGGCACCCGTCAAGCCGCCCACAATGCCGCGCAAGAAAGCTGTCGCACCTGTGCTGGATGCCGGCCTATCGCTGAACACGCCGGAGGAAAGTCATGACCAATGATGCCGCCGCTGTACCGGCGTACGATGCCGAAAGTTTTCAGCCCAAACGTAACGACTATTGCGTTGCAGTATTTGTCATCAACGAGAACGGACGTCTGCATCGCCAATTGGAGCGAATGAAGCCTCACGCCGAAAACGTGGACATCGTCATCGCCGACGGTGGAAGCACTGATGGTTCCGTGTCACCTGATGCGCTCAAGTCGTTCGGCGTAAATTCGCTGCTAGTGAAAACAGGCCCAGGCAAATTGGGCGCCCAAATGCGGATGGCATTCTCGTGGGCGCTGGCTCGAGGTTATAAAGGTGTTATCGTTATCGACGGTAACAACAAAGACGGCCCTGAAGCTTTACCGGCTTTCATCGACGGACTTCGCGAAGGCTATGATCACCTGCAGGGTTCGCGGTTCATCCCCGGTGGGATTTCGGAGAATCTTAAGCTCAGTCGCTATGTTGGCGTCCGGTTCGTGCATTCTCCACTGATCAGTTTGGCCGCCCGGTTCCGGTACACGGACACGACAAACGGGTTTCGCGCCTACAGTGCTCGCTTCTTGACTGATCATCGCGTTGATGTTTTTCGCGACGTCTTTGCCGGTTATGAACTTCACTATTATTTGGCGATCCGTGCGGCGCGGCTGGGATTCAAAGTTCGGGAGCTACCAGTAGCCCGCCGTTATCCCGCCAAGGGGCCGCTGGTTAGCAAAATCAGCCCGGTTCGAGGCAACCTGCGGGTGCTCAGGTGCCTGTTCGCGGCTTGTCTTGGCTTCTATAACCCGCCTGAATCGGGTGCACGAAGCGCGACTCAATCCCTACCAGCGGAGACAAAACCATGGCCAACGCGTTGATTGGGCATACCGGATTTGTGGGAAGCAATCTTTGCCGACAGCACACGTTTACGGATTGTTACCATTCGAAGAACATCGAACAAATCAGAAACACAGCTCATGAGCTGTTGGTGATCAGCGGAGCGCCGGCCGTGAAATGGCTGGCCAATCGTGAGCCGGAAGCGGATCTGGAAAACCTGCAACGATTGATGCAAAACCTGGACAACACCGAAGCCGAATCAGTTGTCCTGATCTCCACCATCGACGTCTACCCGAATCCGCGCGGCGTTGACGAAGAAACTGCGATCGATCCGGAACAACAGCATGCCTACGGCCGGCATCGGTTGTTGCTGGAACAATTCGTGCAACGTCGTTTCGCCAACACCCTGGTGCTGCGGCTACCGGGATTGTTCGGCGCGGGCCTGAAGAAAAATGCCATCTATGACTTCATGCACGATAACGAGACGCACAAGATTCACTGCGACGCCGTGTACCAGTTTTACAATCTGGATAACCTTTGGTCGGATATCACGCGCATGCGAAAGGCCGGCTTGGGCTTAGTCAACGTGGCGAGCGAGCCGTTTTCGATCGCCGAGATGACACGGTACGCCTTTGGTTTCGAGTTTGCGAACCGTCCTCCGATTGAGCCCGCTTGCTATGATTTCCGTACGATACACGACGGCGTTCTGGGTGGCACCGCAGGCTACCTTTACTCCCGCGATCACGTGCTGGGAGAACTAAGAAGGTTTGTTACCGGAAAACAAGCAGGTGCCGCATGAGAGTTGCAATCTCCAACATCGCCTGGCCCATCGAAGACGATTCTGCCGTGGCAAATATGCTGGCACGACAGGGAGTTCAGGCCATCGAAGTCGCCCCCACCAAGATCTGGCCGGCGCCGCTGGAGGCTTCCGGGGCGGATGTAAAAAAATACCGACAGGAGTGGGGACGTCGAGGAATACGGATCGTCGCCGCTCAGGCTTTGCTATTCGGAAAGCCGGAACTGACTGTTTTTGATGACGATCCGACACGCCGGCGGACACTGGACTACCTGGATTTCATCATCGGGCTATGTGCAGACCTGGGTGCCGAGTCATTGGTCTTCGGATCGCCCAAGAATCGCCGTATCGAGGGCCTGGCTGCTGATGTGGTCGAGCGAATCGCGGTCGATTTTTTTGGCCGTTTGGGCGAGAAAGCTGCAAGCCGAGGTACTGCCATCGTGATGGAGGCAAACCCAAGCGAGTACGGCGCAGATTTCCTGACCCGTGCGTGCGAGGCGGTTTCCTTGGTCCGCAAGGTGAACCATCCTGGTTTTCGACTCCATCTGGACAGTGCTTGCATGACCCTGAGTGGCGATGCAGTTGACGAAGTTGTCGGCGAAGGCGCACCGTGGCTGCATCACTTCCATGTCAGTGAGCCACAACTAGCGGCAATCGGCACAGGGGGCGTCGAGCACGAAAAGTTCGCCCGGGCTCTGAACACCGCCGCTTACGACCGCTGGTGTTCGGTCGAGATGAGAATGGTGGAACCGTTCACCATTGGGGGGTTGGAAGCAGCCATCAAAGTCGCCAATAAGACCTATACAGGCCGAACCTCCGGCCAGGAACCGGTGCCCCAAAAACGCAACGTCGGTTGACGTTGATCAGCCTCTTTTCGTAGATCATGCTCTCAACCTGCCATGTAGGACGGTAAGGCGAAAAACAAATATCAAACGTGAAGGATCGCGTGCTTCGATTTGCAGACGAGCATTCTGTTGTTGCGCAACGGCCGCTCCGCATCCTGCATGTGGTGGGGGAGATGAATCGTGGTGGGATCGAAACGTGGCTGATGCACATGTTGCGCGCGATCGACCGCAACCAATTCACGATGGACTTTGCCGTTGAATCTGAACAACAAGCAGAATACGACGAAGAAGTCCTCGATCTGGGTGCTCAGCTCAATCGCATTGGATCACGGCTGTCGCCGGGCTATGCCGCTCGGTTCTGTCGCCTGATCCGCCAGTCCGGGCCGTACGATATCGTCCACGGCCACCTAAATCATTACAACGGGTACATCATGCGGCTGGCTCGCTGGTCGGGTGTCCCTGCGCGGATCTCCCACAGTCACACCGACACGACCGCAAGAGAACGCGCCGCTGGCTGGAAGCGGCGACTCGGTATACGTCTATTGCGAAAGTGGATCACGCGTTACTCCTCGCAAGGGTTGGCCGCCAGTGTGCCGGCGGCGATTTCCATGTTCGGGACTCAGTGGGCCGAACGTAACCTTTGCCGAATAATGCACTGCGGTGTGGACTTAAGCCCCTTTGGCCAAACGTATGATCGCGTACGCACGCGAGCTGAGTTGGGAATCCCCGACAATGCTTGGGTCATTGGGCACGTGGGTCGAATGGTCGAAGTCAAGAATCATCGGCTGATCATCGATACATTCGCCAACTTGCGAAGCCAGGCGGAAAACGCGTACCTGCTGCTGGTGGGCGATGGTCCCTTGATGGGCGACCTGACACAGCAAGCCCGCGAATTGAATGTCAGCGATCGAGTTGTATTTGCCGGTAGCAGGAGCGATGTACCTCGGATCCTGTGCGCTGCGGTAGATACATTCGTGTTTCCGTCCAAACTGGAAGGCCTGGGGATTGCACTGATCGAAGCCCAGGCCGCAGGTTTGCCATGCCTGGTTTCTGATGTGGTTCCGGACGAGGCTGATGTGATACCCGATCTGATCACACGTCTGAGCGTACATCAATCGTGGGCACCGGCGTTGCTGCGGACACGCGACTTTGATCGTCGGCAAAAGCAATGTTTGGATCGGCTGTTGCAAACCGACTTTTCCATCCAAGAAGGTATTGCCGCCCTCCAGCGCACGTACGAACAAGCGGTATTCGGGACATCCAGGACAGGCCGGAAAGCGTGCATTGAGGCGATCAAGTGAGCCAGGCGCGGAGTAGCAGCAGCGGCCAAACTTTTGCGTTGTTTCGCGCAGTCAAGAACACGTTGGCCGCCAAGGTTGGTCAATCCCGTGGTCATCTGATCGCCTCGGGAACCTTGGCGTTCGGCTACTGCGCTCAACTCGCCTTCCAGATGGTTTACTTCCTGATCCTGACTCGGATGCTGGGACCCGAATTATTCGGCCGCTTTGCAGCAGCCTTGGCGGCGATCAACCTGGTGGCACCGATCGCGGGCATTGGGTTTGCGGAAGTCGCGCTCGTCCGTGTCAGCCAAGACAGGGAAAAAACTGGGCTTTGGGCAGCAAACGCGTTGGCGACCACGGCAGTGCTGGGCGCTGTGCTGGCACTATGCCTGGCCCTTGTCTCGGGTATCCTGGCCTCCGACCAATGGCTCATCTGGCAGCTCATGCTCGGCCTGGCGTTTAGCGAGTTAGTACTGGTGCGTTGTTGTATCGTCATCGCTCGAGTGCACCAGGCAAGGCGTGAAATCGTTCGTACCGCAGTCATCAATGTCGCTGTCGCGGCCATGAAAGCAATGATTGCCTTGGGCCTGTTGCTATCGGGTCAACGGTCATTGGTAATGTTGATCATCTTGCTGGACATCTGTTTTACGCCGCTACTGTTCATCCTGTTTATGTCTTTGACGCGTCACGCGCCCACCATTTTTTCGATTTCATGGAGGCATTTACGAGACAACATCCGACTGGCGCTCTCGTTTGCCACTGCCGTGATCTGCAAGGCGGTTTACACCGATCTCGATAAGCTGTTTCTTGCGCGTTGGTCGACATCTTACGTGGTCGGGACCTACGCGGCCGGCTACAAGATGCTGTCGCTTTCGTTCATGCCGATGCGGGCGGTTCTCGAGGCTACTCTGCCTCGTCAGATTCAACTTGCTGACTATAACCGACCAGGTTGCAGTCGTTTCACGGTCAATCTGCTGCTTCTAAACGTCGCTTTGGCGGGATGTATCGCCGGATCGATCTATTTGTTGGCCCCTTGGGCAACGTTGCTGTTGGGCGAGGAATTCGAAGACTCAATCGGCGTGCTGCGAATCGGATTCCTATTGCCTGTTCTTCAGGCCGTGCACTATACGCTGGGCAATTATTTGACGGCGACTGGCCACCAATCCACCCGTGCGTTCCTGCAACTGGTCGTGCTTGTGGTGTATGTCGTGGCGGGCCTGATTGTCATCCCTCTGTATTCGTGGCAAGGTGCGATTTGGACCAGTTTGGGCTGCGAGTCTTTGCTGGCATTGCTATTTGGACTCGTATGCATCGTGTCATTAGTGGGGGATCGTCACGAATCAGTAGCGGAAGATTCAGGAGCGTCGGTTGAATGAGACATTCGATTTGCAATTACAGTTTCAGGCGGGACGGCAGTACGGCTTCGAGCGAGACGACAGTTGGAGCTAGAAAGTGAAAGTCATGCAGATTGTTGCTGCCGGATACACCGGTGGCGGCACTTCAAACGTACTAGCCTTGACCGAGGACTTGATTGATCAGGCGGTCGACGTTGTTTTTTGTAGCCAACGCGATTCGTACGCAATGCAGGAAGCGAATCGTCTGGGAGCAGAACTTTGCGACGGATTGGATTTCTTTCGTAGCCGCCTGGATAGGCAGGTTGTCGGTCAACTTCGGTCGGCTATTGATCAGCATCGCCCCGATATCATTCATGTTCACGGCGGCCGCGCAGCATTTGCCTGGCTGCGCGGATCAAATCGTTCGCTATTGCAGCGAACGATTTACACGGT
>JBFJVZ010000146.1:0-15889 GCA_041623895.1 Pirellulaceae bacterium | reverse complement strand
GATCACGATGCCCGGCGTAACGTACATCTGACGGCCCCAATCGGACATCGTCTCGTATCGGTAATCACAGACCTCCGGATTGTTGAACGATCCCCAGCAACCAAGCAGCGTGCGCCTCCTGCCGACCTCTTCGTAGCCCGGCAATGCCTCGTAGAAAAAGTCGAACAGGTCGTCATGCAGAGGCACCACCTTTTTCATGAACTCAACGTACTTCATCAGCCGCACGGTGTAGTCTGTAAACAACTGCACGTTAGGCACGGTCCCCACCCCGCCGGGAACCAGCGTCGATGGATGCACGTGGCGGCCTTCCATCAGGCAGAACATTTCGCGCGTCAGGCGGCTCATCTCCAGAGCCTCCAAGTAGAACGTTCCCTCAAACGGATTCAGCGCCCGCATGATGTCCGCGATGGTGCGATAGCCGTGCAACTCGGCATGAGGTGCCGGCGTCCGCTCCGCCGCGTCAAGCACACCCGGATTGGTCTCCCGAACCATCCGCTCGCAGTAGTCCACTCCCACCAGATTGTCCTGGTACAGGTTGTGGTCGAACATATACTCGGCAGCCTCGCCCAGATTGATGATCCATTCGGCCAAGTGCGGCGGGCGAGCACCGAAGGCCATGTTCTGGGCGTAGCAGGCGCACGTGGCATGGTTGTCGCCACAGATTCCACAGATGCGACTGGTGATGAAGTGCGCATCGCGAGGGTTCTTGCCTTTCATGAACACGCTGTAACCGCGAAAGATTGACGAAGTGCTATGACATTCGGCCACTTGCTGATTGGCGAAGTCAATCTTCGTATAGATTCCCAGGCTGCCGACGATCCGCGTGATCGGATCCCACGACATCTCGACGATCCGCGGCTCTTTGGACGACGTTCCCATGATTTGATCCTGAATGATCGCTATTGAATTGGAGCCTGGGCGAAACACGCTTCAACTCACGGCGCCGGTCAAGTGTCGCCGGCGGAACCCTTTGTGCTGGCATCTTTTGAAGTATGTTGATCGAGCGGTGTGTATCCGGTCGTTAGCTCGGGCCGCGAATGCCGCCACTCGGGTTCGCGATTGACCGACGCTCGAGTGAATCCGCGCAAAGCCCTGACGGTCCTGCCATACATCACGACAGCGCTCGTCGACAAAACGGCGCCGGGAGGTTCTTCCATGAAGGGCATAAACTTGTCCGGGAATCCGGGCATCGTACATCCGATGCAGATTCCACCCACATTAGGACAGCCACCGATTCCGTTCATCCAACCGCGCTTGCCGACGTTACATTGCACCACGGGCCCCCAACATCCCAGCTTGACAATGCAGTTGTGTTCACCGTAGTGCTCGGCGAAATCTGCCTGCTCGTAGTAACCGCCGCGGTCACAGCCCTCATGAACGGTTGCCGAAAACAACCAAGTCGGCCGCAAGTTTTCATCCAAAGGAATCATCGGTGCGCGGCCGGCCGCCTGGTGCAACAAGTAAAGCAGCACTTCCATAAAGTTGTCTGGCTGTACTGGACACCCCGGGACGCACACGATCGGCAAGCCGGCTTTGGACTTCCACTGCCAGCCGAGGTAGTCAGGCAGTCCCATGCATCCAGTGGGATTGCCCTCCATCGCATGAATGCCGCCGTAAGTCGCGCACGTTCCAATCGCCACGATGGCCCACGCATGCGGCGCCAGTCGGTCGATCCATTCACAAGTCGTGATCGGCTGGCCGGTCTGCGGATCGGTTCCGAAGCCGGCCCAGAATCCTTCACCGTTGATCTTTTCGTTGGGAATCGAACCCTCGATCACCAGGACGAACGGATTCCCTTTGCCTTCGGCCGCCTTGTGAAACCGTTTCAGAAACTCTTCGCCGGTGGTGTAGGCCAGCACCGGATGGTGCAAGTTGACTTTAGGCAATCCGGGAATCGAACCCAACAACACGTCTTCGAGGCTGGGTTGTGTGGCGGCCGTAATCGAGATCGAATCGCCGTCGCAACTCAGACCGGCCGTGATCCATAGCACGTCGACTTCAGCCACGGCCGGCTCGGTATTGGTTTTACGTCCATAGGGGACTTGAGTATCCGTCACGACGCATCCTTTCTCACACCCGCTTACCCAGCGCAACAAGAGATTCTTACACCAACATAGCGTGCACAATAACACATTTGGCACGCTGCGCGATCAATAGCGAACCAGGCGCCCTCGCAGGCCTGAGAGACCCACCTCTGCCGTAAGCGGGCAAAGTCACTGACTTCACGTGGGCGTCGCACAAAACTGTGCCTTCCGCTGCTCCAGCCACTCGAGCCAGGATTGCATTTGGAATCCCGACTTTGCGGACACTTTGATGAGTTGCATCCCGGGCCGCACCGCTTGGATATTTCGCTCCGCCGCCTGGGCGTCGAACTCGACCGCCTCGGCCAGGTCCATTTTTGTAATCACAGTGACGTCAGCGGTGTTGAAGATCGTCGGATACTTGAGGGGCTTGTCTTCCCCTTCGGTGGTGGAAAATAAGACCAAACGGAGGTCTTCGCCCAAGTCATAGGTCGCCGGACAAACCAGATTGCCTACATTTTCAATGAAAAGATAATCGAGATCGGCTAGCTCCCAGCCCTCCATCGCCGTTTCTACCATCTCTGCTTCCAAGTGACAGACAGTGCCGGTCGTGATTTGACGTACCGGCACATTGGCCCGACCCAACCGAGCGGCATCGTTTTCAGTTGCCAAATCTCCGACTAGCGCCGCAACACGCTGCCCACGCTGACGCATCATGGCGAGCGTGTGTTCCAAAAGCATCGTTTTGCCGGAGCCAGGACTCGATACCAAGGAGACAACGAACACATCGTGGTCATGAAAGCGCCCGCGCAGTCGACGCGCCGCGACATCGTTCTCTTTGAGGATTTTTGTGCGGACTTCGACGAGCCGAGTCAGTTTGGTCATTGCAATTGCTCCTCTGGTTCTATTTCCATCGCGACGACTTCCAATTCACACCCTTGCGTGATCGTCGGCGAGATCGTCCCACACACGCTGCAACAAAGACTTTGAACCGAATCCGCAAGTTGTTCACAGTTACATTTCGGGCAATGGACCATCACGGGGACGTCTTCGATGACAAGTTCGGCATCGGCCAATAGGGTCTCCCCGCGAGCCAATTCGAATGCTGACTGCAAAGCCTCGATCACCACACCCGACATCCGTCCAATCTTTAAATGCACCGCAAGAATAACAGCATCGTCGCGCGCCCGCGACTCTTCGCTCGCAATGTCGATGATGCTCAGCGCGATGGATAGTTCATGCATGGTTACGGTATTGGTTGCTGTTTTGGCTGCCCTCTCCCCCAAAAATCATGCGAGTGGAGCTTGCGTGATATTTGGGGGAGAGGTGATTGAGGGGGCTGAGTTCGCCAAGATGTGTAGAATCCAATCTCGTCATCAGCAAATCCTCGGTAATTGTTCTCCAGCCAACATCGTCACGACACGTTGGCCGCCGATCAAGGTCCGCATGACAACCATCCCGGCATGGTCCTCGACCACGTTTCCAATCACGGCTGCATCACGCCCGAGCGGATGACGTCGCATCGCCTGGAGCAAAACCTGAGCGTTGTTTTCTGGAACCACTGCGATCAGCTTCCCCTCGTTGGCAACGAACATCGGATCCAAACCGAGCATTTCACATGCCGAATGAACTTCGGGCCGAATCGGAATCGACGCTTCGTCCAGCTCAATTCCCACCGCCGAGGCGACAGCTAGTTCATTGAGCGTGCTGGAGACTCCACCGCGCGTCGGATCGCGCATCAGACGGATCGAGGGGCAGGCGCTGAGCATTGTTCGTGTGAGATCATTCAGGGGTGCCGTATCACTCTGCAAAGCGGTCTCGAATTCGATTCCCTCGCGAGTCGACATGATTGTGATCCCGTGGTCGCCGATCGTTCCTGACACGATGACTTGATCGCCTGGGCGGGCATTGTGAATCGACAAATGATAACTGGGACGATGCAATCCGATTCCCGTTGTCGTGATGAAAACCTGATCCCCTTTGCCTCGATCGACCACTTTCGTATCTCCGGTCACCAACGTCACGCCTGCTAGCGTGCAGGCTTCGTCCATCGAGGCGACGATTCGCCGAAGTTGCTCAATCTCGAAACCTTCTTCCAAGATGAATGCGGCCGAAAGATACAGCGGGTGGGCGCCGGCCACTGCCAAATCATTGATGGTTCCGTAAACGGCTAACTTGCCAATGTCACCGCCGGGAAAGAACAGCGGCTTGACAACAAATGAGTCTGTTGTGAAGGCGATTCGATGATCGCTCCCTGGCGAGTTATCTGAACCGATCGAAAGTGTTGCCGAGTCCTCCAGCGCCGAGAGCACATCATTGCCAAGGCCATCCAGAAAAACACGTTGAATCAAATCAGCGCTCAGCTTACCGCCGCTGCCGTGACCCAGCAATACTCGCTCATAATCATTGCGCGGTATCGGGCATGTGCTGCGGTCAACGTCGGCAACGTGAGTCATTGTGGTTTAATGCGTCGGGGATGGTACGTACGGCTCAGCAGGTTCGCCTTTGGATCGAAGCAATCGTCCGTAGTTGTAATAGGCCGCGCAAGCTCCTTCGGACGAAACCATCGTAGCGCCCAATGGATGCTCGGGCGTACATTGGTTGCCGAAGGCTGGACACTCATGCGGCTTTTTGATCCCTTGCAAGATCATGCCACTGAGACACTTGTCCGATTCCAACACGTCTAGATGGCCGACGGCAAAACGCTGCTCCGCGTCAAACTGCTGGTATTCGCCGCGCAAGCGATAGCCACTATCAGGGATCAGGCCGATCCCTCGCCACTTACGATCGGTAATCTCAAACACGTCTGCAATCAATTCTTTTGCCGGGCGGCTTCCCTCGCGTCGCACCGCCCGGGCGTATTGATTGTCAACGCCGACTTGACCCTGCTGGAGCATCCGAACGCAGCGATAAATGCCTTCCAGCAAATCGACCGGCTCAAAACCGGTCACCACAATCGGAATTTGATACTGCTGCGAAAGCGGTTCGTATTCCTCCAGCCCCATCACCGAACAAACGTGCCCCGCTCCGAGAAAACCCTCGACGCGATTCGAGGGCGATGACAAGATCGCTTCCATCGCGGGCGGGACCAAAACGTGCGAGACCAGCACGGCAAAATTGTCGATTCCCCGTTTTTTTGCCTGCCATATCGTCATTGCGTTCGCCGGCGCTGTCGTTTCAAACCCCACAGCAAAGAATACGACCGTTTGATTCGGGTTCTGCTCCGCAATCTTCAAACAATCCAGCGGCGAGTAAACGACCCGCACATCGCCACCGCGCGCCTTGACGTCAAACAAATCACTGCGACTACCGGGAACTCGCAGCATGTCACCGAACGAGCAAAAGATCACGTCGTCGCGCGACGCGATGGCGATCGCTTTGTCAATCAACTCCAAAGGTGTGACGCAAACGGGACAACCCGGACCGTGCACCAACTCGATCTTCTCGGGCAACAACTCATCGATGCCATAGCGAACAATCGTATGCGTTTGCCCACCGCAAACTTCCATGATCGTCCAGGGACGCGTCGCGATATCGGCGATCGCCTGTTGCAGTTTTCTGGCCACGGTCGCATCACGGTATTCATCTTGATACTTCACGGCAACGTCTCCGCGCTGGACTCCGGATTCCCCACGCTCAACTCGTCAAGATCATCCATTGCCTCCAGAAACGCGAAAATCTGCCGAGCCTCCGCTTCATCGATCACCTGCAAGGCAAATCCGACGTGCACGATGACGTACTGACCCTCTTGCACATCCGGCGTCATGCTCAAACAAATCTGCTTCGAGACACCGCCAAAGTCGACCTTGCCCATCAGCACATCGTGCTCTTCGTAGGTTTCGACGACTTTACCGGGAATGCCTAGACACATCGAGTCGCTCTCAGAGTAAGTGACGTTCCGTCCACCATAACAAGCCTCAGCGTAACACCATACATGGCATGCCGCAATTTGACGTAAACAAGAGACCTCGCCCGGCACATCGAGGTTGGATGCCGAAACGGCGGGAAGCCGAGTTGTCGACTTCACTGCATCTGTCGCGCCGCGATTGCCAGTTGGCCGAGACACAATCCTCCATCGTTCGCTGGCACGACGTGGTGCTGAAAGACGCGAATGCCCGTCGTCGTCAATTGCTGTGCGACTTGTGCGCTCAGCAGCGCGTTGGTGAACACGCCGCCGCTGAGCACGACGCGATCGAGTCCGCGTGAATCGGCAATCGAGCTGCACGCCTGGACGATCATCGCAGAGAGCGTGTTATGAAAGCGACGAGCAATGATGGCGGCATCGACGTTGCAGCGTCGGTCATCGACAACACCGCGGATCAACGGTCGTGTATCAAGTGTCATCTCATCCTGCAGATTCACGACATGCGGATAAACTTCACTCGACGTGACATCAGTTGCCAACGCTTCGAGTTGCATCGCGGCTTGACCCTCGAAGCTGACGGCCAGTCGTACTCCCGCAAGCGCCGCCACTGCATCAAACAACCGGCCCGCACTGGAAGACCACGGCGAGTTAAAGCCGCGATCGATCATCTGACGCACCACGCGAACCGCGTCGGGTTCGATGATACTGGAACTCGCCGCGACTTCCGCAAACCACTGGTCGGCGTCACACTCCGCATCGGCCAGGTAACTCAGCGCCATCCGCCACGGCTCTTTCGTCGCCTTGTCACCACCGGGAAGCCGCACCTGTCTTAGTCGTCCCGCACGCACAAACGAATCATAACCGCCAACCAAAAACTCGCCGCCCCAAATCGTGCCGTCCGGCGAGTAACCGCTGCCATCGAAGATGACGCCGATGACTTCGCCGTCTAATTGATGCTCCGCCATGCAGCTTGCTAAATGAGCGTGGTGGTGCTGCACGGTCAGCGCCGGGATCGAATCTCCATCCGCACGCTCGACTGCGTACCGTGTCGATGCGTAATCAGGATGCTTATCATGAACGACGCAGCGCGGCTTGATCCCGAACAATTGTTCGTACAGTTCGATGTCGCGCTTCAGTGCGTCCAAGGCGGCCAAGTGATCGAGATCGCCGATGTGATGACTCAAGAAAGCGTCGCGACCGCTGGCCAGTGCAAAGACATTCTTGAGTTGGCCGCCGAGGGCAAGTGTTGGCTGCGGGCAACCAAACGGCAGCTTGATCGGCATTGGCGCGTACCCGCGCGAGCGGCGGATGGGAGATTCTCTGCCGGCAATCACACGCGTCACTGAGTCATCGCAGCGCACGTGAATCTGTCGGTTGTGAAGGAGAAACAGATCTGCGATTCCACGAAGTCGCTTGCTGGCATCACTATCTTCATAAGCGATCGGTTCGTCGCTACGATTGCCACTGGTCATCACCAGCGGCTGATCGCCCCAAGCATCCAGCAACAATTCGTGCAACGGCGACGAGGGCAACATCACACCGAATGACGAATGATCGGGTGCGACCTCGTGACTGATTTGAGCGGCATCCGTCCGTTTTCTTAGCAGCACGATCGGACGTTGCGCCGAGACCAACAACTCCCGCTCCATCGAGTCGATCTCGCACCACTTCGCTGCCACGCTTGCATCGCGAACCATCACGGCAAACGGTTTTTCGTCCCGATGTTTACGCTTCCGAAGCGTGCGGACCACCTTGTCGCTGGCGGCACTGCAGACCAAGTGGAAACCACCAATGCCTTTGATGGCTGCAATTCTATCGCCGCCAATCGCCGCGCAGAAATCGCCCAGCGGATCCGCCGTGTCGATAGGCTGTCCAGCCGCATCAAGCAATTGCAACCGCGGTCCACACTGGCCGCAAGCGATTGGTTGCGCATGAAAACGACGGTTCGACGGATCCTCGTATTCGGTCCGACACCGATCGCACATCGGAAACGGTGCCATTGTCGTATTCACACGATCGTACGGTGAACGACAAATGATGGTCAGCCGCGGACCACAATGGGTGCAATTCAAAAACGGATACCGGTAACGCCGGTCCGACCGGTCAAATAGTTCATCTCGACACTCGGCGCAGGTGGCGACGTCGGGCGAGACGAAAGTCTGCGTTAGTGCGCTGGCGTCGCTTTCGGCGATCCAAAATGGACCATCATCGATTGCCGGAATCTGATGCCAGGAAAGTCCGTCGATGCGGGACAGCGGCGGCGGCTGCGATTTCAAGCGATCGGTGAACTGATTCAACACCGACTCACTGCCTTCGACTTCGATCAGAACTCCGCCTGACCGGTTTCGTATAAACCCCTTCAAGTTCAGTTGCGAAGCCAACGAATAGACAAAAGGGCGAAAGCCAACGCCTTGGACGATTCCCGAAATTGCAATCGCTCGCCGTTGCTTTGAATTCATTACCTTCGCGATCACCCTTTCGACCCATGACTTTGCCGAGGCATCCGGATCGCAAAAACAATGTTCTGGGAGTTGAGTGCTCTGGTCCGGTCAGTTCTTGTGGTCAAGGGAATTAAGTTCGTCGCGAGCGTCTACAGTTCGCCATAGGTTGCCGATGTCGCTCGCCCACGCCGTTGTCTCTTCGCGCAGTGGACTGCCGACCCAGCGCCCATACATCCTGGCGACATTCGCCTTGCCGATGTTCCAACGAGCGATACGCATCCAACACGATTGCAGCACTGCCCATGTTTGCCCCCTGTCGTTGTGTGGCAACGAAAAAAGGACTCAGGGGATGCTTCCTAAGACCTTATCAGAGAAAGAGTACCGAAGGTGGGACTCGAACCCACATGGTGTTGCCACCACCGGATTTTGAATCCGGCGCGTCTGCCAATTCCGCCACTTCGGCCTGCTGACGCAAAGTATATCTGGCCAATTCCCGGTTGGCCAGCGAGCTAATCTGCCGACCCTGCCCGCCGAGGAACGGACACGGAGTGTCCGTCGACTCTCGAGTTTGCCAGCCGCGGAACTCTTTTCTATGACACGCCCGCCATTTTCAGGATCGCTGTGTATTCCGTTTTTTTGACCGGCTGCACGCTTAGCCGGCTCCCTTTCTGTAACAACACCATCCCCTTCAAGCTCGCTTTTTCACGCAACGATGCCAGCGTTACCGGCTGGTCGAACTTCTGGTCCAACTTGATGTCGACCATGTACCAACGCGGATTCTCCGGGTCGCTTTTGGCATCGTAGTACTTGCTGCGTTTGTCGTGCTGAAAATGGTCCGGGTACCCGGCTCGTGAAACCACAGCCGTGCCGACCACAGCCGGCTCTTTGCAGGCGGAGTGGTAGAAAAGTACTTTGTCGCCCTCCTGGATTTCGTCACGCAACAGGTTCCTCGCCTGGTAGTTGCGGACGCCTTCCCAACAGGTTGTCTGATCCGATTCCTGCTCGAGATCGTCGATCGAGTAAGTCCCCGGTTCCGTCTTCATCAGCCAATATTTCACTGCCATCGTTATCTCGCGGTTCGCCTCGTTGTTGTCGCTGTGATGGGAAAATCTTAGCGACCGGCCGTGTCGGCCTCCAGGATAGGTGGCCGCATGTGGAATAACGGAAAGATGTGGTGTTTGTGTTTCCTGCACCGAGAGAACATGATGTAGGATAGGAGGTGCCGCGGCTCGGCGGGAGCCTCGCCCTCCCATGAATACGTCGCGCTCCCATGAATATGCGCAACGAGTATTGGCTGTTAAACTTTGCGGGCTGCGTAGACTTTTTGGTGGTGAGAATTTTCTTCGTAGATTGCGGTGGTGAATGCCGATCTCACTGAATGCGCCGGGATAGGCGCACCAATTTCAACGATCTCGCCACCCCCTCGACCAACAGGTCGATTCTTCGGTGAAATCGGGCCATGGAACGGGCCAAACACTCGTTCCACCTCTAACCATGAGGCCCGATATGTCTGTGGAAGCACTGCATGCTACCCTCGGTTTTGCCTTCACGCTGGTTTGGCTGCTGATCGGCCAAATCTTGGTCGGCTGCCGATGACGATGGACGCGGCAGGGGAGAGCGGACAGAAGAATCCTGTGGCAAGAATATCATTCAGGGCACGGCAGGATGCCGTGCCTACGGGCGCACCATGCTGTTGAATGTCTCGTGCAGATACTCGAGCGGGAAGATGCAAAATGGATGTTCGCGGCTTTGCAAGATCTTTTGCGAGCCAACTTGTCTTTGCGTACGCGCTAACTGCTGACGCAGATCGGCTCGAACCGATTCCAGCCCGGCCGAAAGCTGCTGATTGATCTCGGCAATCTGACGATGCCAATCTCCCCGCTGGCCTTTTGGTGGAATCGCGGTGAGCAACCGACGTTTGCGATCGATGATCTCGCGCTGAGAAGTTAATTGATCCGCAAATCGCTCGGGTTGATACAAGGTGTCGCGAAGGGCACGCTTGAGAGAGCGGACTTGTTCGCCCTGATCGGTTGACTGCTCACCCGGCAATTGAATCGTTGCAGAAACAACCATGTATGTTGGTGGCGTGATGCCAAAGAACGATGAGGTGATCAAGTCGCCAAGTTGATCGTATTTGGCACCACCGATGCCGTGCAGAAAAAGATCGCTGAGCACCGTTCGCGCGTACATGGTCGTCAATAAAGCTCGCGGGCGGAGCTTGAATTCAGGACCCAGTCCATCGCAAAGCTGCTGTGCTGCGGCAGTCATGTCGGCCGTATCGATACGAATTTCACGCCCGTTGCGATCCCCCAAGACAAGATGATCGCTCGCCAACTTGACCCACGCGGTACGACGTTCCGGGGCCGCGTTGCCGTAGATCCAGAGGGGAGCTTCCAACCAGCCGTCTTGCTCAGCAAGATTGGGCACGGGATGGGCGCGACTGCGAATCCCGTGCGCTTTGCGGTAAAGATCGGTCGACTCGTTGTAGCATTGGTGAAACCGACGCAACCCGATCAGAATCGATAACACAAATTCGGAAAACGCATCGCCGCGGCAAACGACAGCCAAGGGGACTTCGAGTGTTCTGAGGCCGATTTCAGCTTCCAAGGCGTGACGTGCTTGGGCCAAAGCACATCCGGCGACACCACAACGATCGATGGCCCCCCGGGCGTGGTGCCACAATCTGTCAACACAGGGATTGGAGACCAGCGGGGCAACCGCTTTGATGACCTCTTGATCAAATCGCTGAAATTGCTCGCGATCGGTGATGGTGGACTGTTCGTAGGGGACGCCGCCGCCAGCCTTGTCGTAGGCGACGAAACGATAAACCGCCGCGCCGGTTGCGGGATCAATCGTGGGAACTCGAATGGAACTGCCCGAAGCGACATCGTTATCGACCACCAAGTTGATGGCGAGCGCGCCGCTGGATTCGCCCAAATGACTGAGGGCAAAATTCTTGAACCAGACGCCCGGGTGAAAGATCGCCGGTTGATGTCCCGCCATGATGATCGGCGCTTCGTCACCATCGGGCGTCCAATCAATGTCGCGGTAGGCCGAGGTATACCGTTTTGCATCCGCAACCAATTGGCGACGACCGCGGTGTCGAAGCGATTGCCAAAACGCGTCGTGTCCGACCAAAATCTGCTGATTGTCACGGAGCAACTGCGGCGCACCAGCAATCGATGGCTCGAGAAAGGTTGCCCCGTTACCTCGCGGCGCACGGTATTCGCGAAACTGGTGCTCGTCGCGACGTACCGGCGGGTCGTTAGCTTGCTGGTCTGAATTCAATTCGCTTCGAGAGGTACTTGGAACCTGGCTTGGCAGAAGGCGGCGGACTCGGGTTTTTCTTTGATTCGGAGTGCTTCCGAACGCTATCGTCGATGGGCAACGGTCGCAGCGTTGACTTCAGCCGATGCTTTGACGGCAAACCATTTCCGGTTTGGCGATCAGTCGGTCAGCCCGGCAGACGGCATCGAGTGCGTCGTCGATCACTCGATTGTAATAACGCAGACGTGTTTCGGCATGATCCAGCGAACCACCAAATGATCTTTCCAAGTCCAGGTAGATCAGCGGCACGGGGATTTCCATGATTCGCAATCCCGCCGCGGCCGCTTCGACCCACAGTTGCAGCGGCATCGCGTAGCCGTTGTCGGTAATTCGCAGCCGCTGGAGAGCCTCGCAGCGGTAGGCTTTGAATCCACAAAAAGCGTCGGTCAACTCCAATCCCAACCGCCGGTTCAACTCGCGCGTGATGCGACGATTGATGAACAATCGTTCCGGCGGCGGGGCATCATCACCTTCATACTGTTTTAAATACCGGCTTCCCGAGACGATATCCGCGCCGGCTGCTGCTTCGATGAACCGTGGAATTCGCTTTGGCTGATGTTGGCCGTCGCAATCGAGGGTGACGACACCGTCAAAGCCTTCGTCGATGGCGAATTGAAATGCGGATTGCAGTGCCGCGCCGTAACCGCGGTTTTCTGCGTGTCGCAGCAGATGGATGTCATGCCGGCGAGCCAACACATTTGAGGTCCCATCACTGGACCCATCATCGACGACCAAGACATGCCTGGCGTAACAGGACACTTCGTCCAAGATCTGGTCAACGTAATTGACTTCGTTGTAGACGGGCAGAGCCGCGAGCCATTTTTCACGCATCGCCATCTCGGTGACACCTCGGGGAAGTCGGAAAGCAAATCACAAGCCACACGCACGTCTGCGGCTTCCAACAATGGACGATGCCCTGCCAAAAGAGGCATCCACCAGGAAAATCTCGCAGTGGTGCAACTGCTGTTCCAGCACCCTTCATTTTAGGGTATTTCGGGAACGGGGTCGTATTCCTGATCAGCAAATGACTCTGATACCATAGTTGCACGGCAATATCACTGGGCAATCGATCACTGGGCAATCGTCTCAAGATGTGATGGCCTTTGAGACGAAAAGATGCGGATTCTAAGCATCCACTCGCTCGATGGGGTCGCGTTCGGACTTACTGGGCCAGATGGTCAATTCGCCAAAGTCTGCGGACAAACGCTCGGCAAGCCGCTCCATGGCGAAACGCTCGCTCCCATAGTGACCCAGCAGGCCGAGGCCGATGCCGGTCGATTCCGCTTCCAAGCAGGTGTGAAAGGTTGCTTCGCCGGTAATCAGGGCGTCACATCCGACTTTTCGCGCGGCACTCAAAAAGCTGCCCCCGCTGCCACAAGCAAAGCCAACTTTGGACACTCTTAAATCGGCCCGGCCAACTCGCCGCGGCGCGGAGGCGCCAACCGTGCCGGCAACGTCCGCGATCAGTTTTTTCAGGCTGGTTGTTTCGGGCAACAGGCCGACGCGGCCCGCTCCGAGTCTTGAGTCATCTTCCGGCAAGACCAGCGAATCGCATTGTTGCAGCGACAGTGAATCGGCCAACATTTGGTTGATCCCTGCGGCAGCCGAATCGAAGGCCGTGTGCGCGCTGTAGATGGCGACGCCAGCACTGATCAACCGCAACAGCATCTGACCGGACGTCGTGTCGGCGGTGATTCGCTGCAGCGGATGAAACGGCAGGGGATGATGGGTAACGATCAAGTCGACTTCTGCGTTAACCGCTTCGTCGACAACCGGGGGCGAGATCGTCAGGCAAGTCATCACACGCCGGGCGGACAACTTGCGGTCGCCGACAAGCAGACCGACGTTATCCCACGACTCGGCGAGTTCCAGCGGCGCGATCACCGCCAGGTGTTGGCAGATACTGTCCAGAGAAATCACAATAGCGAGTCGTCAGTTTTCAGGAGGCAGTAGACAGTACCCAGCCATCACGGTTTGGCGTGATTCGTTCGTGGCAAAGAACGGTTTCCGACTTTCTGCTTCGACATTCCTTGTTGGATGTTCTGTGGTCTCCATTGCGGTGATAGAAGAACACCCAACATCGAACAAGGAATGCCGAAGTCCGAAGTAGTTGCCAAAAACAGGGATGGACCATTATCAGTAGCCGGTCGTCAGACAAGATAAAGCAAAGATCGTTTCGTCTTGCTGCCGACTGACGACTGCCAACTAACCTTCCCGCTACTTGGGTGAGATCATGCAGATCAGCCGGCGGCCATGTTGCTGCGGCTCGGTTTCGACCTTGCCGTGCTCGCTGAGAACTTCGATCACCGAGGCCATGACTTTGCGTCCTTCTTCGATGTGAGCCATCTCGCGGCCACGAAACAACACGCTGACTTGGACCTTGTCTTTGTGTTGCAAGAACTTTTCAGCCTGCCGGATCTTGGTGCGAATATCCTCTTGGCCGGTTTTTGGCCGCAGTCGGATTTCTTTGGTCTTGGTGTGGGAATGACCTTTGTTGGTCTTCTTGTTCTTGTCGTATTTGTACTTGCCGTAATCCATGATTCGGCAGACGGGAGGCCGCTCGTTGGGGGCCACTTCGACAAGATCCAGACCAGCATCTTGGGCGCGCTCCAACGCCTCTTCGGTCGGGATAACCCCAAGCTGTTCGCCAGCTTCGCTGACGACACGAACGGGGGTGATGCGAATGTTGTTGTTAATACGAACGGAGTCGCGATTTTCCTGTTGAGCGTTTCTACTGCGTGCCAATGCCACCAATAACGTTGTCTCCGGCCGGAGGGCAGTCCAGCGCAAATAAGGAATGGGTGATGAATGCCAAAGTGACCTCCACCAAAAAGAGATGTTCGCCAGCCATACGTTTCAGCAAACTCTGTTCGTGACCGCGAACGAGAAACTCTCGCTTGCGATTCAGAGCGGCGAGTGTCAACTGGCAACAACCCCGGTGGACAAAGTATCCAGGTGGTAGGCTGGTACCGTCAACACTGAAAGTGCCGAAAACACCAGTTTTGCCTGTGTTGGCGGCCTGGGGCCCCAAAGAGCCCGTCCTCAGAGAGCAATTTTTAGTCCTGACGCGGGGACCGAGGCAAGTTCCGCCCGCACAGGCACCACCGCAAACGAATCCTGGATAGCGTAATTCAGGAGAATTTCCATAGTCTTTGGCTAGGCCGAACGTCTTCCGACTTCCGCTACGAAGAGAACTCGTGTATTTCGCGTTAGCGATTTGCAGTGCTGTGAACCTAACGACTTGACGATCCGTCAACTCCGGCACAGACTAGCCAAAACTTCGCTACTCGGGCTGTTCTTCAGGGCAGGCAGCGAGTTTGCCGAAGGGAAAATGTATTCGGGCGATTAGCTCAGTTGGTTTAGAGCGCCACGTTGACATCGTGGAGGTCACAGATTCGAGTTCTGTATCGCCCACTTGTTTTAAGTCTTGGTCGATTCGCTACTTAGCGAAACCGGCAGCGTGCCGTGCGACCTGCTTTCCGGATCGTTTCCCGGTAGTCACCTACCGTGAAACCAACGTGAAAGGGGTTTCACTCAATGGCACGTCCACGCACCAAACAGCCCGCGTATCGCTATCACGTCTCTGGGCAGGCGTCTTGGGCCCAAAGCCGACACATCAGTCGCCGTGACCGCGGCAGGCTAGGGGCGTCTGTTCACTGCCTGTCCGCGAATCTGCGTCGCGCGGCACCGATGCTTTTCCGCGAGATGATCGTCACCGATGTCGCGGTACAATACTGCCAGAGCGTCGTTAATGTCCGGACGATCCTTCAGCTTGGATAAAGCCGCCTCTAGATCAATGATTGCCTTTGTGTTCTGGCCCAGCATTTGATGGATACGTCCGCGCGTTCCCTGAAACTCCGGTTGTTCAGGTGCCTGCGTCACTGCTTTGTCGATCAATGCCAGCGCCTGTTCCAACTGTGGCGGCTCGCTTGTGGCAAGACGCCAGGCCAAATTGTTCATCGCAACAACGAGATTCGGATCGGCCGCCAAGGCAAAATCCAGATGATTCAATTCCAATTTAAACTCGCCTCGCTCGTGAGCGGCCATCGAGAGAATCAAATGGACCATTGGCGTTGCTGTTCCCTCAGCCAGCGAATTGGTCAGCAATTCGTATGCTTCACCGCTCTCACGATCCACACGAACCAACTCGGCTACCGATTCTAACACGTGAGGATTATCGGGGGTAAACTTCAATGCCAATTGAAGATACTCCAGTTGCTCGGAAATCAATTGTG